>NZ_CP183331.1:2791730-3101923 GCF_048541895.1 Caulobacter sp. ErkDOM-E | reverse complement strand
AGGCCGAGGCCAGCAGCAGCGCCCAGCCCTCGATCAAGGCCGTCCAGATCGCGCTGGGTGGCGGCAGCAGATAGGCCGGCACGGCCAGGCGCGCGCAGGCCAGCTCCCAGCCCGCCAGCAGCAGGCCGATCAGCACGAGCGGCGACAGGAAGGCCGACAAGGTCCTCACGCGGCGCGAACTCCGGCCTGGGCCAGCAGGCCCGACACCGTCTCGGCGGCTTGGCGAAAGGCTTCGGTGGTGCGAAAGCCTGCGGGGCGGATCAGGGGGGCGTCGATGGCCACTTCTCCCGCGATGCGGCCGGGGCCGGGGGTCATGACCACGACCCGGCCGGCCATATAGACCGCCTCCTCGACATTGTGGGTGACGAAGATCATGGCCGGCGACAGCTCCCCGGCCAGGGCCAGAACGTCGTCGGCCAGGGCGCGGCGCGTGATCTCGTCCAGCGCCGCGAACGGTTCGTCCAGCAGCAGCAGGCGAGGGCGGGTGACCAGGGCGCGGGCCAGAGACACCCGCATGGCCATGCCGCCCGACAACTGAGCGGGCCGCGCCGCAAGCGCTTCGCCCAGACCGACCTTGGCCAGGGCCTGGGCGGCGGCGGTCATGGCGTCGGCATGCCGTTCGCCGGCCAGTTCCAGAGGGAGAGCCACATTGGCCTGGGCGCTGAGCCACGGCGCGAGCGTAGGGGCCTGGAAGACCACGGCAGTCTCGCCCCTGCCAGCGGCGCGGGTCACGGCGCCCCGTGTGGGCTGTTCAAGTCCCGCCAGCAAACGCAGGGCGGTGGACTTGCCGCAGCCGGACGGCCCCACGAGGGCGACGATCTCGCCGGCGCGCAGATCCAGATCCACCGGCCCCAGGACGCGGCCGCGCCTGGCGTAGTCGACTTCGACGGCGGAAAGAGTGGCGATGGTCAGTGTCATTGGCCCTTGGGCAGGAACTGCAGCGTGTAGGCGCCCTTGTAGTCCATATCCTTGGGATAGACGCCCTGATCCGATGCGACCTTGAAGAACTCCGCCCAGCGGGCGTCGGTCATCTGGCCAATGCCGTCCTTGGGGACGATGCCGTAGGACCGCATCTTCTCGCGGGCCTGGTCGAGGACGTCCTGGGTCATCTCAGGATTGTCCTTGAGGATGGCCGCGTCGCCCGGCTTGGCGTCGCCATAGAGATAGGATTTCCAGCCCGCAGCCGTGGCCTCGACGAAGGCCTGCGCGGCCGACGGGTTTTTGGCAATGAAGCTGTCGGGCATCAGAGCCATCGAGGCGTAGGCGGGATAGCCGCTGTCGGCCAGCAAGAACACCGC
Organism: Caulobacter sp. ErkDOM-E; assembly: GCF_048541895.1. Lineage (GTDB taxonomy): Bacteria > Pseudomonadota > Alphaproteobacteria > Caulobacterales > Caulobacteraceae > Caulobacter. Next base: position 3,100,625 of record NZ_CP183331.1, on the reverse strand, counting down.
CGGCTTGATCTTGCCCTCCTTCTCGATGAGGTAGGGCTCGCTGGTGACATAGCCCTGCTGGACAATGCGCTTGTCGGCCAGGAACGGCGCAGCGCTGTAGTTGTACTTGCGCACTTGAGCGTCGGTGAAGCCGTACTTGGCCTTCAGCCAGACCCAGAAGGCGGTGATCGAGGCGTCCGCCAGCAGGATCGGGCGGTCCTTCATGTCGGCGATCGCGTTGATGCCCTGGCCGGGGTGGGCGATCAGCACCTGGGGGTCCTTGTCCATGAAGGCGGCAACGGCCTTAACAGGGGCCTTTTCCTTGGCCAGGTTCATGACGATGAAGCTGTTGGAGCCGACCCCGGCATCCACCGCGCCCGTGGCCAGCAACTGGGGCACGTTCACGCCGGGACCGCCCTGGATCAGGGTCACATCCAGCCCGCGCCTGGCGTATTCGCCAGTAGCCAAGGCCTGATAGTAGCCGCCAAGCTCGGCCTGGGCGCGCCAGTCGGTGGCCAGCTTCATGGCGGTGCGACCGGGAGCGTCGGCGGGTTCCTGCCCGGCGGGCGAGCAGGCGGCGAGCAGCGTGCAAAGGGTGAGCACGGCCAGTTTGCGGAAACCCATGAATCCCTCCCGGACAAGGTCGCGAGAGGTTAGGCGGCGCGGCCGCATCTTCCAAGAGCGAACGCGGTTCGGCTAGTCGATGCTGGTGGGAGCGGTCCGCCAGCGCTCGACCTTGGCATAGAGCACCTCGCGCTGAATCGGCTTGGCGATGTGATCGACCATTCCGGCCGCGTAGCAGCGCTCGACCTGCTGGGGCAGGGCGTCGGCGCTCATGGCGATGATCGGAACCCGGCTGGCGGGCGAGTTCAGGGCGCGGATGGCGCGGGTGGCGGCCAGACCGTCCATCAGCGGCATGTGGATATCCATCAGGATCATGTCGTACTCGCCGGTCGCGGCCGCCTCGACGGCCTGCTGACCGTTTTCGGCGATATCGACCTCGCAGCCGGCCAGGGTCAGCAGGGCGACGCCGATTTCACGGTTCATCGGATGGTCGTCGACCAGCAGGATACGGGCGGCGCCTGGCAAAAGGGGTGTCCGTTGCTCGGGAACGCCCAAGGACTCGGCGATCGGCGCGGCGATCTCCATCCAGAAGCATGAGCCGCGACCCGGCACGCTGTCGACGCCGATCTTGCCGCCCATCAGTTCGACCAGCGCCCGGCTGATCGCCAGGCCCAGGCCCGCGCCGCCATAGGTGCGGCTTGCCGAACTGTCGATCTGCGAGAAGCGCTGGAACAGCAGGGCTTGCTTCTCGATCGAGATGCCGGCGCCGGTGTCGGTGATTTCGAAACGCAATCGATCTTCATGATCGCCCGGCTCGACAATCAGGGTGGCGTCGATGCGTCCCGTATCGGTGAACTTCACCGCGTTGTTGAGCAGGTTGAGCAACACCTGGCGCAGGCGGGCGTCGTCCAGGTCGTGCAGGGCGTCGATCGGATCGATGATCTCAAGGTTCAGTTTGAGGCCCTTGGCGCGCGCCTCAGGCGCCATGATCGCGACGGTGTCGCGCAGCAGGTTGGCGGCCGAGGTCGGTTGCAGCAGCAGTTCCACCTGGCCGGCCTCGACCCGCGAGAAGTCGAGGATGTCGTTGACCACGGTCAGCAGGGCGCCGCCGGCGGAGTCGATCAGGTTTACTTGCCGGCGGGCGTCCGGCGGCAGGTCGTTGCGGGCCGCCAGCAGTTGGGCAAAGCCCAGCACGCTGTTCAGCGGGGTGCGGATCTCGTGGCTCATGGTCGCCAGGAACTCGGTCTTGGCCTCGGTCGCGGCCAGGGCGCGGGCGCGGGCGGCGCGGGTCAGCTGTTCGCGGCGCACCAGCAGGCGCTTCAGGCGCTCCTGCTGCGCCAGGGCCAGGCCGGTCGCCAGATTGGTGCCGAACAGCAGGCTGATGAAGACCTGGGCGACGCGGGTGGGATTGGCGGTTTCCCATCGCATGCCCATGGCCAGATAGCCGGTGGAAGTCACCAGGGGAATGGCGATAAAGGCCACCACCAGAGAGCTTTCCGCAGCCCCCCGGGCGCCCAGTCGAAAGGCGGCCAGCATGGCCAGGGGGAAGATCAGGAAGGGCGCCGGAACACCGTCAGGATGAAAGCAGACCGCAGTCATCGCGGCGATCGACGCATACAGCGCCAGGCGCTCGGTAATCGAGCGATGGAAGGCGCGACGATGCTCCGCGTCCAGCAACACCAGCACAGCGGGGAGCACGACGGCGAGCCCCAGGCCGCTTCGCGCGAACCAGGCCCACATCAAGGTCAGCACGGGCGCTCCCGAGATTATCGAGAGCAGCGGCGCGCAGATGATCGCGGCGGCTGCTGCGATGGGGGCGCCTACCGCGACGAGAAGCGCGAGCTGCCGCATTGTCCGCAGCCGCAGCAAACCGCCGGAAATCCGGCGCGCCACGGCCCAGACCGCATAGGCTTCCAGAACGTCGACGCTGGTGAAGAGCAAGGCCTTGCCGAGGCTGTCTCCGACAAGCAGGTCGATGATCAAATGGAAGACAATCATCACGCTGGTCAGGGCGATGCGGCGCGGCGCATTCAGCGCCATCAGACCGACGATCAGGAGGCCGTTCGCGGGCCAGAACGCCGCGACACCCAGATTGGTCCGGGTCAGGAAGTCGCTGAAGGCCAGGCTGGCGACGACGGCCACAGCCAAGCTCAGCAGCAGGGTGTTCTGCCGCCGTTGTTCTTGTTGTGCCAGCTGTTGCCGCATGTTTGTCCCGTCCCCCCGGATCAATACGCTTCCGACTGTTCAAGGTTGCTGCCCAATTTGGTCGCTGTGGCGCTTTGTCGCAGGCGATGATCGCTTTCGACTAAGGTCCGACCTTGAGCCACCCCCCTTTTACTTTGGCGGAGGCACGACAATGCATAAGACAGCGGGCGCTTCAAGCACAGGTCGCGTCTCAAGGCCGCTCGGCCGGTCGTTGCCGCGTTCCTGACAGGCGCTTGTCGGGGGGCGTCGGGGCAATCACCCGGCGAGCGGGTTGATCGCCGGCGAGCGGGTGACGCAGCGGCAGGGCTGCCAGACCCGCCGCCAGAACTTCAACGCCACCACAGTCCGCCATCGCTGGCGATCTTGGTCCATAGACCTATCCCGCTCCCTCGCCACACTGAGCGGAAGCCGGCATTCCAATAGCGCGCGAGCGGGAAGCGAGCGGTCGGGGAGCCGCTAGCTGGAAAGGGTCTCGCGCTTCTCTTCCAGAGCCATCCAGTCCTCTTCGGCCTGCGCCAGGTCAGCGCGGGCCTTGTCGAGGGTCTTCATGACCTTGTCGAAGCCGGCGGGATCGCGCGCGTAGAAGTTCGGATCGGCCAGCCTGGCTTCCAGATCGCCGATGATCTTGGGGCTGGCCGCGACCAGGGCTTCGCACTCCTCAAGCCGACGCTGATCCTTGTAGGACAGTTTGACGGTCTTCTTGGGCGGGGCGACTACCACCGGAGCGGCCTTGGCGGCTCCGGTGGCGAAGTCGCCGCCACCGGCGCCGCGCGCGCCCTTGAAGAAGTCGGGGCTCTGGTCGATCAGGTCGCTCCAGCCGCCCGGCGTTTCGATCACCTGGCCATGGCCGTTCATGGCGATGGTCGAGGTGGCCAGCCGGTCTATGAAGTCGCGATCGTGGCTGACCAGGATCAGCGTACCTTCGAAGTCGGCCAGTAGGTCCTCCAGCAGGTCCAGCGTGTCCATGTCCAGGTCGTTGGTGGGCTCATCGAGCACCATCAGGTTCGTGGGCGTGGCCAGGGCGCGGGCCAGCAGCAGGCGGTTGCGTTCCCCGCCCGACAGGCTGGTCACGGGCTGGCGCAGTTGGGCCTCGGTGAACAGGAAGTCCTTGGCGTAGCCGGCCACGTGCTTGGGCAGGCCGCGCACCAGGATGGAGTCGCCGCCGCCGGGAGTCAGGAAGTCCCAGACGGTGATCTTGTCCGACAGGGCCATGCGGGCCTGGTCGACATAGGAGATCTCGAGGTTGGTCCCCAGGGTGACCGTGCCGGAATCGACCGCCAGTTCGCCCAGCAGCAGCTTGACCAGGGTGGTCTTGCCCGCGCCGTTGGGGCCGACCAGGGCTACGCGGTCGCCGCGCAGGATGCGGGTCGAGAAGTCTTCGACGATCACCCGGTCGCCGAACTTCTTGGTGACGTTCTTGGCTTCGGCGACCTTCTTGCCCGAGGTCCCCGCCGCTTCGACAGCCATGTAGATGCTGCCGCGCATGTCGCTCTGGCGATCCTTCTTTTCGGCGCGAAGGTCCATCAGGGCGCGGCGGCGACCTTCATTGCGGGCCCGGCGCCCCTGGACGCCACGCGCCAGCCAGGCGTTCTCGCGCTCCAGCGCCTTGTTCAGGCGGCGCGCTTCGTCGGCGTCGGCGGCCATGACCGCCTCGCTCCAAGTCTCGAACTCAAGGAAGCCCTTGTCCAGTCGGCGCACCTTGCGGTGCTCGAGCCAGAAGGTGCGCTGGGTGACGCGGTTGAGGAAGGCCCGGTCGTGGCTGACGATCAGGGCGGCGCACTTGGAGCCGGCCAGTTCCTCTTCCAGCGTCTGGATGGCGAAGATGTCCAGGTGGTTGGTCGGTTCGTCCAGCAGCAGCACGTCGGGCTGCTCGGCGAAGGCGCGGGCCAGGGCCGCGCGACGCTTCTCACCGCCCGAAAGGCCTTCGGTGCCCTTTTCGGGGTCCAGGCCAAAGTCGGCCAGGGTGGCCTGGGCTTCGTAGTCCTGGGCGCCGCCGGCGGTGCAATAGTCCAGCAGGGTTGCGCCGGTGATCTCCGGCTCCTGGCTGACGAAGACAATGCGCGCGCCGGGCTGCACGATACGCTCGCCGCTGTCGGGTTCGGCGCCCTGGGCGGCCAGGATCTTCAGCAGGGTGCTCTTGCCTGCGCCGTTGCGGCCGACCAGGCACGCGCGGATGCGCGGCTCCAGCGCCAGGTCGACGCCGTCGAACAGGGGCTTGGCGCCGTCGGCTAGCCGGACGTCCTTGAGGGCGAGAATGGGCGCGCGGGCAGGGGAAGCCATAAGGTGCTCGTACTGGGGGAGGCGTCAGAGTGTCGCGGAGGATGCGGCCTATAACAGGGATGGCCGGGAAAAGACGCCAAAATCCGGGTGATCCGGCTCGATTACCTGGCAAGGCGTCATCTGGCGCGGGGCGCGACACAATCGCCCGTTAACAGGTGGCCAATCGCGACATGCCTAGGGTCAAGCTGTCCCTGAGAGATGAATGCGCGCCTTGTCGTCGAAAACCGGCATACCCACCGCTTCTGCTCGTCTTCCTTTCGCGGTGGACGGCTTCGACAGTCTGCGCCAGCCGGTCTGGGTGTTTGATGACGCGCGCAAGCGCAAGGTCTACGCCAATCGGGCGGCGCTGGAGCTATGGGGGGCGGCCTCTCTCGAAGAGCTTCAGGCGCGCGACTTCGCGGACCAGTCTCCGGCTGTGCGCATCCGGATGGACGCCATCAGTGAACGCATCGCCCGAGGTGAGACCGTTCATGACCGCTGGACCTTCTATCCCCACGGCGCGCCCGTCACGGTGCGAACAGCCATATCGCTCATTCCACTGCTGGATGGCGGATCGGGCATGTTGTTCGAGGCGGCCGAGGTCGAGGCGCAAGAGCATCGGGCCATAGAGGCCTTGCGGCACACCACGGTGCTTGTCGCTCTGTACAATACCGAGGGCGCGCGGCTGTTTGCCAACCCGGCGGCGATGGCCGCCTATCCGGCTGACAATGCCTCCTTCGTCGATTCCTTTGTGGATCGCGAGGCTGGCGAGCAGGTCTGGCGCAACGCCCTGTCTGGACGACCGGGCTTTGGGTCTTTCCTGCTGGCGACGTCCGCTGGCGCTCGCTGGCATAGCGTCGACGCCCGCTGGGCCCGTGACCCCGTCAGCGGCGACTGCTGCGTGCTGGTCAACGAGACCGACATCACCGCCGAGATCGAGGCCCGTTCGGCCCTGGGTGAGGCCCGCGAGCGCGCCGAAAGCGCCGTGCGGGCGCGTCAGGAGTTCCTGGCCAATATGAGCCACGAGCTTCGCACGCCCCTGACCAGCGTCATCGGCTTTGCCGACCTGCTGGCTGCCAGCGCTCTGGACGACGTGCAGAGCAGCCAACTGGGTCGAATCCAGGATGCAGGTTCGGCCCTGATGGCGACGCTGAACGATGTGCTGGACCTGTCCAAACTTGAGGCCGGCGGCGTCGAGCTGCAGCCCCGTCCGTTTGCGCTGCGGCCCATGCTCTCCCAGGCTGTCGGCATTGTGGAGGCTCAGGCCCTGGCCAAGCGCCTGGCTTTGAACATGACGATCCACGAGAGCTGTCCGGCCTGGATCGAGGGCGATCCGGAACGTCTGCGACAGGTGCTGGTCAATCTGCTGGGCAACGCCGTCAAGTTTACCGACGAGGGCGCCGTAGGCTTGACGATCACCCGCCGGCCCCACCCGGACGCCACCGTGGCCCGCCTGGAATTTGCCGTCAGCGACACAGGTGTCGGGGTGCCTGAGGCTATGTTGGGCATGGTCTTCGATCGTTTCGCCCAGGCCGGACCGGAGGTTACCCGACGCTTTGGCGGCACCGGGCTGGGGCTGACCATCACCCGGCAGCTGGTTGAAATGATGGGCGGCCAGATCGGCGTCGACAGCACGGCCGGTCAGGGCTCGCGCTTCTGGTGCGTCGTCGACCTGCCCGTCGCCGGCAGGATCGAGACGTCCGCACCGGCTGTCGCGCCGCGCATTGCGGGAGGCCTGCGGCTGCTGGTGGCGGACGATAACGAGGCCAATCGCGAACTGATCGGCGCTATCCTTCGGTCGGCCGGCCATGACGTCCTGGTCGTCCGCGACGGCGCCGAGGCGCTGGCGGCGGTTCGGTCGGGTGACTACGACCTTGTCCTGATGGACGTGCGGATGCCGGTGATGGACGGCCTGACCGCCACCCGCAGCATTCGGGCTCTGGACGGCGATGTCGCGGAGATCCCGATCATTGCCCTGACTGCCAATGTCCTGGCCGATCAGGTGGCCTTCTATCGCGAGCAGGGCATGGACGACCATGTCGGCAAGCCGATCAATCCGCGCGACCTGCTGATCAAGATCGCCCAGTGGAGCTCGGCAAGGGTCCAGCGAGACCCCGTAACCGCCTGACGCCTCAGGTGCCGGGCGAGCTCACATAGAAGCTGGCGTTGTTGCCGGTGGCGGTGGTGACGCCGCTGACCGACCGCGCCGAGCCTGCGGTGGTCGTGGTGCGGGCGCCCACCTCGGCGCTGTTGACCTGATTGTTCTTGATCGTCATCTGGCCGTTGCACTGCGAGCAGGCATAGCCGGTGACGGCATTGCCCATGGCCGTGGACGAGACCACGGCGTCATAGCCGTCATTGCCCTCGAAGCTGGCCACAACCTCGACGCCACCGCCCGCATTGGTCTGGATGTTGTCCAGCACAACCTCGGTTCCATAGTTGCCGACCAGGGCGGAATTGCCGACGCCATGGGCGCCGACCTGGGCGGCGCTGAACTGGTAGGAGGTCGCCTCGGCCTGGGCGCGGACATAGGCGGTGTTGTACTGGCTTGAGGCCACGTCCAGCAGCGGGCCTTCATTGGTCGCCGACAGGTTGTTGCCGCTGGCCGAGGCTGCCGTGCTGGTCAGGTAACTGGAGCCATAGGCCGTGAACTTGCTGGCCTGGGTGATGCCGGCATTGGACTGCTCGGTGATCACCCGCGCCGCCGACTGCTCGGTTCCCGACAGTGTGATGTTGTTGCCTGTCGCCGTGCCGGCGACGGCGGCGGTACCGGTGATCGCGCTGGCGATCGCGCCGCCATCGGCCAGGACATTGGCCGTATTGCCCTGGCTGACCCGCACGCCCATGGCGCCGTTGATCAGGGTCAGGCCCTGGCTGTTGCCCTGGGCCAGGGTGCTCATCGACATGTCGTGCAGTTCGGCCTCGTGAGCCTCAAGCTGGCTGCGCGCTGTGACCGGTCCGGTGTTCAGCTGGGTGGCGCGGCCCGTCAGCGTGCCGTTGTCTGCCGCCGCCGTACCCGCATTGCCGACCGCCGTGGTCGTGAAGTTGCTGTTGGCGCCGCCATTGGTCCCGACATTGACCACACCGTGCGCGAGGACCGCGCCGGCGTTTTCCTGGTTCGAGGTCATCGCGGCGTCGGTGTTCTGCACCGAAATCAGGGCGCTGTTGGCCGGCGCAATGGTGCTGGCGCTGAAGCCGTCGGTGACGGTCTCGACGTTCAGGGTCTGCTCGGCGAACACGTCGCCCAGATTGATCTGGTTGTTCAGAACCGTGCTGGGCGCGGTCTGGCTAGTAGCGACCCCGCTTAGCATCGCGCATATCGGGATCGCTGCGAGCGTTCCAGCGAGACGGGTCTTCGCGGGTCTGCGCATTGTTGGTTCCCAGATTGTTGTAGGCCGGCACGAAGGCGCCCGTCTGTCCGACGGTGGAATCGCCCATCGGGTCGTAGCGCATGCAGCCTTGCGGGCCTGGCATGCCGTAGAGATTGGCGCTGAACTCGACGACCGAGCGCTCGATCAGCGCCCGCACGGCCAGCTGGATCGGCTCCAGCGCGCCCCGGCCGCCCGAGATGTCGAACAGGTTGCCATTGAGGAAGTCGAAGACCCCCAGGCTGATCTCGCGGCCCACCACCTGCTTCTGGTAGGCGACGACGTCGACCACCTCCAGCGTGCGGGTGTTCACCAGGCGCAGGTCCAGCGCGATGTTCATCACGAACACCCGACGCTTGAAATTGCCCTTCAGGCCGTCGGTGTCCTTGTCGCCGGCATAGGCGTCGATGCCGGCCGAACGGATGTTGTAGTTCAGCTCGGTAATGCCGCCGACCACATAGAAGTCCGAGCCCGGCACCTGGCCGGCCAGGATGCGGCGATAGTCCACAGGCACGTCCGCGCTCGGATTGGGGCGGTCGCTGATCAGCTTGTTGTTGGCGTATTTCAGCTCGAACTCCGACACCGAGGTGTCGAAGCGCTCGACCATCGGCATGCCGGCCTTGGCGAAGGCGGTCATTGCCAGCAGGGAGGCGCCCTGGGTGACCTTGCGGCCCGAGCCGTCGGACTCTTCCTTGCCGGTATAGTCGGCGATACGGCCGATCGCGACGCGCGGCGCGGCGATGCGGTTCTGCTTGGCATACTGGTTGAGGCAGACCAGCGCCGCCGAATAGTCGGTCGGGTTGGCGGTGACGGGCGCCTTGCCGATCGGCTTGGCGTAGTTTCCCTCCATCGACACCTTGGGCATGCCTGTTCCGCACGCCGTCAGGGCGGTGCAGGCCAGGACCGCCCCGATGAACGCGAGACGCTTACTTCCCATCGGATCCGCCCTTGACCGACGATCCCGCCGAGATGTTGCCGGTATTGGTCTGGGTCGAATTGACGATCACCGTATTGTTGTTGCCCTGGGTGATGACCGTCAGATTGTTGCCGATCGCCGTCGAGCTGCTGTAGCCGCGACCCCCGACGCCGGAATAGGCGTCTAGCGACCCCGAGGAATTGCTGGACGAATAGACGCTCTGGTCGGCGCCGGTCAGCATCACGCCATCGACCACGACGCGGTTGCCGTTGGCGTCGCGGGTCGAATATTCGACCATGCGGCTTTCCTGGCCGGCGATACGGCCATAGCCGGCGTTGAAGGCGGCGGAGTTGCTGGACATCGTCTGGGCGCCGGCCGCGCCGAGCGCGCCAAGGCCCACGACGGCGGCGGTGAAGCCTGCGCCAAAGCCGATGCTGTTCTTGATCTGCCAGGCCATGAGAGCCTCCGCGACTGCCGACCCGAAGGTGCAAGCAACCCTCGTGCCAAATTCATACAGTCTCTGGTCTAGCGCCAAGGTCTCGCAAATTGGTTAAGCGAGAGAGGGTGCGACCCTGAATCGCGTGCGCCCCGCGAGTCGACCGCCTAGGTAAGAGTGTGATGACCCCCGACCGTCCCGACGACCGCCCCGAACCGATCTTCAACGCGCCCTGGCCGGCGGTGCTGGCGGCCGTCAGCATCCTGCTCCCGAACCTGGTGCTGGGCGGGGCCAGCGACGAGACCGTCTATCGCTTGGCCTTGGAGCCGGTGCGGATCTGGCGCGGCGATGTGGCGGGGCTGGTGACGTCGCTCTTTGTTCATGGCGGCTGGATTCACGCCCTGATGAATGCCGCCTTCGCCCTGGCCTTCGGCGCTCCGGTTGCGCGCCTGCTGGGTCTGGGGGTGAGGGGAGGGAGCGTCTTCGTCGTCTTCTATATAGTGTGTGGCGTCCTGGCCGGTCTGGGCTATGCGGCGATCCATCCGGGATCGACCAGTCTGGTCGTCGGCGCTTCGGGCGCTGTGGCCGGCCTGATGGGCGCCGCCGCCAGATTGATGGATCGGCCCGGGCGGCTGAGCAGCCCGCTTGCGCCGCGCGCCCTGTCCCTGGCTCTCAGCTGGCTGGTCATCAATCTGGTGATGGCGGCGCTCGGGGGTTTCCCGGGCCTGACGGGAGCCGTGGCCTGGGAGGCGCATCTGTTCGGCTTCGCGGCCGGGGCCCTGCTCATCTCGCTGGCCGTCCGCCTGAGCCCAAATTCAGAGACCCATTGATCCCCGAACCGCTTTGCGAGACCCTCCTTATTATAAGAACGAACAAGGGAGATGCGCAGTGCTGGTTTCTCAGATCCTGAAAGACAAGGGCGACCTGGTCTTCACGGCCTCGCCGCAGGAGACGGTAGGAGCGGCTGCGGCCCTGCTCCATACCCGCCGCGTGGGAGCCATGGTCGTCCTCGACGCCGACGAAGCGATTGTCGGCATTCTGTCGGAGCGCGACATCGTGCGTGTGATCGCCAAGGAAGGTGCGGGCGCCCTGAACAAGCCGATCGCCGCCTGCATGAGCGCCGAGGTGATCTTCGCCCAACCCGAAGAGTCGATCGACATCCTGCTCGAACGCATGACTGACCGCCGCATTCGTCACCTGCCGGTGGTGCGCGACGGGCGGTTGGTCGGGATCATCTCGATCGGCGATCTGGTGAAGTACAAGATCAATGAGGCCCAGGCGGAGGCCGAAGGGCTCAAGGCCTATATAGCGGCGGGGTAAGGTCTCCGCTTACAGAGGGTGCGGCGGCCGGCTTGGCCTGACCTTTTCCGGTGAGAGGGCCTAGCCCATGGCCGTCGTCCATTTGAAGCGTTGGAACCTGTCGATCGGCGCGGGCCAACCCTTGGTCGTGATCGCCGGGCTCAATGTGCTTGAGAACCTTGAGCTCGCGCTTGAGGTCGGCCGGTCGCTCAAGGCCGTCACGGCTGACCTCGGCCTGCCGTTCATTTTCAAGGCCAGTTTCGACAAAGCCAATCGCTCCTCGATCAAGAGCTATCGCGGCCCAGGACTTAAGGACGGTCTGGCAATGCTGGCGGAAGTGAAGCGGCGATTGGACGTTCCGATCGCTACCGACCTGCACGAGATCGATCAGGCTGGGCCGGTGGCCGCCGTTGCCGATCTCGTTCAGATCCCGGCCTTCCTTGTGCGCCAGACCGACTTGATCGTCGCGGCCGCTCGGGCGACCCAGGCCGCCGGCGGTTGCCTCCATATCAAGAAGGCTCAGTTCCTGGCGCCGTGGGACTGCAAAAACATCATCGAAAAGGCCCGGGAGGCCGCCCCGGGCGTCGACATTGTCTTGTGCGAGCGAGGGAGCGCGTTCGGCTTCAACAATCTGATCGTCGACATGCTGGGCATTGGCGAGATGCAGAAGCTCGGGGTTCCCGTGACGATTGATGCGACCCATTCGGTGCAACTACCGGGCGCCGATCCGCGCACCCTTGGCGCTTCGACGGGCGGCCGGCGCGAGGGAGTGCCGATCATCGCCAAGGCAGCGGTGGCAGCGGGCGCCGATGGCGTGTTCCTGGAGTTTCACCCCGATCCCGACAAGGCGCTGTGCGATGGGCCGAGCTGTCTGCCGCTCGACGCGGCCGCCGGCCTGCTGTCGACCCTCAGGGCGATCCACCGCGCGGTGCGTCTATAGAAGTGGGGAAGGGGCGCTCTATCCGCCCAGCAGTTCAGCGCCTTCGCCGGCGGCGGCGTCTGCCAGGCTGTAGCCTTCCAGAACCAGGGCCGTGGCGTCGCGGGCCTTGAGTAGCGCCTCGCGCAGGGCGCAGCTGGCCAGGTCGCGGCAGTCCTCGCAGCGGCGGAAGGCCGTGCGGCTGACGCAGGGGGCTAGGGCCAGGGGGCCGTCAACAAGGCGGATGACCTCGGCGAAGCTGATCGCTGTGGCCGATCGGCCCAGCATATAGCCGCCGAACTTGCCCCTGCGGCTGACCACCAGGCCCTCGCGCGCGAGAGCGAGAAGGATAGCCTCCAGAAACTTGCGGGGTGCGTCGGCGCGGATCGAAAGCTCGCCCGCCGTGACCTGCCCGTCCTCGCGGGCCAGTTCGATCATCGCGCGCAGTGCGTATCGGGCCTTTTGGGACAACATGGACGCTCGTGCTCCTCTAATCTCGACTTCTGGGGGAGGAGAAGGCGAGGCGCAAGCATCCGTGCACAGGTCAATGGTCCGCCTGGGGACATTTCAGGGGTTTAGCGCTTGCGAGTCCGCTGGGGGGTCTCTAGAAGCCGCCCCTCGCCTCGGGGCCAACGCCCGTCGGACGAAATCAAGGCTTTCGGGCCTTGCTTTTCGGAAGATGGATCGATAGGTTCCGCAGCTTCAATCGAACCGGTCACGGAAATGACAAGCGCTCCTTACATCGCGCTTACGGATCCGTTTTTGTCTCTGGATGCGGCGCTTGCCGGGCTGGAGACAAAGTTCAGAACGGTCGGTTGACAGGGAGTTTTGGTTTCGTTAGAAGCCGCCCTCCTTGAGAAATACCAAAGAGGTTCGCAAGAACTTCCAAGTATTTCGAAAGTCTAGTTGGTTGTTTTTTCGAAGATTTCTTCAAAATAATAGCTTGACTAGATTGGCTGGTTTCTTTAGAAGCTGCCAACTCTTCCGGATCTGCCTTCGGGTTGGTCAAGTTGAGAAAGTCAGATGGTTTTGCAAAAAACGATTTGACACGGAATTCGAGGTTGGATAGATAGCCGCCTCCGCCGACACCGGGCGCTAAACGGTGGTGCTGCTGAGAGGCGGTTCTGGGAGCTTCGGCTCTGGGTCTTTGACATTGTTGATTTGGAAAGAGAAACGCAGGCGGCGGCGCTCTGGCGATAGACTGAAAAGGTCTATCTCGAACGCTGACAAATGCGGTCTCTTGAAGATACCATGAATATCATGGACTGAAGGCTTCGGTCTTCAATCCATCGATGTGATTGGGAACTCGTCAAGATACTATGCAAACCAGAACCAATTCCTCGGTTTTCCCCTTGGAATTGAAGTCTGTGTTAGCGGTCAACTCAACCTGAGAGTTTGATCCTGGCTCAGAGCGAACGCTGGCGGCAGGCCTAACACATGCAAGTCGAACGGATCCTTCGGGATTAGTGGCGGACGGGTGAGTAACACGTGGGAACGTGCCTTTTGGTTCGGAACAACTCAGGGAAACTTGAGCTAATACCGGATAAGCCTTTCGAGGGAAAGATTTATCGCCATTAGAGCGGCCCGCGTAGGATTAGCTAGTTGGTGGGGTAAAGGCCCACCAAGGCTACGATCCTTAGCTGGTCTGAGAGGATGATCAGCCACATTGGGACTGAGACACGGCCCAAACTCCTACGGGAGGCAGCAGTGGGGAATCTTGCGCAATGGGCGAAAGCCTGACGCAGCCATGCCGCGTGAATGATGAAGGTCTTAGGATTGTAAAATTCTTTCACCGAGGACGATAATGACGGTACTCGGAGAAGAAGCCCCGGCTAACTTCGTGCCAGCAGCCGCGGTAATACGAAGGGGGCTAGCGTTGCTCGGAATTACTGGGCGTAAAGGGAGCGTAGGCGGATAGTTTAGTCAGAGGTGAAAGCCCAGGGCTCAACCTTGGAATTGCCTTTGATACTGGCTATCTTGAGTACGGAAGAGGTATGTGGAACTCCGAGTGTAGAGGTGAAATTCGTAGATATTCGGAAGAACACCAGTGGCGAAGGCGACATACTGGTCCGTTACTGACGCTGAGGCTCGAAAGCGTGGGGAGCAAACAGGATTAGATACCCTGGTAGTCCACGCTGTAAACGATGAGTGCTAGTTGTCGGCATGCATGCATGTCGGTGACGCAGCTAACGCATTAAGCACTCCGCCTGGGGAGTACGGTCGCAAGATTAAAACTCAAAGGAATTGACGGGGGCCCGCACAAGCGGTGGAGCATGTGGTTTAATTCGAAGCAACGCGCAGAACCTTACCACCTTTTGACATGCCCGGACCGCCACAGAGATGTGGTTTTCCCTTCGGGGACTGGGACACAGGTGCTGCATGGCTGTCGTCAGCTCGTGTCGTGAGATGTTGGGTTAAGTCCCGCAACGAGCGCAACCCTCGCTATTAGTTGCCATCAGGTTTGGCTGGGCACTCTAATAGGACCGCCGGTGGTAAGCCGGAGGAAGGTGGGGATGACGTCAAGTCCTCATGGCCCTTACAAGGTGGGCTACACACGTGCTACAATGGCGACTACAGAGGGCTGCAATCCCGCGAGGGGGAGCCAATCCCTAAAAGTCGTCTCAGTTCGGATTGCACTCTGCAACTCGAGTGCATGAAGTTGGAATCGCTAGTAATCGCGGATCAGCATGCCGCGGTGAATACGTTCCCGGGCCTTGTACACACCGCCCGTCACACCATGGGAGTTGGCTCTACCCGAAGGCGCTGCGCTAACCGCAAGGGGGCAGGCGACCACGGTAGGGTCAGCGACTGGGGTGAAGTCGTAACAAGGTAGCCGTAGGGGAACCTGCGGCTGGATCACCTCCTTTCTAAGGACTGCTTCTCCAGGCTTCGGCCTATTGAAGCGTCTAAAATATACAGATGAGCGGATCGCCGCCGTCTTCGTTTCTCTTTCCACTCCTTGATAACCGATCAGGTTATCGAGGCGATCGCGAGCCCAGGAACGGGTTCCGTTCAGATTGGCCTTTGGCCATGAGGACGGGATTTGGTCTATGCGGCCTATGGGCCCGTAGCTCAGTTGGTTAGAGCGCACGCTTGATAAGCGTGAGGTCACAAGTTCAAATCTTGTCGGGCCTACCACTCTCCACCCTGAACCGCGGAACGTAAC
This sequence comes from Caulobacter sp. ErkDOM-E, assembly GCF_048541895.1. Taxonomy (GTDB): domain Bacteria; phylum Pseudomonadota; class Alphaproteobacteria; order Caulobacterales; family Caulobacteraceae; genus Caulobacter. Next base: position 3,085,517 of record NZ_CP183331.1, on the reverse strand, counting down.
CGACCAGGCTCTCCTGGGCTTAAGCAGCTTACACAGTGTGTAAGGGGCCATAGCTCAGTTGGTAGAGCGCCTGCTTTGCAAGCAGGATGTCGTCGGTTCGAATCCGTCTGGCTCCACCATCCCTTCATTCGGAAGGTTTGGTAACGCGATCGAGGATTGATCAAGTTTGCAGCTGCGACTGTTGCCTCAATGAGGCATGCGCGGTCTGCGATAATGACATCGTGAAGGTAGGGTTCTCCCGCCGTCTGTATCTCCCCTTGGGGATGCAGCTGGTTTTAGGGCGGACTTTGAAGAAGACATCAAATGTCTGACTGAATACAAAGCGCATGCGAGCCGTCCCTAGACGGTAAGCGCATGGGTTTTGCTGAGAACGATCAAGCGCATAAGGGCTTCTGACGGATGCCTTGGCATTGAGAGGCGATGAAGGACGTGGCACGCTGCGATAAGAGCCGGGGAGGCGCGAGCACCCTTTGATCCGGCTATCTCCGAATGGGGAAACCCACCTTTATGGTCACTCCACTTGTCTTCGGCTTCGGCCGAATACGTAGTGGGTTGGTCAGAAGAGGTATAATGGGCTGAATACATAGGCTCCATTAAGCAAACCCAGGGAACTGAAACATCTCAGTACCTGGAGGAAAGGACATCAACCGAGACTCCCGTAGTAGTGGCGAGCGAACCGGGACCAGGCCAGTGCTGTCGTGACATAAAGCTGAACGACTTGGAAAAGTCGGCCATAGTGGGTGAGAGCCCCGTAAGCGTCAAATAGCGACAGACTCGAGTAGGGCGGGACACGTGAAATCCTGTCTGAACATGGGGGGACCACCCTCCAAGCCTAAGTACTCCTCAATGACCGATAGTGAACAAGTACCGTGAGGGAAAGGTGAAAAGCACCCCGACAAGGGGAGTGAAACAGATCCTGAAATCGGAAGCCTACAAGCAGTCGGAGCCACCGAGCGTGGTGACGGCGTACCTTTTGTATAATGGGTCAGCGACTTCATGTGCCGTGCAAGCTTAAGCCGTTAGGTGTAGGCGCAGCGAAAGCGAGTCTGAATAGGGCGAATAAGTACGTCGCATGACGACCCGAAACCAGGTGATCTATCCATGAGCAGGTTGAAGGTAAGGTAACACTTACTGGAGGACCGAACCGGTGAATGTTGAAAAATTCTCGGATGACTTGTGGATAGGGGTGAAAGGCCAATCAAACCTGGACATAGCTGGTTCTCCGCGAAAACTATTTAGGTAGTGCCTCGGACGTATTCCTTGGGGGGTAGAGCACTGAATGGATGCGGGGGGAGCGATCTCTACCAATTCTAATCAAACTCCGAATACCCAAGAGAACTATCCGGGAGACACACGGCGGGTGCTAACGTCCGTCGTGAAAAGGGAAACAACCCTAACCATCATCTAAGGCCCCCAAGTTCTGGCTAAGTGGGAAACGATGTGGGTTTGCTTTGACAACCAGGATGTTGGCTTAGAAGCAGCCATCATTTAAAGAAAGCGTAACAGCTCACTGGTCAAGCGAACCTGCGCGGAAAATGTAACGGGGCTCAAGCCAGACGCCGAAGGTATGGGTGTGCAGTTTACTGCACGCGGTAGCGGAGCGTTCCGTAAGCCGTTGAAGGTGAGGCGTGAGCCTTGCTGGAGGTATCGGAAGTGAGAATGCTGACATGAGTAGCGATAAAGAGTGTGAGAGACACTCTCGCCGAAAGCCCAAGGGTTCCTGCGTAAAGCTAATCTGCGCAGGGTTAGTCGGCCCCTAAGGCGAGGCCGAAAGGCGTAGTCGATGGGAATCAGGTGAATATTCCTGAACCAGTTGGAAGTGACGGATCTGGTAAATTGTCTGGGCTTATTGGATTGTTCTGGGCAGTGAACAGGTCCCTGGAAATAACTCCAACGGAGACCGTACCCGAAACCGACACAGGTGGGCAGGTAGAGTATACCAAGGCGCTTGAGAGAACCATGCTGAAGGAACTCGGCAAATTGCACGCGTAACTTCGGGATAAGCGTGACTCTGCTTTGGGCAACCAGAGTAGAGTGGCACAGGCCAGGGGGTAGCGACTGTTTATCAAAAACACAGGGCTCTGCGAAGCCGTAAGGCGACGTATAGGGTCTGACGCCTGCCCGGTGCCTGAAGGTTAAAGGGAGTTGTGCAAGCAGCGAACTGAAGCCCAGGTAAACGGCGGCCGTAACTATAACGGTCCTAAGGTAGCGAAATTCCTTGTCGGGTAAGTTCCGACCTGCACGAATGGCGTAACGACTTCCCCACTGTCTCCAGCATGGGCTCAGCGAAATTGAATTCCCCGTGAAGATGCGGGGTTCCCGCGGTCAGACGGAAAGACCCTATGAACCTTTACTGCAGCTTCGCCTTGGCGTTAGCAACAACATGTGTAGGATAGGTGGGAGGCTATGAAACCGGGGCGCCAGTCTCGGTGGAGCCATCCTTGAAATACCACCCTTATTGTTGTTGACGTCTAACCGCGGCCCGTTATCCGGGTCCGGGACATGGCGTGGCGGGCAGTTTGACTGGGGCGGTCGCCTCCCAAAGTGTAACGGAGGCGCGCGATGGTGGGCTCAGACCGGTCGGAAATCGGTCGTCGAGTGCAATGGCATAAGCCCGCCTGACTGCGAGACTGACAAGTCGAGCAGAGACGAAAGTCGGCCATAGTGATCCGGTGGTCCTGCGTGGAAGGGCCATCGCTCAACGAATAAAAGGTACTCTAGGGATAACAGGCTGATTTTGCCCAAGAGTCCATATCGACGGCAAAGTTTGGCACCTCGATGTCGGCTCATCACATCCTGGGGCTGGAGCAGGTCCCAAGGGTTCGGCTGTTCGCCGATTAAAGTGGTACGTGAGCTGGGTTCAGAACGTCGTGAGACAGTTTGGTCCCTATCTGCCGTGGGTGTACGAGACTTGAGAGGATCTGTCCCTAGTACGAGAGGACCGGGATGGACACACCTCTGGTGGACCTGTCATGGCGCCAGCTGTGCAGCAGGGTAGCTAAGTGTGGACTAGATAACCGCTGAAAGCATCTAAGCGGGAAACTAACCTCAAAACAAGGTCTCGCTGAGAGCCGTGGAAGACCACCACGTTGATAGGCCAGGTGTGGAAGCGCTGTGAGGCGTGTAGCTTACTGGTACTAATAGCTCGATAGGCTTGATCGTTCTTCAGCCAAACCTATGCAAATGCTCTTTGTAGAGCTCAGACATACGATGTCTTCTTCGACTTGATATAACCAGAACGCCTCAAAACGTTCTGCACGCATCCTTTTTGCTGACCTGGTGGCTATGCCGGGGGTTCCCCACCCGATCCCATTCCGAACTCGGTCGTTAAGTCCCCCTGGGCCAATGGTACTTCGTCTCAAGGCGCGGGAGAGTAGGTCGCCGCCAGGTCCGCTAAAAGGATGCCAATCAAGTCGTACTTCAAAGTCCCCCTACCTCACGATCACCAACTACCAACTTCGCCGCGGGGTGGAGCAGCCCGGTAGCTCGTCAGGCTCATAACCTGAAGGTCACAGGTTCAAATCCTGTCCCCGCACCCAAGATTGCGTCAATTGCCCGTTTCTGCTGCTTTGGTGTGGCGTATCCGTCTGGCAGTTTGGCCCCGGTCTGGCCGAACATCTCCTCACAAGCGAATTTTTCTTGATTCTGGCCGGGCTCTCCGCAGAATCTTCGCTGAAAGCCCATGGCGCGATCTGTTGATTTGAGTCATGAGAAGCTATCGAGGCGTGGGTCGGCAACTGGTCCGCGAAATAGGTTTTTGAGGATAAGATGGCGAACGGTGTCGTTAAGTGGTTCAACCCGGCCAAGGGCTTTGGCTTCATTCAGCCTGAAAACGGCGGCGAAGACGTGTTTGTCCACGTTGCTGCGGTTGAACGGTCGGGCCTTTCGGGCCTGAACGAAGGCGACCAGGTCGCCTATGAACTTGAAGAAGATCGCCGCTCGGGCAAGACCTCGGCCGGCAATCTGCGCGTAACCGGCCAGGGCGCAGCCCCTTCGGCGCCGCGTCGCCCGCCCGCGCGTGGCTTTGACTCGCCCCGCAGTGGCTATGATGCGCCGCGCGGCGGTGGCTATGACGCACCCCGTGGCGGCGGTTACGGCGGCGGCGCACCCAGCGGTGGCGGCGAAGCCGGCACCGGCGTCGTGAAGTGGTTCAACACCACCAAGGGCTTTGGTTTCATCCAGCCTGACAACGGCGGCGGCGACATCTTCGTGCACATCTCGGCCGTGGAACGCGCCGGTCTGCGCGGCCTGAACGAAGGTCAGCAAGTCGGTTACGAACTGGAACAGGACCGCCGCTCGGGCAAGACCTCGGCCGGCAACCTGCGCATCCTCTAGGAATTCTTGAGCACGAGTGGGCGTGCGAGACGCGTCCACTCGTCCTTTCGGTCTGAGATCAGGCCCCGCGTGAAGTCGCTTCCGTCCCTAGGACGGCGATCGACTTCGCGCGGGGCCTTTCTGCGTCTTGATTTCAGGCCTGGATCGCCCGCTCGCCAGCCGCTTGATTGACCGCCAGGGCGGTCAAATTGACGATGCCGCGCGCGGTGACGCTGGGCGTCAGCACATGCAACGGCTGGCTCATGCCCAGCAGGACGGGCCCAACCAGCAGGCCTTCGGTGGCGGCGCTGAGCAGGGTCAGGCTGATATTGGCGGCGTCGAGCGTGGGCATGACCAGCAGATTGGCCGAGCCCTTCAAGGCGCTGTCATGCACCAGCCTGTCGCGCAAGGCCTGGGAGAGGGCGGCGTCGGCGTGCATTTCGCCGTCGACCTCAAGCTCGGGCGCCCTTTCGCGCACAATGGCCAGGGCGTCTCGCATCTTGCGGGCGGTCGGCGAGTTCGACGCCCCGAAGCTGGAGTGCGACAGCAGGGCCGCCTTGGGCGTCAGGCCGAAGCGCCGCACGGACTCGGCCGCCAGCAGCGTCATTTCGGCGACCTGCTCAGCGGTCGGGTCAACGTTCACATGGGTGTCGCAGAAGAATAGCGTGCCGTTGTCGAGGATCAGGGCTGACAGGGCGTAGATCCGATCGACATCCTCGCGCTTGGGAATGATCGGCAGCACATAGGTCATGTGTTGCCACCAGTCGCCGGAACCGCCCACCAGGGCGGCGTCCACATGGCCAGCCTGCAGCAGCATGGAGGCAGACACCGTTCGGCGAGTGGTGACCCGGCGCTCGGCGGCCAAGGGCGGGATGCCACGGCGGCTGACGAGGCTCCGATAGCGATCGACCAGCGGCGCGAACAGCGCGGTGTCGGCGGCGGGGTCGAGGATCTCGACGCGGTTGTCGAAGTCCAGGCGCAGCCCCATTTCAGCGGCTTTAGCGATGATGGTCTCGCGCCGGCCGATCAGCACCGGCTTGGCCAGGCCTTCGTCGAGCACGGTCTGGACAGCGCGCAGCACGCGCTCGTCCTCGCCCTCGGCATAGGCCACGCGAATGCCTCCCGTCTCGGCGCAGGCCTTGGTCGCCTTGCGCGCTCGCTCGAACAGCGGACGCATCAGCTGGCCCGAGCGATAGACGAACAACTCCAGTTCCTGGCGATAGGCGTCGAAATCGGCAATCGGCCGGGTGGCGACGCCGCTGTCCATGGCAGCGCGGGCCACGGCCGGCGCGATCTGCAGGATCAGGCGCGGATCGAAGGGCTTGGGGATGATGTATTGCGAGCCGAACATCGGGGCGACGCCGCCATAGGCGCTGGCCACCACTTCGGAGGCTTCCGCCCTGGCCAGTTCGGCGATGGCCTCAACGGCCGCTACCTTCATGGCTTCGTTGATTTCCGAAGCGCCGACGTCCAGCGCGCCCCGGAAGATGAACGGGAAGCACAGGACGTTATTGACCTGGTTGGGATAGTCGCTGCGGCCGGTCGCCATGATCGCGTCAGGACGGGCTGCGGTCACCAGTTCGGGCAGGATTTCCGGCTCGGGATTGGCCATGGCCAGGATCAGCGGATTGGGCGCCAGCAGCGGCAACCACTCTGCCTTGAAGACGCGCGGCGCCGAGAGACCCAGGAAGATGTCGGCGCCGGCCAGCACTTCCGACAGGGCGCGGGCGTCGGTCTGGCGCGCATAGCGAGCCATGTTGTCGAGCATGTCGTCGTCGCGGCCGGCGTAAACAACGCCCTTGATGTCGGTCAGGGTCACATTGTCGACCGGCAGGCCCATTGACACCAGCAGGTCGACGCAGGCCAGGGCCGCTGCGCCAGCGCCGGAGGTGACCAGCTTGACGTCGGTCAGGGACTTGCCCTGGACCAGCAGGGCGTTGCGAACGGCGGCGGCGCAGACGATGGCGGTGCCATGCTGGTCGTCGTGGAACACCGGGATCTTCATCCGCTCGCGCAGCTTGCGCTCGATGATGAAGCACTCGGGGGCCTTGATGTCTTCAAGGTTGATGCCGCCGAAGGTGGGCTCCAGGGCCGCGACAACCTCGATGAATTTGTCGGGATCCTCGGCGTCGACCTCGATGTCGAACACGTCGATGCCGGCGAACTTCTTGAACAGAACGGCCTTGCCCTCCATCACCGGCTTGGACGCCAGCGGGCCGATATTGCCCAGGCCCAGTACGGCAGTGCCGTTGGAGATCACGGCCACCAGATTGCCGCGGGCGGTGTAGTCGCGGGCCTTGTCGGGATCGGCGGCGATCGCTTCGCAGGGCGCTGCGACGCCCGGCGAATAGGCCAGGCCGAGGTCGCGCTGGGTGGCCATGCGCTTGGTGGCTTCGATCGCCAGTTTTCCGGGACGCGGCAGACGGTGATAGTCCAGAGCGGCTTTGCGGAAATCCTCGTCCATGGACTGGTCCTCTTTGGCGTCTGCGCAGGCATCTTGGCGCGATCCGTCTGGCTCGCGGATCGTCGAGTCTAGCTACCGGGGATGGCGGGGCATTGCCAACCCTATGCGCCAGATAGGGATATTTTTTAGGGTAGCGGTCACATCTGCATAGCCGAATCCGAACTCCCGTAAGTAATAGATCTATTATATAGTGCTCGACTTGCGGGCGCCGGCCGCCGCGTTCGACAGCGCCGGGCGCAGGCAGGATCCCTTGCAGCGCATGGCTCTGGACAGGGCGCGCGGGCGGGCCGAGCATTGGCCGGTTGAGCTTGAAAGGGCAGGGCATGAGCGGACTGACGACCCATATCCTCGATCAGGCGACGGGGCAGCCGGCGGCCGAGGTTCTGGTGCGTGTGTCGCGCCGCGAGGGAGATGGTCTGGTCCTGCTCTCGGAAATCCGCACAGACGCCGACGGTCGTGCGCGGCTGATCGCCGGAGAGGACCTCGCCGTTGGCGGCTATCGCCTGGCGTTCTCGATCGGTGCGTACTTTAAGGTGACCGGCGCAGCCGTGACCGATCCGCCATTTCTCGACGTCGTGGTCATCGACTTCGCGGTGTCGAACACCGGGCAACACTGGCACGTGCCGTTGCTGGTCTCGCCCTACGGCTATTCCACCTATCGGGGCAGCTGATGCCCCAGGCGCAAAAATCGGACAACAGGATCCGCTTCCTTCTCGATGGTCAGGTGCAAGAGGTGCGCGGCGCCGATCCGACTCGCACCCTGCTGGAGCACCTGCGCGGCGATCTGCGGCGCACGGGGACCAAGGAAGGCTGCGCCGAGGGGGATTGCGGCTCTTGTACGGTGCTGGTGGGCGAGGCCGATGGCGATGGTGTCGCCTGGCGCGCGGTGAACAGCTGCATCCAGTTCCTGCCCATGCTGCACGGCAAGGCTCTGATGACCGTGGAGAGTCTGTCAAAGGATAGCGCCTTGCATCCCGTGCAGCAGGCCATGGTCGACAGGCACGGCTCGCAATGCGGCTTCTGCACGCCAGGCATCGTGATGTCGCTGTACGCCAAGGCCGTGGCGGCCAAGGGAACAGACGCGCCGCCGGCCGAGATGCTGGCGGGTAACCTGTGCCGCTGCACCGGCTATGGTCCGATCATTGAGGTCGCCAAGGGTGTCGAAGCCGAGGCCGCGCCCGATGTGGCGGCGGATCTGGCGGCGTTGGACGACGGGGCGATGCTGGACCTGTCGCACGACGATCCCGTGCAGGGCGTCACGCGCCGCTGGCTGGCGCCCAGGTCGCTTAACCAGTTGGCCCAAGCCTTCGTCGAGCATCCACACGCCACGATCGTGGCCGGCGCGACAGATGTGGGCCTGTGGGTCACCAAGCAGCGCAGGCCGTTGGAGTTCTTGATCGACATCGGCCAGGTCGCCGAACTGAAGCGGATCGAGGCCGTTGACGGCGGGGTCTGGATCGGCGCGGGGGTTCGCTATGTCGACGCCATGGAGACGCTTGGCGGGCTCTATCCCGAACTTGGCGCCATGTTGCGACGGCTGGGTTCGACCCAGGTGCGCAACAGCGGCACGATCGGCGGCAACATCGCCAATGGCTCGCCGATCGGCGACATGCCGCCGGCCTTGATCGCGGCCGGGGCGACCCTGGTGCTGAACCGGGGCGGTGAGCGGCGCCAGATGCCGCTGGAAGCCTTCTTCCTCGACTACGGCAAGCAGGACCGGCGGCCCGGCGAGTTCGTCGAGGCGGTGATCGTGCCGACGCCAAAGCCCGAACTTGTCTTCAAGGTTTTCAAGCTCTCCAAGCGGTTCGACCAGGACATTTCGGCGGTCTGCGGCGCCTTCGCCCTGATCATTGACGGCGGTGTCGTCAGCTCGGCGCGGATCGCCTTCGGCGGCATGGCCGGCACGCCCCGGCGGGCGAGCGGCTGCGAGGCGGCGCTGATCGGCCAGCCTTGGACCCAGGCCACGATTGAGGTGGCCATGGCCGCAATCGATGCCGGCTATACCCCGCTCAACGACATGCGCGCCTCGTCGGCCTATCGGTCGCTGACCGCCCGCAACATGCTGCGCAAGGTGTTCATCGAGACCACCTCTCCAGGCCTTGTCACCCGGGTCGAACCGGAGAGCGCTCATGGCTGACTCCTCTGCGCCTGTGGCGATCGACGCCTTTCAGGGTGTCCACGCCTCGCTGCCGCATGACAGCGCAACGCGCCACGTGGCGGGCTCGGCCGTCTACATCGATGACATGCCCGAGCCTGCGGGGATGCTGCACGTCCATTTCGGGCTCAGCACCAGGGCTCACGCTCACATCACGGCGATGGACCTGTCGGCCGTGCGCGCCGCGCCGGGCGTGGTGCTGGTGCTGACCGCCGCCGACATTCCCGGCGAGAACGACGTCAGCCCCGTGATCCACGACGACAAGCTGTTCGCCACCGACACCGTGACCTATGTCGGCCAGAGCCTGTTCGCGGTGGCCGCCACCTCGATCGCCGCCGCCCGCGCCGCCGCCACGAAGGCGGTGATCGCCTATGCCGAGCTGCCCGCCGCCATCGACATCAAGGCCGCCCGCGAGGCCGACCTGAAGATCGAGGCCAGCCAGCGCATGGCGCGGGGCGATGCGGCTGCTGCGCTGGCGGCTTCGCCCCGGCGGCTGCAGGGGCAGTTCGCCATCGGTGGGCAGGACCATTTCTATCTCGAGGGGCAGGTGGCCCTGGCCATTCCGGGTGAGGGCGGTGACGTCCATGTCTGGTCGTCCACCCAGCACCCCAGCGAGGTGCAGCATCTGGTGGCCCGCGTGCTGGACCGTCCGCATAGCTCGGTGACCATCGAGGTGCGCCGGATGGGCGGCGGGTTCGGCGGCAAGGAGACGCAAGCCTCGCTGTTCGCCGCCGGCGCCGCCCTGGTGGCGGTCAAGACTGGCCGCGCGGCCAAGTGCCGGCCCGATCGTGACGAGGACATGATCATGACCGGCAAGCGGCATGACTTCGAGGTCGGCTATGACGTCGGCTTTGACGACGACGGGCGCCTGACCGGTATCGCGCTGGAACTGGCCTCGAGGTGCGGCGCGACCACCGATCTGTCGATGGCCATCAACGACCGGGCCATGTTCCACGCCGACAACTGCTATTTCCTGCCGGCGGTCGAGATCCTGTCGCACCGTTTCCGCACCCATACGGTCTCCAACACCGCCTTCCGGGGCTTTGGCGGACCGCAGGGGATGATCGCCATCGAGCGGGTGATGGACGCCGTCGCCCAGGCCACGGGTCTCGACCCGCTGGAGGTGCGCCGTCGCAATCTGTATGGCGACCCCGGCCGCGACCTGACGCCCTATCACCAGACCGTCGAGGACAATGTCGCGCCGCAACTGGTGGCCGAGCTGGCCGCCTCCTGTGACTACGAGGCCCGGCAGCGCGAGATCGACGCGTTCAACGCCGCCAGCCCGATCCTGAAGAAGGGCCTGGCCCTGACGCCGGTGAAGTTCGGCATCTCGTTCACGACCAAGCACCTGAACCAGGCCGGCGCCCTGATCCACCTCTATGCCGACGGCTCGATCCTGCTGAACCATGGCGGGACGGAGATGGGGCAGGGCCTGTTCACCAAGGTCGCCCAGATCGTCGCCGAGGCGTTCCAGGTCGATGTCTCGCGGGTGAAGGCCACCTCGACCGTCACCGACAAGGTGCCCAACACCTCGGCCACGGCCGCCTCGTCGGGCACGGACCTGAACGGCATGGCGGCGCTCAATGCGGCCAATGCGATCAAGGCCCGGCTGGTCGTGTTCGCCGCGAACAAGTGGGGTTGCGCCGAGGCCGAGGTTGCCTTCACGCCGCAGGGGCTGAAGGCCGGCGACACACTGGTCCCATTCAACGACCTGTGCCGCCAAGCCTATCTGGGCCGGGTGTCGCTGTCCTCGACCGGCTTCTACGCCACGCCCAAGATCCACTACGACCGCGCCACCCATAGCGGCCGGCCGTTCTACTATTTCGCCTATGGCGCGGCCTGTAGCGAGGTGATCATCGACACCCTGAGCGGCGAGATGAAGGTCACGCGGGCCGACATCCTGCACGACGTGGGCCGGTCGCTGAACCCGGCCATCGACCTGGGCCAGATCGAGGGTGGCTTCATCCAGGGCATGGGCTGGCTCACCACCGAGGAGTTGGTGTTCGACGACCAAGGCCGCCTGCGCACCCACGCCCCCTCGACCTACAAGATCCCGACCATCGGCGATCGTCCGGCCCATCTGGACGTGAAGCTGTGGGAGGCCGGCCGCAATGTCGAGGCCACAGTCCACCGCTCCAAGGCCGTGGGCGAGCCGCCGTTGATGCTGGCGATCTCGGTATTTTCGGCGATCACCCGGGCCGTGGCCAGCGTGGCCGATCACAAGGTGATGCCGCGTCTTGATGCGCCGGCGACGCCGGAGGCGATCCTGATGGCGGTCGAGGACGTGAAGGCGAGGGATAATGTTTAGTCCCCTCTCCCAGAGGGAGAGGGAGGGGCCCGCGCCGAAGGCGTGGGAGGGTGAGGGGTTACGCCGCCAGCCGGCGTGCCGGCACGCCGTCAGCCACCTTAACCCCTCACCCTCCCATGCTGCGCATGGGCCCCTCCCTCTCCCTCTGGGAGAGGGTCGATGAACTGGGCCCGCGCTGCGCTCGCCCGTATCGAGCACAACGACGCCGCCGCCCTGGTCACCGTCCTCGCTACCGAGGGCTCGGCCCCGCGTGAAGCCGGGACCAAGATGGTGGTCTGGGAGGGCGGCCAGTCGGGCACCATCGGCGGCGGCAATCTGGAGCATCAGGCGACCACCCAGGCCCGCAGGATGTTGACCGGCTCTCAGGCCAGCTTCGCCATCCAGGACTATCCGCTGGGACCGCTGCTGGCCCAGTGCTGCGGCGGCCGGGTCAGGTTGCTGATCGAGCGGGTCGAGGCCGCCAGCCGCGACTGGCTGACCGACGCCGCCCGCCGGATGGACGCGGCCCAGCCGTTCGAGGTCCGCACGCGCTTCAACCCCGGCCTGCTGACCAAGACCGTTGCCCCGATCGCCGCCAGTTCGGAGGCCCCGCCGGTGACCCTGGCGGGAGCCCAGGCCACGGCGCGCGGCGCCCGCCCCACGCTGGGCGACGAGCTGGTCGAACGCAACGACGCCCCGCGTCCGCCGCTGCTGGTCTTCGGCGCGGGCCATGTCGGACAGGCCGTCACCCGCGCCTTCGCGCCGCTGCCGTTCAAGCTGTCCTGGTTCGATAGCCGGCCCGAGACCGCCGACATTCCCGGCGTCACCGTGGCCGGACCAGCCGAGATGGCCGCCGCCGCCATGGGGGCGGGCGGCGACGCCTATGGCCTGATCTTCACCCATGACCATGGCCTCGACTACGCCCTGGCCTCGGCCGGACTGGCCGGCGGCGGCTTTGCCTATCTGGGCCTGATCGGCTCGAAGACCAAGCGCGCCCGGTTCATGAGCCGGCTGCGTGACGACGGCTTCTCGGAAGCCGCGCTCACCCGCCTGACCTGTCCGATCGGTCTGCTGCATCTCAGGAGCAAGGCCCCCGAGGTGATCGCCGTCTCGGTGGCCGCCGACCTGCTGATGCGGCTGGAAGCGGCCCGAATTTCCAACAACGAGGATCTGGCCGTTGCAAGCCTATAGGGCGTCGATCCTCCACCTGCTGGACGATCCGACCAAGACCGACGAGGCTGTCGCCTTCCACGACGACGGCCTGCTGCTGGTCGAGGACGGCCATGTCGTGGCCTGCGGCGACTATACGGCTCTGCGCGAACTGCTGGGCGCCACGCCGGTCGAGGACCTGACCGGCAAGCTGATCACCTCCGGCTTCATCGACACCCATATCCACTTCCCGCAGGTCGACATCATCGCCGCCCATGGCGCGCAGCTGCTCGACTGGCTGGAGCAGCACACCTTTCCGGCCGAGGCCGCGTTCGCCGATCCGGTCCACGCGGCCGAGGCGGCCGAGTTCTTTGTGAAGGAACTGCTGCGCAACGGCACCACCACGGCCCTGGTGTTCGGCTCGGTGCACAAGGGTTCGGTCGAGGCGCTGTTCCGGGCGGCGCTGGCGCGCGACATGCGGCTGATCGCCGGCAAGTCGCTGATGGACCGCAACGCGCCGCAGGGCCTGACCGACACGGTCGAGAGCAGCCGCGCCGACATGCAAGGCCTGATCGCCGACTGGCACGGCAAGGGCCGGCTGGGCTACGCCATCACCCCGCGCTTCGCCATCAGCTGCAGCGACGAACAGCTGGCCATGGCCGGCGAGGTGCTGGCGGAAAATCCGGGCGTCTGGATGCAGACCCACCTGTCGGAAAACCCGCGCGAGATCGAGGAGACGGCGGCGCTGTTTCCGCAGGCCAGCGACTATCTCGACGTCTATGACCGCTTTGGCCTGTTGGGGCCGCGCTCGGTCTTCGCCCACTGCGTCCATTTGCAGGGCGACGCTTTTCAGCGTCTGGCGAAGGCAGGCGGGGCGGTGGCCTTCTGTCCGACCTCGAATCTGTTCCTGGGCTCGGGCCTGTTCCCGCTGGAGACCGCCTGCGCCCATGGGGTCAAGGTCGGGATCGGCACCGATGTTGGAGCCGGGACCACCTTCTCGATCCTCCACACCCTGGGCGAGGCCTACAAGGTGGGCCAACTGCGCGGGACGGCGCTGGATCCGTTCCAGGCCCTGTATCTGGCCACCCTGGGCGGCGCGCGGGCGCTGGATCTGGGCGACCGGATCGGCAATCTGGCGCCCGGCAAGGAAGCCGACTTCCTGGTTCTGGACCTGGCCGCCACGCCGCTGCTGGCCCGGCGCCTGGGCGGTGACCGCAGCCTGGAGAACCGGCTGTTCGCCCTGACCGTGCTGGGCGATGATCGGGTGGTGGAGCGGACCTATCTGGCCGGTGTCGAGCAGCATCGGCGGTAGGGGGGCGGGGCCGCGGACACGGGGTTTCGGCCTCACGCGACGCCTCGCTGAGTTATCGGAAAGGGTCGCGGAGCGTCCGGACCACGTCCGGATGAGAAATTGAGATTACCGTTTCGACGAAGCCGTCCGCTCCGCGTGGTCGTTATCCGTCAGCGTCCCAGCGGGTGGCCCAGTTGGGGCCTTACCGGAACCCGGAAGCTTCGGTTTCCCGAAGTCCCGAAGGTCGGGGGGCGTGGGGCCAATCCTGACCAACACTCGCCTTGATCCCCATCCACGCCGACGGCGGGCGGGTCTGGCCAGCAACCAGGTCCCCGGACCGGTCGAGTATCCCCCTCGACCCCAGTCCCGCTCGATCACCCCCCGCCGCCGCAATGGTCGCTGGCCTTGCGCCCTTTCCTCGCGACGAGGTGGGTCAAGAATACGGGAGGTTTGAGCGCGTCGGATAAGTTTGCTGAACGCCCATGCCTGTCCCCGTTCTATCGACCCTCTCCCAGAGGGAGAGGAGGGACCCGCGCCGCAGGCGTGGGAGGTGAGGGGTTACACCGGTGGCCGTTGTCGCACTTGGGGGCGTGCCCTGTCCGGAAGGGCTTCGCAAACCCCTCATCCTCCCACGCCTGCGGCGCGGGCCCCTCCTTCTCCCTCTGGGAGAAGGTTTCAAATCCCCGTGCCCATCCGGGGACGGCGCGCAGTCTATCCCCGCCGCAGCCCGCAGGGGCCGGTGGCTAGGCCTTCATCGTCTCGGCATAGAGCTTCAGCAGCCCCGCTTCATCCACCGCCACGGTCACCGCCTGGATCGGCTGGTCGTCCCAGGCCGATGGGCCAAACAGCTCGCCCTCGGCCTTCAGGCAGGTCTGGCCCAGGGCGATGCCCTCGGTCAGCACGCGCACCGAGCCGCGACGCAGCGTAAACAGCGACGGGTCGATCACGAACGCCACCGCCGCCGCGTCATGGACGCAGCAGCCCTCGATGCCGTCGCGGCTTCCGTAGAAGGCCGCATAGGGCTTGGAGATTGCGTTGAGGAACTGGCCGGCGGCGCCGGCCGAGGCCTCCAGCACGTCCATATAGGCCGGCGACATCACCACCTGGGTGGTGACGTCCAGGCTGACGGCGGTCAGGGCCCAGGGGGCGGTGAAGACCTGGTCGGCGGCCTCGGGATCGTTCCAGATATTGGCCTCGGCCACCGGCGTGACATTGCCCGGCTTGCCCGCCAGGCCGAATGCGCCGCCCATGATCACCACGGCCTTCAGCAGGGTCGCGACCTCAGGATCGGCCTGCAGGGCCAGGGCCAGATTGGTCAGTGGGCCGACCGCGACCAGGGTCACCTCGCCAGGATGCTGGCGGGCCAGATCGATGATCGCCTGATGGGCCGGCTTGGTCTCGGGCTGGGCGGGAACCAGCCCGGTCAGCTCGACGTCGCCCAGGCCGTTCTCGCCGTGCACGAAGGTGGGCGAGGGGTTGCGCGGCCGGGTCAGGGGCTTGTCGGTCCCCTTGAACACCGGCGCGGCCAGACCGAAGCGCTGCTTCAGATAGAGGGCATTGCGGGTGGTGGTCTCGATGTCGGAATTGCCGAAGATCGTGGTGATGGCCAGCAGGTCCAGGGCCGGGCTGGCCGCGATGAACAGCAGGGCCATGGCGTCGTCGATGCCGGGATCGGTGTCGAAAATGATCTTGTGCGTCATGGGCAGGCTCTAGCGGTTTTCTGTCGTTGGCAGAACTGTTTACTGGTCGCGTGACGGGCGCCGAAACCGGTTCCCACTTTCGGCTGTCACGCTCCGTTGCGCTGGTCAGCGCCGGCCTGCAGGAGGGAGACGTGGGCGGAGGCGACTTTCCAGCCGTCGGCCGTGCGGATCCAGGTCTGGCTCTGGCGGCCGGTCTTGTCGGACCCGTCGCGCTGGAACTCGACATTGGCGATGGCGAAGTCGTCGCCGAAGGTGGTGATTTCGGTGCGCAGGCGGGTGCGGGGCGGCGAGCCGCCGGCCCGGCCGACGCGGAAGGCGGCGATCTGGTCGAAGCCGTAGAGGTTCTCGGCCACGCCCAGCCGCACGGTGTGCGGCGAGTTCCAGAACGCGCCGTCCAGGGCCTCGACGTCGTTGGCCATCAGGGCCGTCTCATAGGCGTCGACGGCCTCGGCGACCTGGGCCAGCACCACGGGGTTGTTGAGGATCACAGCGGACCTTCCGGCGGGTGGGCGGCCACGACGCCCAGCCGTTGCAGCTTCAGGCCGGCGGCCAGGGCCAGGTCCTCGCGCCAGGGCGGGGCGATAATTTGGACGCCGATGGGCAGCTGGCCCGGGCGATTGACCGGCGCGGCCAGCACCGGCAGGCCGACATAGCTGATCGGCTGGGTGAAGGCGCCCAGGTTCTTGCGGACGGAGACCGGCTGGCCGCCCATTTCCATCGTCGCCTGGCCGATGCCGGGGGCGGGGCAGACCGACGACGGGGCCAGCAGGATATCGAAGCGTTCGAAGGCGCGGGCGACCTCGTCGCGGAAGAGCGTGCGGTAGCGCTGGGCGGCCTGGGCGACGCCGTCCGGCAGCAGGGCTCCGGCCAGCAGGCGGTCGCGGACGGCGGGGTCGTAGTCCATGGCCGAGGTCTTCAGGTCGGCCAGGTGCAGATGCCCACCCTCGACGGCGGTCAGGCAGAAGGCGGCGGCGCGGGCGGCCTGGGCGCCGGGCAGGATCACGCGGTCGCGCGCGCCCAGCGCCTGGGCCACGATGTCCAGCGCCTCCAGCACCTCGGGAAACGCGCCCTGCGCGAACCAGCCGCCCAGCACGCCGACGCGCAGCGGACGGTCGGCCAGGGCGGCCAGTGTTCCGCAAACAGGCTCGGCGGCGCGAACGCAGATGGCGTCGCCCTCGACGTCCGGCCCCTGCAGGACGTCATAGGCCAGGGCCAGATCCTCGATCGAGCGGGCGAAGGCGCCGGCATGGTCCAGGCTCTCGACGAAGGGAAACACGCCCTGGCGCGACAGGCGGCCATAGGTGGGCTTGAGGCCAAACACCCCGCACAGGCTGGCGGGGATGCGGATCGAGCCGTTGGTGTCCGAGCCCAAGGTCAGGGGCGCCAGGCCCGCCGCCACCGCCGCCGCCGAACCGCCCGACGAGCCGCCGGCGATGCGGCTCAGGTCGTGGGGATTGTGGGTCGGGCCGTCGTGGGCGTTCTCGGTGACGAAGCCATAGGCGAACTCGTCCATGTTCAGCGCGCCGACCAGGATGGCGCCGGCCGCTTCCAGCCGCTGGACCAGGGTCGCGTCGCGTGAGGGCGGCGTGGCGCCGCGCCGGATCTTCGAGCCGGCCAGGGTGGGCAGGCCCTCGACGTCGAACAGGTTCTTGACCGCGAAGGGCACGCCGGCCAGCGGCCCGACCGGTGATCCGGCGGCGAGCGCGGCGTCGACCCTGTCGGCCTGACCGAGGGCCCTCTCGGTCAGCACGGCGGTGAAGGCGTTGATCGCGCCATTGCGGCGGCCGATGCGCGACAGGGTGGCCTGGGTGACGGCGCGGGCGGTCACGCGACCGGCCCGGACCTCGCCGGCGATCTCGACGACGCTGGGAAAGGTCATGGCTGGAAGGTCTCGGCCGGCTCGCCGGCGCGACCGTCCAGGGCGGCGACGAACAGGGCGGTCTGGGTGCGCAGCAGGGCCAGGTTCTCGCGCACGGCGGCCAGGGTCGGCTCCGGCAGGGTCAGGCCGATCTCGGCCGCCCGCGCATCGGCATAGGCCGCGACGTCGCCGTCGGTGAGGTCGAGAAAGGCCTTGAGCGCCGCGTCGATCGCCATCGTGGGGCGGTCTCCCTAAGTAAGAAAATTCTTCATATACCGGCGTCGTGGGGCCGCGCTAGTGCGGCGGCGCCTGGGCGGCCCGGCGCGCGGGGGCGCACGTCTGGGAGACAGTCTGCGCGCCAAACGCCCGCTGCAAGGGCGCCTTGCGGCAATCGACCGGGGCGAGGCCGCGCGGGCCTTGGGTCTGGCGCCGGATCGGCGTCGAGATGGCCGCTTGTAAGAGAAGGCTTACTTGATGCGCCACCACCTCGCCTCGACCCCCGACACCATCCGCTTTGGCATGTTCGACGCGGCGTTCAATCCTGTGCTGACCATCGCCTCGGGCGACAGCGTCACGTTCGAGTGCGTCTCGGGCGGGGTCGAGGTTATGCCGGGCCCGGACAGCGGCCTGACGATCCCGCCGGCCCTGCGGGCGATCCACGACAGCAAGCCGGAGCGGATCGGCCCCCACATCCTGACCGGCCCGGTGGCCATCGCCGGGGCCGAGCCGGGCGACACGCTGGAGGTGCGGATCGAGGCGGTCGAGCCCAACAACGACTGGGGCTATTGCGCCGTGCGCCCCCTGGCCGGGACGCTGCCGGAGGACTTTCCCGAGCGCTATGTCAGCCACATCGCCGTCGATCGCGCGGCGGGGACCTGCAAGCCCGACTGGGGCCCGACCCTGCCGCTCAGACCCTTCTTCGGCACCATGGGCGTCGCGCCGCCGGCGAAATACGGCCGCCTCTCCAGCCGCGAACCGCGCGAGCACGGCGGCAACATGGACAACAAGGAGCTGGGCGCCGGCGCGACCCTATATCTGCCGGTCTGGGTTCCGGGCGCCAATTTCTCGGTCGGCGACGGCCACGGACGGCAGGGCGACGGCGAGGTCTGCGTCAACGCGCTGGAGATGGGCCTGACCGGGACCTTCACCTTCGTCCTGCACAAGGCGGCTGATCTGGGCGTGGCCACATGGCCCCGCGCCGAGACCCAGACCCACTACATCGTCATGGGCTTCAACGAGGATCTCGACCTGGCCATGAAGCAGGCCCTGCGCGGCATGATCGATTTCATCACCGCCCGCTCTGCCCTGACGCGGGTGCAGGCCTATCAGTTCTGCTCCCTGGCCGTGGACTTCCGGGTGACCCAGACGGTCAATGGCGAAAAGGGCGTGCACGGAATGTTGGAGAAGGGTGTTCTGTTCTAGCCGCGCCTTGGCGCCCTTGTGGCGACGGCGGACGCCGCCTCATCGCCTTCCACAGTCAAGTTTAGGTCTGGCGCTATTCGACCAGTGCACTAAACCTTCCCCGACACTCTCTAAGGGCGAGTACGGGCAGGCTTATGTTTTTGTACGGCGGCGAGACCAACGATTCCCTGGCGGGCGGCGACGGCGGCGACAGCATTTTTGGCTATGGCGGCCGTGACACCCTGTTTGGCGGACAGGGAGATGACACCCTGATCGGCGGCGAGGGCGACGACTATCTTCACGGGAACCAGGGTCTCGATTCGCTGGACGGCGGAGCCGGCGCGGACACCCTTCTTGGCGGTCAGAGCGATGACACCATCATCGCCGGCGAGGGCAACGACTACCTGCACGGGAACCTCGGCGTCGATAGCCTTCTGGGCGGCGGCGGCAGGGACACGATCCTGGGCGGTCAGGGCGACGACACCATCGCCGCCGGCGATGACGCCGACCTCGTCTATGGAGATCTGGGGGGCGACCAGGTTTCGGGCGGGGATGGTAATGACACCCTGTTTGGAGGCGCCGGCTTTGACCAAATCCAAGGTGGGGTGGGTGACGATAGCCTGAGCGGCGGGGCTGATGCCGACATGATGTGGGGTGGCAATGGCGCCGACACACTGATCGGCGGCGAGGGCGGGGACACGCTGTCCGGAGAGCTCGGCGACGACGTCCTGATCGGCGACGATGGCGTTGACCTGCTGCTCGGTCGGGAAGGCAATGACTTCAGTTCCGGCGGAGCCGGCAAGGATCTGATTCAGAGCGCCGCCGGCAATGACACCCTGATCGGGGGCGCCGATGACGATTCACTCTATGGCGAAGCCGGCGATGACTACCTGGCAGGCGGCGCTGGAGACGACATCATCGATGGCGGCGAAGGCTTCGACTTCATCAGCTTCCTGAACGATGGCGTGGAGAGCGGCGCCGGCGTGGCCCTGTCGGTGCAGTGGCAGAACACGATCAATCCTCGCGGCCTCGACAACCTGTACTCGATCGAGGGTGTCGAGGGATCCAACTACAACGACTCCTTCGAGGGAAGCAGCGGCGCCAACATCATCAGGGGCCTTGCCGGAGACGACCAGATCTGGGGCTTTGGCGGCGCCGACACGCTGGAGGGCGGCGACGGCAACGACTATCTCAGCACCTACAAGGTTGTAGGCGTGCTGACCGCGCCGTCGGAGGCCATCCTGCTGGGCGGCGCCGGCAATGACCGTCACGAAATGGGTAGTGGGTATAACCGCGCCGATGGCGGCGCCGGCAATGACAGCTTCTTGATTGGAAATCTCGCCGGAAGCAATTCCGTCAATGGCGGGGAGGGCTCGGACGGGCTCGTGTTCTATTACCGCGGCGGCGTAGGGCTGGAGTTTGACCAAGGCGTCACGGTCGATCTCTCGAACAGCGCAACCCAGTCGATCGCGGCGGGCGTCTGGTTGACGATCTCCTCGGTGGAGAACGTGGGCGGCTCGGCGGCGGCGGACCGCCTGACGGGCAATTCGGGCGACAACAATCTCGACGGCGGGGATGGCGATGACGTCATCAGCGGCGGCGCGGGCGACGATATGTTGTCGGGTCGAGGCGGCGCCGACACGCTTACGGGTGGGACGGGCAAGGACTCCTTCTACGGCGGCGCGGGTTCCGACACGTTCATATTCCAGGCGGGAGACAGCGCCACAACCGCCGGCGCCGTCGACGTGATCTCGGACTTTTCCTTCGACGATCGGATCAAGTTCGCCGACAGCCCATCGGCCACATGGAGCAACCTGGCCTCCCTGGGACACACCGGCTGGGACGCCGTCGCCGAAGCGGCGCTCGGCCGGCTCTTCGGCGGAGATGGGGTGCGCTATGTCTTCGCCAGGCTGGGAAGTGAGTCCTACCTCTTCGCGGATATCGGGGCCGAGGGCACGGGGTATGACATCGTCATCCAGCTCGACGGCTTCAACCAGGTCGCCCCGAGCCTGATCATCGGATTTTGATCGCCATCAATCAGTCGAAGTCAATGTTCGTATCCAGAATGTATCATTATGGATCAATTCTGAGGATACTCTCAAAATCAAAGTAAATCCGGCCGACATTTACCCTTAATATTCCCCTTCCAAGTGAAACCGATTCTGATGGCGTCTGCCTCTGACTAAACCTTGCCGCGTGCCCGTTTGGGGCGAGTGGGGATGGGCAGATGTTGTTGAACGGTAGCGAAAAGGCCGACACCCTGACGGGCGGCGCCGATGCGGATACGCTTTACGGCTTTGGCGGCAACGACAAGCTGACCGGCGGCGCGGGCGACGACGTCCTGGCCGGCATGGCGGGCAATGACACGCTGCTGGGCGGCGACGGCGAGGACTACATCCTCGGCGGCGCGGGTTCCGACACCATCGACGGCGGCGCGGGCGCCGACTGGGCCGCCTATGAGGACGCGACCTCGGGCGTGAAGGTCGACCTGACCCTGACCGCCTCGCAGAACACCCTGGGCGGTGGCAGCGACAAGCTGGTCTCGATCGAGAACCTTTATGGCTCGGCCTTCAACGACACCCTGATCGGCAACGCCGGCGTCAACTACCTCGCCGGCGGCGACGGCAATGACAGCCTGTCGGGCGGCAAGGGCGAGGACAATCTGTTCGGCGGCGCGGGCGCGGATACGCTGCTGGGCGGCCAGAACGACGACTACATGCAGGGCGGGGCGGGCAACGACCTGATCGACGGCGGCGAGGGCGTGGACTGGTCGGCTTACGACGATGCGACGGCCGGCGTGACGGTGAACCTCACCCTGACGGCGGCCCAGAACACGGGCGGCGGCGGCGTCGACAAGCTGGTCGGCGTCGAGAACGTCTATGGCTCGGCGTTCAACGATGTGCTGACGGGCGATGCGGGCGTCAACGTCCTGGCCGGCGGCGCGGGTGATGACAGCCTGGTCGGCGGGGCGGGTGATGATCACCTGCATGGCGGCTGGGGCGCGGACACCATCGACGGCGGCGAAGGCTTCGACGTCATCACCCTGGATGGCGGCGAGGGGGTCTTCATCGACCTGTCGATCACCCAGCAGAGCGGTGGCAACAATGGACGCGACACGCTCATTTCCATCGAGGGCGTCATCGGTAGCGCCGACAAGGATTACATCGGCGGCAACACGGCCGAGAACTACATCGCGGGCGGCGCGGGCAACGATTATCTGGTCGCGGTCGGTGGCGGTGACGTGCTGGACGGCGGCGATGACGACGATCTGCTGAAGGCCAGCACCCAGGGGGCTGGCGACCATCTTTCCGGCGGCGCCGGCGCCGACACCTTCTTCACCATGTGGGGCGCGGTGACGCTGGATGGCGGCGACGGCGCCGATCTGTTCCATGTTCTGCGCGCGCCCGGCATGATCGGGACGACGGTCGTCAATGGCGGCGCCGGGATCGATACGTTGAACCTGGCCAGCGGCTACACGCCGATCGGCGGGGCCGTGGTCGATCTCTCGATCATCGGTCCTCAGGATATCGGCGCCGGACAGGTTCTGGATATCAGCGGTGTCGAGAACCTGGTCGGCGGCCCCGGCAATGACCTTCTAAAAGGTGACGCCGGCGCCAACCTACTCGAGGGCCGTGAGGGGGCTGACACCCTGATAGGCGGCCAAGGCCGCGACCAACTGTTCGGCGACACGGGAATCGACACCTTCGTGTTCGCCAACGGCGACTCCAGGGCCATCGACACGACCGGCGCTGGCGTCGACGTCATCACTGACTTCTCTGTCTATGATGAGCTGAGATTCTCCGACGCCCCGGCGGGCTTCAGCTATGTCGAGAGCAGTGCGGGCAGCTTCGCCTCCGCCCTGGCCACGGTGAATTCCATGCTGACCTATCCCAGCACGTTCCACGAATACATCGCCTTCCAGGTCGGCGCGGACGTCTATGTGTTCAGCGGCCACGCCGACCCGAGCGGCGCGGGGCTCGAGAACGTGATCCTGCTGGCGGGCGTCAGTCTCGACGCCATCAGCTACGACAGCTTCCTGTAGTGAGGGTTTGCGCCGGATCGTCCTCGACGGTCCGGCGCACCTTGTTTGCGGATCGGAGTCTGCCGGCGGCTGTTTCGAACGTTCTTGGCTTAACGACCGATAAAAACCGCGCGATCCTCGCATCGCGCCGCCAAGGGAAACGCCATGAAGAAGATCCTCGTCGTCACGGTCTTTCTGGCCCTTGCCGCCTGCTCACCCAAGCCGGCCGCCGAGAAGGCGCCGCCGCCTGCCGCCGCCAAGCCGGCGCCGGTGAATGTGCCGGCCGGCGCCTATACGCTCGACAAGAGCCACTCGACGGTGGTGTTCAAGGTCAGCCATCTGGGCTTTTCGAACTACACCGCCAGCTTTGCCGCGTTTGACGCCAGGCTGACCTTCGATCCGGCCAAGCCGGAGCTAACCACGCTGGAGGCGACGATCGATCCGCGCTCCCTGACGCTGCCGGCGCCGCCGGCGGGGTTCAAGGATGAGCTGGTCGGGCCGCAATGGCTGGACGCGGCGCAGTATCCGGCCATCACCTTCAAGTCGACCAAGGTCGAGGTCATCGGCGCCAACACGGCCAGGGTCACCGGCGACTTCAGCCTGCATGGCGTGACCAAGCCGGTGGTGCTGGATGTGACCTTCAACGGCGGCTATGCCGGCCACCCGATGGACCCGCAGGCCCGGGCCGGCTTCTCGGCCACCGGGACCTTCAAGCGTTCGGACTTCGGGATCGCCTATGGCGTGCCCGCGCCCGGCACGACCATGGGCGTCGGCGACGAGGTGGCGGTGGCTATCGAAACGGAATTCAGCGGCCCGCCGCTGGCCCAGAAGCCCGCCTAGACCCCGCCGTCAGATAGCCTTCGAGCAGGGCCAGGGCGTGGGTCAGCCGCGCCTTGCGCCACTCGGCGGTGGTCATGTCGGTGTCCAGGGTGGCTGACAGCGAATAGCCGTTGGCCAGGTGGAACCGGCTCATCGCCGCGATGGTCACATAGATCTGCACCGGGTCCAGATCCGGGCCGAACAGGCCCTGCGTCTGGCCGCTGTCGATCAGGCGCTCGATGGTTCGGCGCAGCGGAAAGGCGGTCTCGGTGACGACGCGCGACTGGGCCGCGAACTTGCCGTGCATCAGGTTTTCGTTGCGCAGCAGGCCCTCGAACTTCGGGTGCTTCTCGAAATAGTCGAAGGTGAAGCGCTGCAGCTCCAGAAAGCCGTCCAGCGGCTTGTCGAAATCGATCTTCAGCTCGGCCTCGCGGGCCCGCAGGTCCACATAGGCGGCCTCCAGAACGGCCAGGTACAGGCCCTTCTTGTCGCCGAAATAGTGGTAGAGCATGCGGATATTGCACTTGGCCGCCTTGACGATCCGCTCGATGCGGGCCCCGGCGAACCCGGCCTGAGAGAACTCCTTCAGGGCCGCGGCCATGATCGCCTTGCGGGTGCGTTCGGCGTCGCGCTTCCTCGGCGGCGGGCCGCCGTCCGCGTCGGGGACCGGGGCTTCCAGAACGGTGGCGTCGGTCACGGGATCTTGGCCCCCTGCTGGATCCAGGCGCCCAGCTGGGCGCGGTCGTCGTCGGTCATGCCGGTCTCGTTGCCCAGCGGCATGCTGCTGGTGGCTACCGCACGTTCGTGAATTTTCGACGCATATTTCTGGATGTGTTCAGGCGTGTCGAAGGTCGCGCCCAGAGGCGGGGCGGGGAAGCCCTTGTGGGTTGGCGCGGCGGCGTGACAGGTCGTGCAGTGCTTCTGGACAATGGCCTCGGCGGTCGCGAACGGCACGGGCGACATCGCAGCGGCATCGGCCTTTGGCTTGCCGCTGGCGATCACGCTGACGGCGAAGATCAGCATGGCTCCGTAGAACAGGAACTCGTGCCGGATCTGGCCCGAGTGCTTGAGGATAAAGAAGTAGCGGATCGACACCCCGCCGGCGCCGATCAGGGCCAGCAGCAGCCAGGCCAGCGGATGGCCCGTGACCACCGGATAGTGGTTGCTGATCATGATGAAGATGACCGGCAGGGTCATATGGGTGTTGTGCACCGAGCGCTGCTTGCCCATCGCCCCCAGGCGCGGATCGACCGGGCGGCCGGCCAGCATCTCGGCGACGATCCTGCGCTGATTGGGGATGATGATCAGGAACACGTTGCCTACCATGCAGGTGCCGATGATCGCGCCCACATGGATGAAGGCGCCCCGGTCGGTGAAGATCTGGGTGAGGGCCCAGGTCGCCGCGGTCAGGCTCAGGAACCACACGATCCCGAACAGGCGTGGGCGGGCGCCCAGCGGCGAGCGGCACAGGGCCTCATAGACCAGCAGACCGCCGAAGATGAAGGCCAGGCCCGTGGCGATCGCGCCGCCCTGGCTGAAGGCGTGTTTGGCGGTGTCGATCAGATAGATCGGCGCGCCCACGTAATAGAGCACGATCAGCAAAGCAAAGCCCGACAGCCAGGTGGTGTAGGCCTCCCATTTGAACCAGTGCAGGTGCTCGGGCATGTGCGGCGGGGCGGTCATGTACTTTTGCGAGTGATAGAACCCGCCGCCGTGCACGGCCCACAGTTCGCCCTTCACGCCGTCCTTGGGCGGGACGGGATCGCGCAGATTGTTGTCCAGCCAGACGAAATAGAACGACGCGCCGATCCAGGCGATGCCGGTGATCACATGCAGCCAGCGCAGGACCAGGCTGCCCCAGGTGGCGAAATCATAGTCCATCAGGCGCTCACCGCGTCGGTCAGGCGGAGCCGGGAGATGTGGCCGATCTGGCTGATCGCCTCGGCGACTTCCTGGGTCTCATCGTTGGAAAGTCGGGCCTGCATCGCCGCCAGGATCGAGGTCTTGTCGTTCAGGCGCACGGCGATGATGAACGGGAAGCCGAAGCGGGCGGCATAGGCGGCGTTGAGCTGGTGGAAGCGCTCGAACTCTTCCGCTGTCAGCCTGTCGAGGCCGGCGCTGGCCTGCTCGGCATTGCTCTCGGCGGTCAGGGCCTTGGCGATGGCGGCCTTGCCGGCCAGTTCGGGGTGGGCGCGGATCAGGGCCAGCTTGTCGGCGGTGGTCGAGGCGTCCAGCACCCGCATCATCGCCGCGTGCAGGCCCTCGACGGTGTCGAACGGCCGCTCGGCCCAGGCGCGCTGCACCACCCAGGGGGAGAGCTCGAACGCAAAGCCCAGGGCGGTGGTGAAGCCGGTCTGGTTCATGCTGTTGAGGATTTTCAGCGACAGGGGCGGGGCCGAGCTCATGCATTAGCTCCCGCAGGACCGACAATAATCGCTGTCATCCCGGACAAGCCCGGCAAAGCCGGGCGCAGATCCGGGACCGCTGGAAGCGCCGAGCTCAGGCGTCGGTCCCGGATCTTCGCGCTACGCGCTCGTCCGGGATGACAACCGCTTTTGATCTTATGCGATGGCCGTGGGGATGACGGGGAAATATGGGGCGCGCTCATGTCACGCTTCCCCATACGGATGTGTCTCGATCCAGTGTCGCGCGATGTCGATGCGCCGGGCCACCCAGACCTTGTCGTGGCTCATCACGTGCTCGAGGAAGCGCCTGAGGCCCAAGATGCGGCCGGGCTTGCCGACCACGCGGCAGTGCAGGCCGATGCTCATCATCTTCGGCGCGGTCTCTCCCTCGGCATAGAGGGCGTCGAAGGCGTCGCGCAGATAGGTGAAGAAGTGCTCGCCGGTGTTGAAGCCCTGGGCCGCCGTGAAGCGCATGTCGTTGGCGTCCAGCGTGTAGGGCACGATCAGCTGCGGGCGGCCGTGCTGGTCGTCATAATAGGGCAGGTCGTCGGCATAGCTGTCGGCGTCATAGACAAAGCCGCCGTCCTGGGCGATCAGCCGGGCGGTGTTGGGGCTGGTGCGGCCCTGATACCAGCCCAGCGGCCGCTCGCCGGTCAGGCGGGTCTGGATCTCGATGGCCTTGCCGATGTGCTCCAGTTCCTGGTCGGGCGTGAAGTGCTGGTAGTCGATCCAGCGATAGCCGTGGCTGGCGATTTCCCAGCCGGACTGCATCATCGCCTCGACGGCCTCGGGGTGGCGCTCCATGGCTTGGGCGACGCCGAACACGGTCAGCGGCAGGCCCAGCTCGTCGAACAGCCGACGGATGCGCCAGAACCCGGAGCGCGAGCCGTATTCGTAGAGGCTCTCCATCGACATGTTGCGCATGCCGGGGATCGGCTGGGCGCCGACCATTTCCGACAGGAAGAACTCGGAGGCGGGGTCGCCATGCAGGATCGAGCGCTCGGCGCCTTCCTCGTAGTTGAGGACGAACTGCACCGCGATGCGCGCGCCGTTGGGCCAGGCGGCGTGGGGCGGGGTGGCGCCGTAGCCGATGAGGTCGCGGGGGTAGGTCATCGTGATTTCATCTGCCCCCTACGGGGGCGGACGACCGCGCAGCGGTCAGGTGGGGGCGAGTGGTCGCCACGACTGGCCCCCTCCGCGCCTGCGGCGCTCCTCCCCCGTAGGGGGAAGATGAAACTTGCCGTGTCCATCACGAAAACACCTTCGCCGCCGCATCCACGCCAGCCCCCGGCGTCGCCGAGAGGCCTTCCCACCGCAGCACCGCCTCCAGCGCGGCCAGCGTGGTCAGCACCGCATGCTTGCGCGCATTGACCCCCATCGCCCCGATCCGCCAGATCTTGCCGGTGAGCGGCCCGAACGCCGTACCGATCTCGATCTCGAACTCGGTGCGCATGCGCATCCGAACCCGGTCGCCGTCGACGCCGTCGGGGATCCAGATGCCGGTGACGTTGGTCATCTTGTGGGCCGGGTCGCCATAGACTTGCAGACCCATCGCCTCGACCCCGGCGACGACGGCCGCGCCGGCCGAAGCGTGGCGGGCGAAGCGGGCGTCCAGGCCTTCCTCCAGCGCCACGCGGGCGCATTCGCGGGCGGCGTACAGCATGCTGGCCGCCTCGGTGTGGTGGTTCAGGCGCTTGTCGGACCAGTAGTCCATGATCATCGCCAGGTCGAAATAGTTGGAGGCGATGCGGCGACCGGCGCCCGAGACCGCGCCCGCCGTGGCGATGCCGCGCTCCACATGCTTGCGGCCGGCGATGTGCTCGGCGGCGCGGTCGCTGATTGTGATCGGGGCCGAGCCGGAGGGACCGCCCAGGCACTTCTGCAGGCCGGCGGTGACGATGTCGGCCTGCCACTGGTCGACCGGGCAGGGCATGCCGGCCAGGGTGGCGGTGGCGTCGACATAGAGCAGGGCGTCGTGGCGGCGGCAGATCTCGCCGATGGCCTCGATCGGCTGGGCCATGGTGGTGGAGGTGTCGCCGTGCACGCAGGCGACCATGCGGGGCTTGACCCGAGCGACGGCGTCCTCGACCGCTTGGGGGTCTATCACCTTGCCCCACTCGCCCTCGACCAGGGTGACCTTGGCGTCGCAGCGCTCGGCGATCTCCGACAGCAGCAGCCCGAAGCGGCCGGCATTGACCACCACCACGTCGTCGCCCGGCGCCAGCACCGAGACCAGGGCCGCCTCGATCCCGGCGCGCGAGGTGCCGTCGATCAGGAAGGTCCAGCGGTTCTGGGTCTGAAAGACCTGGCGGTACAGGGCCATGGTCTCGTTCATGTAGCCGGTGAACTCCGGATCGAACTGGCCCAGCAGCTGCACCGACATGGCGCGCAGCACGCGGGGGTGCACGTTGATCGGGCCGGGGCCCATCAGCAGGCGGGGCGGGTGGTCGAGTTCGCCGAAGGTGGTGGTCATCTTGTCACTCAAGAATTGTCATCCCGGCCGAAGCGGAGCGGAGAGCCGGGACCGCCGGAAGCGCCGAGCTCAGGCGTCGGTCCCGGATCTTCGCGCTGCGCGCTCGTCCGGGATGACAGGAGAAATTGATCGGAGAGCCTGTCCACGAACCCCAGCATCGCCCGCGCCGCCAGGGCGCAATCGGCCTGCGTGACCGACTCGGCCGGGTTGTGGCTGATGCCGCCTTCGCAGCGGATGAACAGCATGGCGGTCGGGCAGAGGTCGGCCATCACCATGGCGTCGTGGCCGGCGCCGCTGGGCAGGCGGCGGGGCGGCAGGCCCAGGTCGCCGACGGCCTGTTCCAGCAGGGCGGTTAGGCCCGGGTCACAGGGGCTTTCGGAAAGCGCCTGCAGCAGGGTGACGGACGCCGTCAGACCCCGCCGCCCGGCGATGGCGTGGATCTCGGCGGTGACGGCCTCGACGGCCGCGTCGCGCGTGGTTGAGGTCTCGGCGCGGATGTCCATCGAGAACTCGACCGCGCCGGGGATGACGTTGAAGGCGCCGGGCAGGGCGGTCATGCGGCCGACGGTGCCAACCAGATTGTCGGTTCCGGCCTGGCAGATCCGCTCCAGGGCCAGCAGGCATTCGGCGGCGGCGGGCCCGGGGTCCTTGCGCAGATGCATGGGCGTGGTGCCGGCGTGACCGGCCATGCCGGTGATCCGCACCATCAGGCGCTTCTGGGCGGCGATGGCGGTGACGACGCCGAGGGCGAGGCCTTCGGCTTCGAGCACCGGGCCCTGTTCGATGTGGGCTTCCAGAAAGGCGATGGCGTCGGACGGCTTGCGGGCGGCGTCGGTGATCCGGGCCGGATCGAGCCCGAAGGTCGCGAACGCATCGGCCAGGGTCACGCCCTCGGCGTCGGTCATGCCCAGCACGGCCGACGGATCCAGCGTCCCGGCGATGGCGCGGCTGCAGCTCATCGAGGCGGCAAAACGCGAGCCTTCCTCGTCGCCAAACGCGATGATCTCGATGGCGAAGGGCAGGCGGCGGCAGGCGTCGCGCAAGGCCTCGACCACGTCGATGCCCAGCATAATCCCCAGTGGGCCATCATAGCGTCCGCCGTTGCGGACGCTGTCGATGTGCGAGCCGATCAGCAGGGCCGGGGCGCCCGGCGTTTGCCCCTCATAGCGGCCGACCAGGCTGCCGGCGGCGTCGCGACGGACGCTCATGCCGGCTGAAGTCATCCACAGGCTCAGCGTGTCGAGGGCCGCGTCGTGGGCGGGGGTCAGGAAGCGCCGCGTCAGCTGGCCCTCGACCTCGCTATAGGGCGACACGCCCAGCAGGTCGCAACGAGCCTTGGCCCTCGCGCCGATGTCGAACTCCCGCGTCACCCCGTCTCGGCTCCGATCCACAGCCAGGCTTGCCGTGGCGTCCTTGGTAGCGCAGCTTGTCCTCAGCCGCGCGGCCCAAGGCGGGCAGGGATCTCGATCACCCGCCGATGCCTCGACAGGCGCCAGACCTTGCGGCCGGCGCCTGCGAATAAGTCATAAACTACTTACTTAGCGCGAGCTACGCCTTCACGAACTTGCCGATCGCGCGGACCGAACCGGTGGCCACGCCGGTCGGGGCGCCGCCGGGGGGCTCGTCGGTGATGGCCAGGGTGGCGGTATAGGTTCCGCCGCCGCGCAGGCCGGCCGGCAGGGCGATCTGGATCGGCGTGTTCTTCGGGATCATGCCCAGCGAGATGGCCTTCTGGCCCTCGGGGATGATCCACAGTTCGGGCTCGCGCCCCTCGGGCATCTCCATCGCCACCGGCGTCAGGATCAGCTTGTCAGTGGCATGGTCGAGGGTGGCGACTAGGGCCGGCTTGTTCGAGGCCGGGTCATTGATCAGCGTCACCTCGGCGGCGGCCGGTGTCGGCGCGATAGCGGGAACGGGCGGCGCGCGAGGCGTCATCACCAGGGTCGCGACGCTGGCGGCGGCCAGGGCGATGGCGCCCACCGACACGCCACGCCAGACGCGGGTATTGTTCCACAGCGACGGCTTGGTCGCCTCGCCGATCAGGTTGGCGATCCGCGGCCACAAGCCGGCCGACGGCTCGACGCCCTTGATGTCGGTAGCCAGAGGGGTGAGGTGGTTCTCCCACCACTGCACGGCGCGGGCGAAACTCGGTTCGGCGGCGATGCGGGCCTGGGCCTGGGCGCGTTCGGTCGCATCGAGGACGCCGAGCACATATTCGCCGGCCAGGGGACGTTCGTCTTCGGGCGTGCTGAGGTCGGTCATGCTTCGAGACACGCGCGGAGGCTGATCAGGCTGCGCCGGATCCAGCTTTTCATGGTGCCCAGCGGCACGCCGATCATCTGGGCCAGGGCGTCGTAGGTGACGCCCTCGAAGAAGGCCGTGCGCACGGCGCCGGCGTGTTTGGGATCCAGTTGGTCCAGGCAGCCGTTGAGGCGCAGTCGGTCCTCGTCAGTCTCGACAACGGTCGAGGCCAGGGGCGCCGCGTCGGGAATGGCTTCGGCTTCTTCGACGCCCGCCATCACGCGGCCACCGCGCGCGCGCAGCTTGTCGATCGAGCGGTTGCGGGCCATCGACACCAGCCAGGTGATCGGGCTGGCCTTTTCGGGATCAAAGCGATCAGCCTTGTTCCAGACCGAGAGATACACATCCTGAAGCACGTCTTCCGCCTCCTCGCGGTCATTCAAGATACGGAGGCAGACGCCAAACAGTTTCGCGGACGTGTGGCGATACACGTATTTCAGGGCGTCGGAGTCGCGGTTGGCTACTCGGGCGATCGCGCGCGAAAGCAGGGCGCGACTGGAATCGGCATCCATTAGGTGAGGCAGCTCCGGGACATTCTTACCCATAACGGTGACATGCTCGCCGACGCGAGGCAATGGTTTGCGTCGCGCCGCAAATCCGCTTCCGGCGGTCGCCGGGAAGCGGATTTGAAGTCCCTACTTCATCGCTCGCATGGCTGCGAAACCCGCGCTGGCCGCGACCGTGGTCAGGAACGTGCCCCAGGCCATGTCGATCACGGTGATCGTGGTCGACCAGACCTTCAGCGTCGCCTGATTGGTCAGGTCGTAGGTGGCGTAGGCGCAGAAGCCGAACACG
This sequence comes from Caulobacter sp. ErkDOM-E, assembly GCF_048541895.1. GTDB lineage: Bacteria > Pseudomonadota > Alphaproteobacteria > Caulobacterales > Caulobacteraceae > Caulobacter. Next base: position 3,054,084 of record NZ_CP183331.1, on the reverse strand, counting down.
GCGGCGTTGAACAGCAGGCGCTTCCAGCTGTCCTCGCGGATAGCCGGCAGGACGGCCAGCAGCATGATCGCGGTCAGATAGATCAGGTAGAAGGCCGCTGCCGGGACCATCGCCGGCTGGTCGGCCATCAGCTCGCCGATGCGCGGCCGATAGAGGCGCGGGGCCATCAGGGTCAGCCAGATGATGTCCAGCACCAGCATGGCGCCGCCGGTGGCCAGGTAACCGAAGACATAGCGGATCATGCGGGGCTCGTGGTCTGGAGGACAGGGCGAAGGCGATAGTGGCTGACGCCCCATTCCTCGCCGCCGCGATGGCCAAACAGGCCGGCGGTGGCCAGGAAGAACAGACGCCAGCGACGCCGCCAGACGGCGGCGTCGGATCCATAAACGCTTTCCAGCACAGGATCGATCCTGGCGCGATTGGCGTCGAAATTCTGCAGCCACTGCCGGGCGGTGCGGGCGTAGTGGGCGCCGCTCCAGCGCCAGTCCTGCTCGACGGCGAACAGGTCGGGGAACTGGGCCAGCAGGTCGTGGCTGGGCATGACGCCGCCGGTGAAGAAATACTGGGCGATCCAGTCGGCCGGGTCGTTGACGTCGAAGCGGTAGGGCGTGTTGCGGTGCGTGAACACGTGGATAAACAGCAGGCCGTCGGGCTTGAGCCAGCCGTGCACCCGGCCCAGCAGGGCCTGCCAGTTGGACATGTGCTCGAACATCTCCACCGAGACCACGCGGTCGAAGCGCTGGTCGGTTGAAAAGTCATTCATGTCGGCGGTGATGACGGTCAGGTTGCTCAGGCCGCGGGCGGCGGCGCGGGCCAGGATGAAGGCGCGCTGCGAGGCCGAGTTGGAGACCGAGGTAATCTTCGAGCCAGGGAAGCGCTCGGCCATCCACAGCGACAGCGAACCCCAGCCGCAGCCCAGTTCCAGCACGGCCTGACCGTCCTGCAGATCAGCGTGCAGTTCGGTCTCGCGCAGGGCGGCGGCCTCGCCCTCGGCCAAGGTGGACGCTCCGGCCGGATAGAGGCCGCTGGAATATTTCAGGTTGGGGCCCAGCACGACCTCGAAAAAGGCGGCGGGCAGTTCGTAGTGCTGGGCGTTGGCGGCGTCGGTATGGGCGGCGATCGGGTGCTCGCCCATGGTCCGTGCGAAGCGGGCGCTGGCGTCGGCGGGGGCGCCGGCCAGGCGTCGGCGGGCGTCGCCGACCAGGAACTGGATCGCGGCGCGCGAGACCACGTCCGGCATCGGCGTGTCTTCAAAGGCGTGGATGGCGGCCTTGACCAAGCTCATGCGGGGACCCTGCGCTTTGGACCCTCTGCGGGTCATCCGCGCAAAGCTACGCGCGGGCCCGCAAATGGATGCGCCGCGCGTCCAAAACTGTTCCGGCGCCGTAGCTGGAACTCGAGCGTTATCAAGACCCCTGCAGGAAACGATCATTTGCCCGCGCCGCAGCCGACCCAACGTCTAAACATCGCCGTCATCGGGTCGGGCATCGCCGGCCTGTCGGCCGCCTGGCTGCTGTCCAAGCATCACGACGTCACCCTGTACGAAGCCGACGGCCGACTGGGCGGACACGCCAATACGGTGGCGGTCGAGGGCGTGCCGGTCGACACCGGCTTCATCGTCTATAACGAGCCCAACTATCCCAATCTGGTGGCGCTGTTTAAGCATCTCGGCGTCGAGACCGTCGACAGCGACATGTCGTTCGGTGTCTCGCTGGACAATGGCGCGCTGGAATACAGCAGCAACAACCTGCTGGCCCAGAAGCGCAACGTGCTGAACTTCCGCTTCCTGAAGATGCTGCTGGACGTCACCCGCTTCTACAAGACCGGGACGCGCGACATGCTGGAGCTGGAGAAGGGCGGGCTGTGCCGGCTGGACGACTATCTGCGCCAGCAGGGTTTCGGCAAGGCCTTCGCCGAGGATCACCTGCTGCCCCAGGCCGCGGCCATCTGGTCGGCCTCGATGAAGGACATCCGCGAGTTTCCCGCCGCCGCCCTGCTGCGGTTCTTCGACAATCACGGCCTGATGCTGCCCATCGACAAGCGCCCGATCTGGCGCACCGTGGTCGGCGGCAGCCAGGCCTATGTCTCGCGCCTGGCCGCAGATTTCGAGGGCAAGGTGCTGCTGGGCCGCCCGGTGCGTCATATCCAGCGCGGGCCTGACGGCGTGACCATTGAGGACATCACCGGCGAGGCGCTGCTCTATGATCACGTCGTGATCGGGGCCCATGCCGACCAGGCTTTGCGAATGCTGGACGCCCCGACGCCGGACGAGGTCGAGGTGCTGGGCGCCTTCCGCTACAGCCGCAACCGCACGGTGCTGCACCGCGATCCCGGCCTGATGCCGCGCCGCAAGGCCGCCTGGGCCAGCTGGAACCATGTCGGCCGCCGCGCGGGCGGCGGCGCGGGCGGCGTGACCTACTGGATGAACAGGCTGCAGCCCCTGGACAGCGCCGATCCGTTCTTCCTGTCGCTCAATCCCGAGCGCACGCCCCGCGCCGAGACCGTTCTGCGCGATCAGGTCTATGAGCATCCACTGTTCGATGGCCCGGCCATGCTGGCCCAGCGCCGCCTGTGGTCGCTGCAGGGCCGCGACCGGGTCTGGTTCTGCGGCGCCTATTTCGGCTCGGGCTTCCACGAGGATGGCCTGCAGGCGGGCCTGGCCGTGGCCGAGCAACTGGGCGGCGGACGTCGTCCATGGGTGACGCCCAATCCGTCGAGCCGGATCTTCGTCGATGACCCGGCCGCAGACGACCTGCGCGAGCTGGTGGCGTGACCCAAGCGTCGGCGCTCTATGTCGGCGAGGTCGCGCACCATAGATCGCGGCCACGGCGTCATGGACTGCGCTATCGCGTCTTCATGCTGCTGCTGGATCTCGACGAACTGGAGGCGCTGGACCGGCGGCTGAAATGGTTCTCGCTGGATCGCTTCAACCTGCTGTCCTTCCATTCCGGGGATCATGCGCAAACCCCAGGGCAGGGGGTCAAGGCGATGGTGCAGGCCAGGCTGGACGCCCACGGCATCGACCTGCCGGACGCCAGGATTTCGCTGCTGTGCATGCCGCGCGTTCTGGGCCACGGCTTCAATCCGCTCAGCGTCTATTTCTGCCGTGACGAGACGGGCGAGCTGAAGGCCATCGTCCACGCGGTGCGCAACACCTTTGGCCAGCGTCACGACTATGTGCTGCCGGTGCGGGGCGAGCGCGGCGGCTGGGTGCGGCAGGCCAGCGACAAGATCTTTCACGTCTCGCCCTTCCTGCCGATGGATCTGCGCTACGTCTTCGAAATCGCCCCGCCGGGCGAGGCCGTGCATGTGGGCATCGACGTCTTCGACGAAGAGGGGCTGAAGCTGGCGGCCAGTTTCGACGGCAGGCGCGTCGAGCTGACCGACAAGGCCCTGGGCCGGGTCCTGATGGGCCATCCGCTGCAGGTGGTCGGCGTTATGGCGGGCATACACTGGGAAGCGCTGAAGATGGTTCTCAAGGGCTTTGGCCTGTTCGGCTCGCCCTCGCCGTCGGGCCTTTCCAGCCGGCAAGAAAACGGCGGCGCGGGCTAAACCCGCGCCGCCGAAAGCTTTGATCCTCGCAGAGGACGAATGCCTAGCAGGTCATCCGGAAGCCGACGAAGACCTGGCGGCCCGCCGGGGTCATACCAAGCGCCGCTGAGCTCGACGCCTCGCGCTCTATATCCCGTCGCCCCGGGAACAAGTCCCGGGGTGACGGCGTTTTTTCGGATTTGGACCCTCTGAGGTCAGGATCAACGGCCGCCGGGGGTCAGGCCTTGAGCCACGCCTCGAGGTCGGCCAGGGCGCGCAGGCTCATCAGCCGCTTCTTGGCCCGGCCGCGCTCCTTCAGCGGGATCTTGACGCCGTCCTCGCCGGTCTTGGGCGCTTCCATCGGCGGCAGCAGGCCGTAATTGATGTTCATCGGCTGGAAGCTGGTCTTGCCGGCTTCCACGTCGGCCGCGATGTGGCCGCCGGTGACGTGATCGACCAGGGCGCCCAGGGCGGTGGTGGCGGGCGGGGCCTCCAGCGTCCGGCCCAGTCGTTCGGCGGCGGCGAAGCGGCCGGCCAGCAGGCCGGTGGCGGCGCTCTCGACATAGCCTTCGACGCCGGTCATCTGGCCGGCAAAGCGCAGGCGCGGCTCGACCTTCATCCGCAGGGACCGGTCCAGCAGGCGCGGGCTGTTGATGAAGGTGTTGCGGTGCAGCCCGCCCAGTCGGGCGAACTGGGCGTCCTTCAGCCCCGGGATCATCCGGAACACCTCGGCCTGGGCGCCGTGCTTCAGCTTGGTCTGGAAGCCGACCATGTTCCACAGGGTGCCCAGGGCATTGTCCTGGCGCAGTTGGACGATGGCGTAGGACTTGACCAGCGGATCGCGCGGATTGGTCAGGCCGACCGGCTTCATCGGGCCGTGGCGCAGGGTCTCGCGGCCGCGCTCGGCCATCACCTCGATAGGCAGGCAGCCGTCGAAATAGGGGACGTGCTCCCACTCCTTGAACTCGGCCTTGGGGCCGTCGAGCAGGGCGTCGATGAAGGCCTCATATTCCTGCTTGTTCATGGGCAGGTTGATATAGGCCGCCGCGTCGCCGCCGGGGCCTTCCTTGTCGTAGCGCGACTGGCGCCAGGCGAGGTCCATATCGATCGACTCGAGGTGGATGATCGGAGCGATGGCGTCGAAGAAGCTCAGCTGGCCCTCGCCCGACAGCTCCAGGATCGCGTCGGCCAGGGCGGGCGAGGTGAGGGGGCCGGTGGCCACCACGACGCTGTCCCAGTCTGCCGGAGGCAGGCCGGCGATTTCCTCGCGCTGGATGGTCACCAGCGGATGGGCCTCCAGACGGCGGGTGACCTCGGCCGAGAAGCCGTCGCGGTCGACGGCCAGGGCGCCGCCGGCGGGCACCTGATGCTGGTCGGCGGCTGACAGGATCAGCGAGTCCATCCGGCGCATCTCGGCGTGCAGCAGGCCCACGGCATTGAACTGCCAGTCGTCGGAGCGGAACGAGTTAGAACAGACCATCTCGGCCAGGCCGTCGGTGTGGTGCGCCTCGGTGCGGATTTTTTTTGTTTGCCCTATCGCTTCGCTGCTTGAGGGCGCGCCCGAGGGGAGGTCGCGTCGCATCTCGTGCAGCACGACGGGCACGCCGGCGCTGGCGATCTGCCAGGCGGCTTCGGAACCGGCGAGGCCGCCGCCGATGACGTGGATGGGGGCGATGGAGGAAGTCTGAGTGCTCATGCGCGCCCTCATACCCCCGGCTGTCGCCGAACGAAACCTGAGTGTAGGCTCACGGAAGGTCGGCGCGTTTAGCGCGGGCGGACGCAGGGGAAGCAGATGGCCAAGATCTCGGTAGCGGGTTCGGCGTTCGCGGGCTTTGGCGTCATCGCGCGCCATCCGGGAGCGGTGGTGACCTGGGGCGTTGTGATGCTGGTCCTGTCGCTGGCGCCGCTGCTGGCGCTGATCCCGCTGATGGGGCCAGAGATCCTCAAGACCCTTGCGGCCATGATGCCGCCCAAGGACGGGCCGATCGACCAGGAGGCCATGCGCCAGATGATGCAACTGCAGTCGGGCCTGATGCTGCTGCAGATCGGCGGCTGGCTGTGGAGCACCTTCATCAAGGCCCTGATCTGCTCGGCGGTGTTCCGTGCCGTGCTGCAGCCTGACCAGTCGCGCGGCGCCTTCCTGCGGCTGGGCGCGCAGGAACTGTGGCTGACCCTGCTGTTCCTGGTGGTCAGCGTGCTGGCCTATATCGTCGCGGTGATTGCCGCCCTCGGCGTGGTGCTGCCGGCGTTCATCGTCGGTCTGGCCAGCGGAGCACAGGGGCAGGGCGCGACGGCGGGTATTCTCACGGCGGTCGGGCTTGGCCTGGTCGCGGTGGGGGTGCTGGTGTGGCTGGGCCTGCGCCTGTCCATGGCCGCGCCCATGACCTTCGCCGACGGTCAGTTTCGGCTGTTCGAGTCGTGGTCGCTGACGCGCGGTTCGGCCTGGCGGCTGCTGGGCGTGGCGCTGCTGAGCCTGCTGATGGTGTTCATCCTTGAGCTGATTGTGGCCGGCGTGGTGCTGGGCGCGATGTTCGCGGCGGGCGGGCCGCCGGTCTGGCTCACTGATCCTGAAGCCGTGCAGGCGTTCCTGGCCCAGCCGCCGCTCGATCTGCTGCGCCGCGTCTGGCCGTGGCTGGCTGTGGTGGGTCTGGTCGGGACCCTGATCGGGTCCTGTCTGGTCGCCCTGTTCTGCGCGCCGTGGGCGGCCGCCTACAGGGATCTGAGCCTGCAGCGGGACGCTTAACGCGGCGCGGGCGCCACGTCCGGCGGAAATCCGTCCGAGCGTCACCGCGACGCGTCGCAACCCGGCGCGGCGCGTCGTAAACAGGCTGCTCCGCGCGACTCAGGCCGGGCAGTTTGACAGGGGCGTGCGATGATGGATCGATCGGTCGCGATCGGGGCGACCGTTCGGGCGGGGGTGGCGGGCCTGGGTCCGTCGGTTCGCGCCTGCTGGGCCGCTCTGCTGACCGCCGTCGTGATCAGTGTTCTGACCCGCGTCCTGCCGCCGTCCGTCAGCGGCCTGGCGCTGCTGGCCGAGATCATCGCCATAGCCCTGGCCCTCGGGGCGCTCTATCGCCACGCCTTTGGCAAGTCCGTCGGTCTGGCCGGTCTGCGCTGGGGCCTGGATGAGTGGCGATTGCTGGGCGTTCAGCTGCTGATCGCGGCCTTCCTGTTGGTGGTGACGGCGGTGCTGATCCTGGTGGTCGGAGCCATCGCCCTGGGCGTGGCGCGGGCCAATGCGCCGGGCTTTGACGCCACCTCGTCCCAGGCCTGGCGCGACGCCCTGGCCGGCTCGGGACCCGGAACCATCGTGGCCGGCGCCGCGCCGCTGCTGGGCCTGGCCCTGCTGCTCTGGCTGGCTGTGCGCCTGTCCCTGGCGGCGGCGGCCTCGGTGGACCAGTCGGGGGTGCGGGTGCTGAGCGCCTTTCCGCTGACGCGCGGCGTCGCCCTGCAGGTGCTGGTCGCCGGCGCTCTGCTGGCGGCGCCGGTCGCGGCCCTGCTGGCGGCTTTCAACCTGGTCGGACGCTGGGCCGGTCCAGGCTTTGACGGCGTGCTGGCGGCGCTGGGCGCGGTCTTTGGCTATGTCTATCTGGCGCCGGTCTGGACCGGCGCGCTCGTTCACGTCTATCGATGCCGCCATGCGCCGGCCGTGTCGCCTTCGCGGGATGTCTAGATGACCTTGCTTTCGCCCGTTGACGCCGCCCTCGAAGGGTTGAGGATCATGCGCCGGCATCCCGTCGTGGTGCTGGCTTGGGCCGGGTTCTCGCTGGTGACGCTTCCGCTGCTGGGCCTGCTGGTCAAGATGGTGCTGGGCGAGCAGGACCGCGCCGATCTGGCGCTGCGCTCGTCGTCGGCCGACCCGCGCGAGATCCTCGACATCGTCTCTCGCCTGGGCGGGGTGATGGTGCTGCTGATCATGCTGGCCCTGGTGCTGGGCGCGATCCTGTCGGCGGCCATCATGCGCGCCGTGCTGCACCCCGAGCAGCGGCGCTGGGCCTATCTGCGGGTCGGCCGCGAGGACCTTCGCCTGCTGGTCGTGTCGCTGATCCACTGGGCGGCCACCCTGATGGTGATGGTGATCCCCGGCGGCGTCGTGGCCCTGGGAACGGCGTTGCTGGGGGGCACGCCCGTCGCCGGCTGGTTCGGCTTCCTGGGCGCCCTGACCGTGATCGGCCTGTCGACCTGGGTGGCGGTGCGGCTGTCGCTGCTGGCGCCCCACGCCTTCATGGTCGGCCACATTGATCCGCGCGCCGCCTGGCTGCTGACCCACGGCCAGTTCTGGCGACTGCTGGCCATGCTGGTCATCGTCATCGTGCTGTGCGTGATCGTCTCGATCCTGGGCGCCACGGTGTCCAGCATCGTCGGCGCGGTGCTCGCCGGGGGTCTGGAAGACCCCATCGCCGGCGGCCCGGCGGCCAGCCACCCGCGCCTGATCCTGGCCCTGTTGGCCAATCTGCTGCTGGCCCCGGTGTTCCTGACCCTGCAGGCGGTGATCGTCACCTCGGCCCCCGCCGCCGCCCTGCGGCAGCTGACGGCGGGCGAGGCGTAAAGTCAGCCTAAAGTCGATTTGAAGTCCTATTTCTTGTCATCCCGGAAGCCTCGCAGAGGCTGTCCGGGACCTAGGGGGCGACGCATCGCGGTTGCCCCTGGGTCCCGGCTCTCCGCTTCGCTGCGGCCGGGATGACAAGCCTATTTTGAGCTTGAACTTGGAGTTAGGCTTAGGCCGCCGCGCTGGGCCGCGATCCCACGCGCTCGCGCCACGCGGCCAGATGCGGCGTCTCCTCCGGCGCCTCCAGGCCGATGAAGCTGGCGAAGTCGATCGTGGTCTGGGCCACGATGTCGGCGATGGAATAGGTCTCGCCGGCGATGAAGGCGCGGCCGTCGGCCAGTTCGCGATCCAGCCACTTCATGGCCCTGGCCACGGTCTCGCGGTTGGATTCGCCGAACTCGACGTTCTGCGTGAGCAGGGCGGCGGTCAGCGGATGGGCGTGGCGCCAGAACATGCCGACCGGGATCAGCAGCTGGAACTCGATCCGCCGCACCCACATGTCGATCTGGGCCTGTTCCAGAGCCGTGGCGCCGAACATCGGCGGATCTGGATGCAGGGCCTCCAGATAGCGGCAGATCGCGACGCTCTCGCTGATCATCGTCCCGTCGTCTAGTTCGAGCGTCGGGACCTGACCCAGGCTGTTGCGGGCCTTGTGCTCGGGCGACTTGTGACCGCCCTGGCGCATGCCGATGCGGATTTCCGGCAGGTCGACGCCCTTCTCGGCCAGGAAGATGCGGACCCGGCGCGGATTGGGCGCGGGGTTGGCTTCGCCATAGAGCTTCATCGTCGATCCTCCCGGATTGGCGACGCTGACGGCCGCTTTCAAACAGATGTTAGAGTTGGCGAGGCGCGGCGGGCAAGCTGCATTCGCGCTCAGGTCGATTTCGGCGTCCACGCCCTGTCGAAACGCCGCAAACCTTGTTACGCGTAGCGCCTGTCTCGTTCCGTCCCCGAGGGCCGCATGTCCAAGTTCTCCGCCTCCGACGCCGCCTTCGTCGGCTTCCGGCTCGTGCGGGAGCATCCTCGGACCATTGCGCTGTGGGCGGCGCTGATGACGGTGCTGTCGTTGCTGACCAGCACCCTGACCATCAAGGTCGCCGGTCCGCAGCTGAACGCCTTCATGGCGCTCAGCGCCGACAACAACGCCTCGCCCGAGGAGATGTTGGCGATCATGGGCGGCCTGGCGCCGCTGATGGGCGTGTCGCTGGTCTACAGCCTGGCGCTCTATTCGGTGATGCTGGCGGCGGTAAACCGCATGGTCCTGCAACCGGGCGACAGCCGCTCGGCCTATCTGCGCTTCGGCGCGGATGAGTTGCGGCAGGCCGGGGCGCTGATCCTGGTGAATCTGATCATTCTGGCGGTCTATGTCACGGCCATCCTGCTGTCGGCCATCCTGGTGGGGATCGGCGTGGCGGCGGGGGGCGGCGCGATCGCGGCGCTGACGGGCCTGATCGGCTTTGTCGGCGTGGCCTGCCTGATGATCTATTTCGCCGTGCGGCTGTCCTTCGCCTCGACCATGACCTTTGACACCGGCCGCATCGCCATCCGGGCCTCGTGGGCCATGACCAAGGGGCATGTCGGCGCGATGCTGGGGGCCTATGTGCTGGCGGTGGTGATGGCGGTCATCGTCTATCTGCTGATCATGACCATCGTGGCCGCCGTGGGCGTGATCGCCTCGGGGGGCATCGGCGGCCTTGGCGGCCTGTTCGAACCGGACATGAGCTCGCTGGAGACCTTCTTCACGCCGATCGGTTTGGCGCGGGCGGTGTTTGCGGGCGTGATCTCGGTGCTGACCTCGCTGATCATCTTCTCGCCGGCCCCGGAGATCTACCGGATCCTCAAGGCGGGTGGGGCGGAGCCGGTGGCTCCGAGCACCTAACCTTTCCGCTCTCCCCGGCGAAAGCCGGGGCCCAGGTCGAACCCAGAGGCCTGATTGATCGGGGCTCTGCGGTAGGGCGCATCATCCCCAAACGCTCAGGCTGAATCTGGGCCCCGGCCTTCGCCGGGGAGAGCGGGCTTTTGGTGATCGCTCCAGAGAAGCGATCACCAGGATCAGGCGCTTTTCTTGCTCTTCTTCAGCTCAGCCACCCGCACCTTGCGACGCACCTCATGGCGGTCCAGCACGTCCTTCAAATAGCGCCCGGTCCATGAGGCCTCGACCTTGGCCACGTCCTGGGGCGAGCCCACGGCGACGATCTCGCCGCCGCCGTCGCCGCCTTCGGGACCGAAGTCCAGCAGCCAGTCGGCGGTCTTCACCACATCCAGGTTATGCTCGATGACGACCACGGTGTTGCCCTGGTCGACCAGCTCATGCAGCACTTCCAGCAACTTCTTGGTGTCTTCGAAGTGCAGGCCGGTGGTCGGCTCGTCGAGGATGTAGAGCGTGCGGCCGGTGGCGCGCTTGGACAGCTCCTTGGACAGCTTGACCCGCTGGGCTTCACCCCCGGACAGCGTCGTCGCCGACTGGCCGACCTTGATATAGGTCAGGCCCACGCGCTTGAGCGTTTCCATCTTGTCGCGGATCGGCGGCACGGCCTTGAAGAAGTCGGCGGACTCCTCGACGGTCATGTCCAGGATGTCAGCGATGGTCTTGCCCTTGAACAGGATGTCGAGGGTCTCGCGGTTGTAGCGCTTGCCCTTGCAGACGTCGCAGGTGACGTAGACGTCGGGCAGGAAGTGCATCTCGATCTTGATCAGGCCGTCGCCCTGGCAGGCCTCGCAGCGCCCGCCCTTGACGTTGAAGCTGAAGCGGCCGGGGCCATAGCCGCGCGCCTTGCTTTCCGGCAGCTGGGCGAACCAGTCGCGGATCGGGCCAAAGGCGCCGGTATAGGTGGCCGGGTTCGAGCGCGGAGTGCGGCCGATGGGCGACTGGTCGATGTCGATGACCTTGTCGAAATTCTCCAGCCCCTCGATCCGCTCGTGCTGGGCCGGGGCCTCCGACGCATTGTTCAGGCGACGGGCGGCGGCCTTGTAGAGGGTCTCGATCGTGAAGGTCGACTTGCCGCCGCCGGAAACGCCGGTGATGCAGGTGAAGGTGCCGACCGGGATTTCGCCCGTCACGCCCTTGAGGTTGTTGCCGGTGGCGCCGATGACGCGCAGCATCTTCTTCCTGTTGATCGGCCGGCGCTCTTGCGGAACCTCGATCTCGCGGGCGCCGGTCAGATATTGGCCGGTGATGCTGTTGGGATTGGCCATGATGTCGGCCGGCTTGCCCTCGGCGACGATCTCGCCGCCGTGCACGCCCGCGGCCGGACCCATGTCGATCACATAGTCGGCGGTGAGGATGGCCTCCTCGTCATGCTCGACGACCAGCACCGAATTGCCCAGATCGCGCAGGCCCTGCAGCGACTGCAGCAACCGGGTGTTGTCGCGCTGGTGCAGGCCGATCGACGGTTCGTCCAGCACGTAGAGCACGCCGGTCAGGCCCGAGCCGATCTGGCTGGCCAGACGGATGCGCTGGCTCTCGCCGCCCGACAGGGTGCCCGAGCCGCGTGACAGGTTCAGATAGTCCAGCCCGACATCGACCAGGAACCGCAGGCGATCATTGATCTCCTTCAGGATCCGCCGGGCGATCTCCATCTGCTTGTCGCTGAACTGGGCCTCCAGGCCGGCGAACCAGTCCTTGGCCGGACGGATGGCCAGCATCGAGACGGCCGCGATATCCATGCCGGCGATCTTCACCGCCAGGGCTTCCGGCTTCAGGCGCTTGCCGTGGCAGACCTCGCAGGGGGTGTCGGACTGGTAACGGCCCAGTTCCTCGCGCACCCAGGCGCTGTCGGTCTCGCGCCAGCGGCGTTCGAGGTTGGGCATCACCCCCTCGAAGGGCTTCTCGACCTCGTATTTGCGGGCGTTGTCGTCATAGATGAACTTGATCTTCGTGCCGCCCGAACCTTGCAGCACCACGTCGCGGGCGCTCTGGGCCAGCTTGTGCCAGGGCTCGTCCATCGAGAAGCCGTAGTGGCGGGCCAGGGCCTGCAGGGTCTGGGTGTAGAGCGGCGAGGGGCCCTTGGCCCAGGGCGCGATGGCGCCCTGGTGCAGGGCCTTGTCCTTGTCGGGCACCACCCGGTCGGCGTCGAAGGCCAGCTTGGCGCCCAGGCCGTCGCAGGCCGGGCAGGCGCCCGCCGGATTGTTGAACGAGAACAGGCGCGGCTCGATCTCGGCGATCGTGAAGCCGCTGACCGGACAGGCGAAGCGTTCCGAGAACAGCAGCCGCTTGGGCTCTTTCTCGCCCTCGTCGATCGTGGCCCATTCGGCCACGGCCAGACCGTCGGCCAGGCGCAGGGCCTGCTCGATGGAGTCGGCCAGGCGCTGTTCCATGTCGGGCTTGGTGACGATGCGGTCCACGACCACGTCGATGTCGTGCTTGAACTTCTTGTCGAGGGCCGGGGCGTCCTCGATCGGATAATATTCGCCGTCGATCTTCAGCCGCTGGAAGCCGGCCTTCTGCCACTCGGCGATCTCCTTCTTGTACTCGCCCTTGCGGTCGCGAACGACCGGGGCCAGCAGATAGAGACGCGTGCCCTCGGGCAGGACGGTGATCTTGTCGACCATCTGGCTGATGGTCTGGCTTTCGATCGGCAGGCCGGTGGCGGGCGAGTAGGGCGTGCCGACCCGCGCCCACAGCAGGCGCATATAGTCGTGGATCTCGGTGACCGTGCCGACGGTCGAGCGTGGATTGCGCGAGGTGGTCTTCTGCTCGATCGAAATGGCCGGCGACAGACCCTCGATCAGGTCGACGTCCGGCTTGCTCATCAGTTCCAGGAACTGGCGGGCATAGGCCGACAGGCTCTCGACATAGCGCCGCTGGCCCTCGGCATAGATGGTGTCGAACGCCAGCGAGCTCTTGCCCGAACCCGACAGGCCGGTCAGCACCACCAGCTCGCCGCGCGGGATGTCGACGCTGACGTTCTTGAGATTATGCTCGCGGGCGCCGCGCACGCGGATGAAGTTCAGTTGTTCGGCCATGTTTTCCGGAACGCAGAGAGCCGCCAGGAGGGTGCAGCGCGGCGGCTATATGTAGGGCTCGATCCGGGAATTAACACAAGAACAAGATGCGAACAAACGTCGCGCTTCGCAAGCTGCGCCGCCTGCTGACAGTAGGTGTCAGCAGGGTGTCACGGCGCGGGGTTTGGTTTCCGGCGCTTAACCGCCTTTGAAAGCGCCATCTTCAGCAGTGTCTGGCTCAATGGCTCCAGAAACGGAGCACATCATGAGCAAGGCCGCCAAGCCCGCCAAGGCTGACAAGCAGGAACAGGGCAAGCAGGCGATCCGTGACGCCCAAGGCGTCAAGCCGCGCAATCCGGTCGTCGACTTCATGGTGTTCATCGGCGGCGTCGGCTCGCTGATCTATGTGTTCAACACCATCGCGCCGAACTAGAGCAAAGGTCGCCATGATTGCATCATGTCGTTTGCTCTAGATTTTTTGTTTTGACGCGTTATTTCGGCGGCGAACCGGTATCCACTTCGCCGAATAACGCTCTAGGCGCGGCCACCGTCTGAAAGGGCGGCGCACGAGATTTACAGGCCAGGCCTGTTGTTTTGCTGCGATGCAGCGCCACATCAGGGTCTCGCGCCGCCGAGCGGCGCCTTTCCCTTGAGGACGGCCTCCATGCCCACGCTTTTCGACCCGCTGCGCCTCGGCGACCTGGATCTGCCCAACCGCGTGATCATGGCGCCGCTGACCCGCCTGCGCGCCGGCCCGACCCAGATCCCCAATGCGCTGATGGCCGAGTACTACGCCCAGCGCGCCAGCGCCGGCCTGATCATCTCGGAAGGCGTGCCGGTTTCGCCCCAGGGCGTCGGCTATGCCGGCGTGCCAGGCATCTGGTCGCAGGAACAGGTCGAGGGCTGGAAGCAAATCACCCGCGCCGTTCATGACAAGGGCGGCCGCATCTTCATGCAGATCTGGCATGTGGGCCGGATCTCCGACCCGTCGCTGCTGAACGGCGAGGCGCCTGTCGGACCCACGGCCATCGCGGCTAAGGGTCATGTCAGCCTGCTGCGTCCCGAGCGGCCCTATCCCACGCCGCGCGCCCTGACGACGGACGAGGTCAAGGGCGTGGTCGAGGATTTCCGCCGCGCTGCCGCCAACGCCAAGGCCGCCGGCTTCGACGGCGTCGAACTGCATGGCGCCAATGGCTATCTGCTCGACCAGTTCCTGCAGGATGGCTCCAACCAGCGTACCGATGACTATGGCGGCCCGATCGAGAACCGCGCCCGTTTGCTGCTTGAAGCCACCGACGCCGCCGTTTCGGTGTTTGGCCCGGGCCGCGTAGGCGTCCATCTGGCCCCGCGCGCCGACGCCCACGCCATGGGCGATTCAGACCTGGCCGCGACCTTCGGCTATGTGGCCAGGCAGCTGGGCCAGCGCGGCATCGCCTTCATCTGCGCCCGCGAATATCAGGGCGATGACAGCCTGGGCGTGGCGCTGAAGGCGGCGTTCGGCGGCGTCTATATCGCCAACGAGAAGTTCACCGGCGAGACCGCCAATGCGGCGGTGCAGGCCGGCCAGTACGACGCCATCGCCTTCGGCAAGGCCTATATCGCCAACCCCGACCTGGTCGAGCGCCTGCGGATCGGGGCCGAGTTGAACGCGCCGGTTCCGTCGACCTTCTATGGTCCGGACGAGAAGGGCTACACGGACTATCCGGCTCTCGAAGCCGTTCCGGCCTAGTCGCGAAGCTGGGCGATCGAGCGCCTGAGGTTCTCGCGAGCCTGGGCCTCGAAACGCAGTTTTCCCCAGTCCGACATGTAGAGGGCTTCCCGCGCCAGGAAACCCTCAAGGATCGCGGCGCGCCCCTGGCGAAAGGCCTCTTCGGGGATCTCGCGATACTCATGTCGGACGCCGGCTTCGTAGGCGTCGAAGGCGGCGATGGGCGCGGCCAGGATCGAAAGGTCCATGTCGAGGAACCGCGCCATGTCGGCGGTTTCGCCTTCGGGCAGGTCCGCGGGAATGGCGTGTCGCGCGGTCGCTTCGATCAGTCGAATGGCGCGGTCCAGGCTGTCGCCCGGAATGACGTCCTGCAGCATCGTTCGGGCGAGCACCGCGCTACGCGTCTCGTTGTCGGAGCGGCGGGGTTCATAGATCACGTCGTGCAGAACAATGGCGCAATAGACCGCCAGGGGATCGTCCAAATCACCCTCTGTCTCGGCGAAAAGGCGCAGCAGGGCCTGAGGGTGGCTCCAGCCGTGATAGCCACGATCAGGTCCCGAATGCAGCTCGGCGATTTCCGCGATCAAGGCTTCGTCGAGCAATGGCGTCTCCTGCACTAAGGCCGCTTTCCCATCCTGAAGGCCGGCTCTAGGGTTTCGTCAACCGATGGCGTGATTGGAAACAGCGTGGCGAAGGCTCAATCCGTCGAAACCTACCTCGCCGCGCTTGACCCGCCCTCGCGGCTGGCTGTCGATGCGCTGCGCCACCTCGTCGTCACCGCACATCCCGGCCTGACCGAAGAGATCAAATGGAACGCGCCCAGCTTCGCCCATGACGGCCAGGATCGCGTCACCCTGGGTCTGGACAGGAAGGGCGGCTATCGGATCGTGCTGCATCGCGGGGCCAAGCCCCTGGACGCCAGCGACTTTTGCTTCGCGGACGACGACAAGCTGGCCAAGTGGCCGGCTCCGGATCGCGGCGTCGTCACCCTGAAGGATCTGGCAGAGATCAACGCCGGGGGCGCAGCGATCTCGCGGCTGATCGCCCGCTGGGTCGAAGCGACCCGCTAGGCCTTCTTGTTCAGCGTGATGGCGGTGCCGCTGGAGACCGGATTGTTCATCCGCGCGCCGGCGCCATAGCCCGAGGCGGGCGCGCGCTGGTTGGCGATCTCCTCGGCCACGGCTTTCACCAGGCCTTCGGTCACGGTGCGGGCGGCGTTGAGGGCGCGCGCCTGGCGGGCCAGGACAGCGTCGAAGGCCTCGGTGGCGCGGATCAGGCGCAGGCGCAGGGCGGCGTCGGCGCTGGAGATCAGGGCGATATTGGCCCGCACCCGCGCCGACTCGTGCCGGTAGAGATTGGCCAGCTTGGCCGTTTCCTCGACATACTGGGCCGCGTCCTGCGGACGGCGGGCTTCGAAGGCTGTGGCCTCCTTGGCGATCAGGTCGGTCAGGCGCTCGGTCAGGATGACCAGCTGGTCGACGCGGTCGTTGGGATCGTGTGCGGCGAGGGCCATGACTAGTCCTTCAACCCTTGAAGCTTGAGCATTTCACGCTGGACGGTGCTGGCCAGGCCGACGCCGCCGGCCTTGGAGACTTCCTTGGCCATCGACTCGGTGAGCAGCGACTTGAACATGTCCTCGGCCTGACCGCCGCCGAACGGCGCGGCGGTTTTCACGCCGGCGAACATCGACTGCATCATCACCGACAGGAACGAGGCCTCGAACTTCTCGGACGTTTCCTTGATCTGGCCGCGCTTGAGCAGTTCGGCGCTCGAGGCGGGCGCTGTGGTCGAGGCCTGCAGATTGGTGATCGGGGGAGAGGTCAGGGTCAGGGCGCTCATCACATCACCTCGATATCGGCTTGCAGGGCCCCGGCGGCCTTCACCGCCTGCAGGATCGAGATCATGTCGCGCGGGGTCACGCCCAGGGCGTTGAGTCCGCCGACCAGGCTCTTGAGCGAAGCGCCGCTGCTGAGCGTGATCAGTTTCTTGCCCTTTTCCTCGTCGACACTGACGGCAGATTGCGGAACCACGGCGGTCTGGCCTTGGCTGAACGGGGCGGGCTGGCTGACGGCCGGGCTCTCCTGGACCGAGATGGTCAGATTGCCCTGGGCGATGGCCACCTGGCTGATGCGGACATCGTCACCCATCACGATCACGCCCGACACCTCGTCGATGATCACCTTGGCCGGGCCGTCGGGCTCGACCTGCAGGTTCTCGATGGCGGTGATGAAGCTGATCATGTCCATGCCGGCTGGCGGGCGCACGGCGACGATGGTCGGGTTCTGGGCCTGGGCGCTGCGGGGGAACTGGCCGTTGATGGCGTCGGCGATGCGGCGCGAGGTGGTGAAGTCGGGATTGCGCAGGGTCATGCGCAGCTCGCCCATATTGACCATCTGGAAGCCGGTTTCCCGCTCGATGATGCCGCCGGCGGCGATGCGGCCGGCCGTGGGCACGCCCTTGGACACCGAGCTGCCCGAAGCGCCGCCGGCCGAGACCGATCCGGTCTGCACGCTGCCCTGGGCCACGGCATAGGTCTGGCCGTCCGCGCCCTGCAGGCTGGTGACCAGCAGGGTGCCGCCCAGCAGGTTCTTGGCGTCGCCCAGGGTGGAGACGCTGACATCCACCTTTGCGCCCGGCGCCGCGAAGGCCGGCAGGTTGGCGGTGACCATCACCGAGGCGACGTTCTTGGTGTTCAGATTGGCGTCGCGCACATTGACGCCCTGACGCTCCAGCATGGCCTCAAGGCTCTGCTTGGTCATCGGGGCGTTGCGCAGGCTGTCGCCCGAACCGTTCAGGCCCACGACGATGCCGTAGCCGATCAATTGGTTGTCGCGCACGCCCTCGAACGAGACGATGTCCTTGATCCGTGACTTGGCGAACGCGGGGCCCCCCACCAGGGCGCAGGCCGTGGCGATGAGGGCGAAAGCGGTGCGCAGACGTAAACGCGACATGGCTATCCTGACGTGGGGAGACGTCCCCATGCCGACCCATGCCAAAAGCGGGCCAATCTCAAAGGCTTGAGTCGTAAGGCTTTGTGCGTTTTGACGCAGGCCCCAGGGCGCCCTTGGGCAGAATCTGCCCGGCATTAACCATACTTCAAGCGCCAGACTGGATTATGGGGAGGTGGCGAGAACTGTGACTCGCTTCACGGACTATGGAGCAGCTTACCCATGAAGGTTTCGAGCACGGGGAGCGTAGGCGCGAGCGGCGCATCGCGGGCCAAGGCTTCGGGAAGCGGCGCCAGCTTTTCACTGCCTTCGGTCAATGGCGCCAGCGGCGCGGCCAGTGTGGCCCAGGCGGGCGGCGTGGCCGGGATCGGTTCTCTGGATGCGCTTCTGGCCCTGCAGGCCATGGGCGATCCGCTGGAGCGCCGCAAGCGCGCGGTCAAGCGCGCCGACGGCATTCTCGACATTCTGGGTGAGGTCAAGATCGCGCTGCTCGACGGCGATGTCTCGACCGCCACCCTCGATCGGCTGACCCGCGCCATCCGCGAGCAGCGCGATTCGACGGATGATCCCCGGCTCGAGGGCGTGCTCAACGAGATCGAGACGCGGGCGGCGGTGGAAAAAGCCAAGCTCGAACAGGCGCGGGGCGGCTGATGGTCAGGCGGCGACCACGGACGATATCCACGGGCGCGCCATCAGCGAATTCAAGATGTTGCGCGTCGCGGTTTGGCGCGTTTCTGGCCAAGTCACAGGCCGGGTTTGAAGCCGAACGCGCGAGTGGAGCGCGCCTGAACGCCCCACTCACGCGAGGTTCATTGAACGCGGCTATTCTTTTGGTATAAGCACCCGGCCTGTCCAAGGCTGAGTTCATCGGGGCGTGAGGCGTTAATGCAAACGGCCACTGTTCTAGTCGATCCGAAGACCTATCGCCCTTCCGAGGGCGAAGAGTTTATGAATGCGCGTCAGCTTGAGTACTTCAAGGGCAAGCTGAACGAATGGAAGGATGAGATCCTTCGCGAATCTCGCGAAACGGTGGCTCACCTCCAGAAAGAAACCGAAAATCACGCCGATCTGGCCGATCGCGCGTCTTCGGAAACTGATCGGGCGCTTGAACTGCGCACCCGCGACCGCCAGCGCAAGCTGATCTCGAAAATCGACCAGGCCCTGCGCCGCATCGAAGACGGATCTTACGGCTATTGCGAGGAAACGGGCGAACCGATCGGCCTGGCCCGGCTGGATGCTCGCCCCACGGCGACGCTCAGCCTGGAAGCCCAGGAACGTCACGAGCGCCGCGAACGCGTGCACCGCGACGACTGACGGCCTTCACCGGCCTATGTGTTTTGAAGCGGCCTCGGGCGAAAGCCCGGGGCCGTTTTTCGTTTGAGGAGCAGGCCCCGCCCCAAGCCGATGTATCCTTAGTGCGAGAGCAGCATGGGGACCGGAAGATGATTGAGCATGTGTTCGGTCGCTCCGCCCAAGAAAAACTCCCTTGCCCGCGAATGGCCATAGGCTCCCATGACGAAAAGCCCGGGACGGTTCGCTGCGACATAGTCCGAAAACACGACCCCTGTTCGACGTCCATCGCCGTCTATCTCTTCGGCCACGGCGCTTATGCCGTGGGCTCTAAGATGCCGCACGACGTCCCGGCCCGAGCCCGAGCCGGTGGACGCTTTGTCATTTGTCACGGTGAGCACCGTGATCTCACGAGCTTTCCGAAGGATCGGCATGGCGTCGGCCATGGCGCGCGCCGCCGTGCGGCTCCCATCCCAGGCAAGCACAACGGTATTCGGACCGCTGAGTGGCAGATCCGCGTTCCCCGGGCAGAAGGTTAGAACAGGGCGTCCTGACCCAAAGGCGACGGCCTCAAGGACAGCGCGCTGACCGTCCGACTGGGAAGCAACAGGTACGATACACAGGTCGCGCGTCCGAGACCGCTCAGCAACATAGGCCGCGACAGCGTAGAGGTCAGCTTTTGCGTGGATAGCCTCGCCCAAAACGCCCAATTCGCGAGCCTTTGATGTGAACGTCGCAAGCGCCGCGACGCAGAACTCGCGGCTCTTTCGCTCCTCTTCCGCCGCCATGTGGCTGAGGCCGATCACATAGTTAGCCAGACGATTCTTTGGAGGCTGGATGTCCACCTCAACCGCGATAGCTGACAACACCCCGCCAACCGAGGCGACAAATCGCACGGCCTGATCGATCGCCTCAGTCGAAGTCGCTTCGGGGTAAGCGTCAAGATGAAGTACAATGTCCTGCAGCGGCATGATTTTGTCTCCACAAAGCGTGGATAGACTTTGGACGCTGGGGATTTTCGGACTTTGATCTAAGTCAAAACTTCCAGCTGCACACGAGCAGCGGACTACCACTTAGCGGGGCTCCGGCCAGGGTCCGCTTTCCACCTTTCACGGACCTTGGCAGCGTCCGCTTGCGGGCCATGGGTCGAAGGTCCTGTTTCGGGTCGCGACCTGATTTCCGCTCCCGACCCATAGCGGACACAAGTGGCGTTGGCTTAGGGCGCCGCCCTACTAGAGCGCAGGAGGCTGCCCTCTTGCTGGTCCTTTCACGCGAGGCAGCGGCTCCAAACACCGCTCAGGCTTGCAGCAAACCTGCTTCTGAGCCGCGCAGTTTCCGCATCGCTTCAGTCCGGTTCTTGGCTCCTGCGGCGCTCAGAATGGCGCGAACATCGAGCTTGACGCTCGCCAGTGACATCCCAAGCTTGCGGGAGATCTCTTTATTGGTCAGCCCCTGACCTAGCGCTTGAAGGACTTCGATCTGGCGGGGTGTAAGGGTGGTCCGGGCTGCTGCCCCCCTGGACCCGAGGTCGTCATCGTCAACATCTCCAAAGCACGGGAAGTACTCGCCGCCTTCCAGCACCACCTTCAACGCCGCCAAAACCAGACCCGGCGACGAGGTCTTGGGGATCAGCCCCGCGAAGCCGGCGCGATAGGCCAGTCGAGCAAGGATCGTGTTCTTTTCCGGAACAACCAGAATGCGATACTTGGCTTTCAGGACGGCTGTCGAGGCGATCCATGCTGCCGGTTCTGCCGAAGCGGGCAGGTCAAGTAAGAGCAAATCGGGGTCTGAAGAGGGCGTCTGGAGAAGAGCGCTGACGTCTGAGACGGTTTCCACCAGACTCGCCTTTAGTCCCTCGCTGATCTGGGCCTCCAGCGCTTGGAGGCATAAAACCTGATTGCTAACAATCTTAACATGCATAAATTTGAGCGCCCCCCTTTTCGCTCATTTAGTGGCTTTCGTCGCACCTAACAATGTTGTTTCATATTCTACTATCAATGAGTCAGGATATTTACCCTAGGTAAGCCATTAATATTACCATCTAAATGGCTAGCCACTTGGATAGGCCAATTATGCATTGGATTTTATCAGAAAATTCGCCGAAAAATGTCGCTCTAGACTTGGCTTCTTTTGTTCGACGCCGCTTGGCTGCCGGATCGCGACTACGGGCGATCGATTGGAGTTTTTGATGTCCGGATCGAATATGATCGCAGAGCGGCTAAGTTTCATTGGGCTCGATCAAGAGGCGCAGCAAAATCTCCGGAGGCTCAAGCCTGTTATTCTGGCCAATCTACCCACGGCGATGGATCGCTTCTACCGGCAGGTGCGCGCCTTTGCGCACCCTCGATCCTTCTTCGCCGATGATGACCGCATCGAAGCGGCCAAGAGCCTGCAGATCGGTCATTGGGACAAGATCACCAACGCCCAATTCGACGCGGGCTATGTCGACGCTGTCTCTAAGGTTGGAGAGGTGCACGCCCGGATCGGGCTTGAGCCGCGTTGGTATATCGGCGGCTACGCGGTGCTGCTTGACGCCCTAATCACACGGATTATCCAAGAGCGGTGGCCCCAGGCTGGATTTGGCGCTCGGCGGGGGGCGGACGGACAACAGATCGCTGCGGAAATTGGCGCCTTAGTCAAGGCGACGTTGCTCGACATCGATTATGGGATATCGGCCTATCTACAAGCCGTTGAAGAGGCCCGAAAGCGCGCCGAGGCGCGGGTCTTGGAGGCTGAGCGGGCGCAGGTCGTCGCCCGGGTCGGTGAAGGTATGACCGCGCTCGCGGCGGGCGACCTGACCTTCCAGATGACAAGTGAAGTTCCGCCAGAGTACGGGCAGTTGCGGTCGGATTTCAACGCCGCCGTCGAACGTCTTCGCCAGGTCATCGGCGTACTGACGCGGAGCGTCAGCGGCATAGCCGAGACCAGCGACAACATCGCCAAAGACTCTGGCGACCTGGCGCGCCGCACCGAGCAGCAGTCCGCGAGCCTGGAAGAGACCGCCGCAGCCTTGGACCAGATCACCTCGGCCGTCCATGCGACGGCGACAGGCGCCAAGACCGCCAGCGAGGTGGTCGCGGTGACCAAGGCCGAAGCGTTGCGCTCCGGGGAGGTGGTGGCGCGCGCCGTGACGGCCGTGGGCGCGATCGAGGCCTCCTCCAAGGAAGTGGCGCAGATTATTGGCGTCATTGATGAGATCGCCTTCCAAACCAATCTCTTAGCGCTAAACGCCGGGGTCGAGGCCGCCCGCGCTGGCGATGCTGGGCGGGGGTTTGCGGTCGTTGCGCAGGAAGTGCGAGCCTTGGCCCAACGCTCGGCGACCGCCGCCAAGGAAATCAAGGCCCTGATCTCGACCTCATCTGAGCAGGTCAAGGAGGGCGTTGGTCTTGTGGGTGAGACGGGGAGCATCCTTCGCTCCATCGTGGAGCGCGTGGGCCAGGTCGATACGCTTGTCTCGGAGATTTCAGCGTCGGCCTACGAGCAGTCTATCAGCCTGGCCCAGGTCAACCAGGCCATTAATCACATGGACCAGGGAGTCCAGCAGAACGCGGCGATGGTCGAGCAGTCTTTAGTCGCCACCCAGGGCCTGCTGCGCGAAATCGCAGCCCTCGACGAACTGACCACCCATTTCAAGCTGAGCGCCGCAGCCGATGCGGTCAGCTATGGCGGTGACAAGGTCGCGCCCGACGCTGGCCCACGTCGAATAGCGGGCGAAATTCGGCGCGCGGTCTAGGCCGTGGGCGCGGTTATCGCGTCGAACCGCGCAGAGTGGAGGCGGTAAGCTACGCGCCTTGGTCCTTTTTTGCGCGGGGCGGAGCGCTATTTTTGGAAGAGCTTTGAGTGTCGATGTCGCATGGCGTTCCACAATCCCTCCCCGCCGAAGTGCTGCGCGGCGTCTTTGCAATCTCTTCCGAAGCGATCGTCGTCACCGACAATCACAGCCGCATCTTGATGTTCAGTGTCGGGGCCGAGGCGATCTTTGGCTACCGCAGCGATGAGATGATCGGCCAGCCGGTCGAGCGCCTGATGCCCGACCGCTTTCGCGCCACACATGCTCGCCACGTGGAGCAGTTCGCTACCGAGCCGCGCCAGAGCATGCCCATGCGTGAGCGAGGTCAGATCGTCGGGCGGCGCAAAACCGGCGAGGAGTTCCTGATCGAGGCCTCGCTGTCGAAGGTCGCGACCGCCGAGGGGCTTCTCTTTACGACGATCATTCGCGACGTGACCTCGCGCCGCCAGACCCTGGACCGCATCGTCCGCTCTGAAGAGCGGCTCAACATCGCCATTCAAAGCGCAGATTTGCACGTCTTCGAGATCGATTTCACCAACCAGACGATCTTCAAGGCAGGGTCGGAGGATGTGTTCTTCGAGCGACCTCTGACCTACGACGACGTCATTCAGAATGTCTGGTGCGGGGTGCGAGCCGACTATCGCCCCCTGGCGAAAGCGGCCTGGCGTCGCCACCGACGCACCGGTGAGACCTTCCGGTTTGAAGGTCCCGTGGCGCGCAGCGACGGTCGCGAGGTCTGGGCCGCCTTCACCGCAGAACTGATCGCGGATCCAAACGGACAGCCCCTACGCCTAATCGGCGCAGTTCAGGACGTCACAGCGCGCCGCGCGGCCACGACGGCCATGGCCGAGGCGGTCGCCGCCGCAGAGGCCGCCAACGACGCCAAGAGCGCATTTCTGGCGACGATGAGTCATGAAATCCGAACCCCGCTCAATGGCGTTCTGGGCATGGCCCAGGCCATGACGCGCGAGCCCTTGTCTGCTCAGCAGCAGGAGCGGCTCGACGTCATCCGCCAGTCCGGTGAGGCGTTGCTTGCCATCCTCAACGACGTGCTTGATCTGTCAAAGATTGAAGCGGGTCGATTGGAGCTTGAGGAGATCGCCTTCGATCTGGGCGATCTGGTCCGCGGAGCCCAGGCCACATTCACATCGCTGGCGAACAAGAAGGGGCTGTCCTTTTCGCTGAACATCGGGCCGGCGATGGGCGTCTATGTCGGAGACCCGACGCGCGTGCGGCAGATCCTCTACAATCTACTCTCCAATGCGCTGAAGTTCACCGACGTCGGAGAGGTTCGCGTCGAGGTGACGTGTGGCGAGACCTGCTTGGAACTGCGGGTGATCGACACCGGCATCGGCATGTCCGAAGAGACCATGGCCCATCTCTTTGCGCCCTTTAGTCAGGCGGACTCGTCGATGACCCGTCGTTTCGGCGGCACCGGTCTTGGGCTGGCGATCAGCCGTCAACTGGCCGGAATGATGGGTGGAGACATCTCCGCCACGAGCACACCGGGCGCCGGTTCGGCCTTCACTGTGCGACTTCCCCTCAGCCGGGTCGCCGACGGTTCGGTCGAGCGTGGCGAGGCGGCCACGTTGCCGGCGCGCCCCAGCGCCATGGCGTCAAAGCCCATCCGGATTCTCGTCGCCGAGGACAACCCGACCAATCAGCTGGTCCTCAAGGCCCTGCTCCATCAGGTCGGCCTTGATCCGGTCGTCGTCGACAATGGCCAAAAGGCCGTTGAGGCTTGGCGTGCTGAGGCCTTCGATCTGATCCTGATGGATATTCAGATGCCGGAGCTGTCCGGCCCGGCTGCGACCAGGATGATCCGGGATGAGGAAGCCGTGCGTGCGCGCCGGACTACCCCGATCATCGCTCTAACGGCCAACGCCATGGCCCACCAGGTCGCCGCCTATCTTGCCGGGGGCATGGACGCGGTGGTGACCAAGCCGATCAATGTCGCCGATCTGTTTCAGGCGATTGACCAAGTGCTGGTCGACTAGAGCTGGCGAGCCCGTGAAGCTCCTGAGGGGATAGCTAGAGCCCCTTCAGATCGTCGTCGAGAAGGTTCCCCCTTCAGCCTTAGCCGCGCTCGCTTCCAGCCGCCCTCACCACATCGTCCTGGCCGCCCGCTCGGGCCATTCGCGGTCATAGGCCTCGCCGCCGACCTCGCCGGCCGTGACCGCCGCCAGCATGGCGCCGGGGGAGGGGATCGTGGCGGGGTCGACCTGGCTCTCGGCCTTCCACAGCCCTGACCGCACGATGGCGCGGGCGCACTGGAAATAGGCCTCCTCGACGGTGATCACCATGACCGTGCGCGGCGCCTTGCCGTCGATGGCGAAGCTGTCCAGCAGGTCGGGATCGGCGCTGATCATCGCCCGGCCATTGACCCGGAAGGTTGTGCCCGAGCCGGGGATCAGGAACAGCAGTGCGACCCTCGGGTCACGGACCACATTGCGCAGGCTGTCGATACGGTTGTTGCCGCGCCGGTCGGGCAGGATCAGGGTCCGGGGATCAGCCACGCGCACAAAGCCAGGCCGGTCGCCGCGCGGGCTGCAGTCCAGACCCTCGGGGCCGATCGTCGCCAGGGCGACGAACGGTGAGGCCTCGATCAGCGCCTGATAGTGGGGTGTGATCTGGGTCGCCACCTTGACCAGCGACGCCGCGACGGGCGCAGTGTCATAGAGGGCTTCCAGCGCCTCCAGGCTGTCGATCACGCTCATCTGGCCCTCCCGTTCGATAGGCCGAGCCTAGTCACACAAGGGGAGGCGCGGAAGGCGTCAGGATGAAAAGGCCCGGGCGCAGGCCTCGGCCAGCCGCCGGGGTGATATCGGCTTGCCGACCACCGGGGGCGCGCGGCCCAGCAGCAGATCCGAATTGCCGGTCACATAGACCACGGGGATCGCGCCCAGCTGTTTGTGAATGGCCTCCACCGCTTCCACGCCCGTGCCGCCGATGATGCGGTAGTCGGCCGTGATCAGGTCGGGGGTGCGGGCCATGGCCATCGCCAGGGCGTCTTGCGGGCTTTCGGCGATGTCGAAGCTGGTGAAGCCCTGTTCGGCCAGCAAGGCCTCCACCTCGAAGGCGATCAAAATCTCGTCCTCGATGATCAGGGCATGTCGGGCTTTGATATGCACGGTCATTCGCCGATGCCTTATATTTCGTCCCTTGATGATTTCAGCGCTGACATAGAGGCTCGCGCTAGTCTCGTTTTCGTGATGCTGCAGGTGCTCACATACTCAAATCGCCCAGGATTCGCAGAGAAACCAGAGTGCGATCGACGGTTCAAATGTAAACAATCTGCATTTTTGGGTTTTGGACGCGATTTACGTAAGGTCTTGGCCCCGCGACCATTGCGTGAGCTCCTGATTTGGTAGAGCGTGCGCGCGGCCTGAGATCGGCAAATCTGGGTTCCCCCAAATTGGGGTTTGCCAGCGCCTCTATTGTGATTTCGGCGCCCCTCGAACAACCTCTGGAGGCGACGCGGCGGGCCAATCCGCGCTATGCAGGCAAAAAAGCCCGCAGGAGCGCCCGCCCATGTCGCAAGACACCCCCCTGATTCCCTCTCCGCTCATCCTGACCGAGAAGCGCGGTCACATCGCCATCCTGACCCTCAACCGTCCCGAGGCCATGAACGCCCTGGGCGCGCCCGGCGACGGCGACCAGGTGGCGGCGGCCTGCGAGGCGATCAATGACGATCAGGAGATCCGCTGCGTGATCCTGACGGGCGCGGGCCGGGCCTTCTCGGCCGGCGGCGACGTCAAGGCGATGAAGGCCCGCGAGGGCGCGTTCGGCGGCAACGGCGTTAAGGTGCGCGACGGTTATCGCAAGAACATCCACCGCATCGTCCGCGCCATCTATGGCCTGGAAGTTCCCTCGATCGCGGCCGTCAACGGCGCCGCCATCGGCCTGGGCTGCGACGTGGCCTGCATGACCGACATCCGCATCGGGGCCGACACCGCCAAGTTCGGCGTCACCTTCCTGAAGCTGGGCCTGATCCCCGGCGACGGCGGCGCCTGGCTGATGCCGCGCACCATCGGCATGAGCCGCGCCGCCGAACTGCTGTTCACCGGCGACGTCATCGACGCCGCCAAGGCCGCCGAATGGGGCCTGATCAGCAAGGCGGTTCCCGCCGACACCCTGATGGACGAGGCCATGGCCCTGGCCACCCGCATCGCTCAGCAGCCGCCGCACGCCCTGCGCATGGCCAAGAGCCTGCTCAAGCACGGCACGACCGCCAGCTATGACACCCTGATGGAGATGAGCGCGGCCGCCCAGGCCATCGCCCACCACACTGAGGACCACATGGAAGGCGTCGACGCGATCCTCGAAAAGCGCGCTCCGGTCTTCAAGGGCGCCTGAGGTCATGGGCAAGGAAGCGCGGGGCGTCTGGGGCCACCTGTCGGACGGCGACTGCGAGGGCAAGCTCCTGTGGGAGTTTCCCAAGCTGATCTTCCGCGGGGCTCATCGCGGCATCTTTCAGGGCCACGCCCTGCGCTACATCAAGGTCGAGGGCAACGATCTGGTGCTCAACGACGGCACCCGGTTCGAGCTGGAACCGGGCGAGGCCGACAAGTGGCTGTATGCCATCCTCAATCCACCGGGCCGGCTGGACAAGCTGGGCGTCAAACCCGGCCAGACGGTCGTGGTGCTGGCGCTCGAGGATGAAGAGTTCCTCGAAGAGCTGGCGACCCGCGTTGAGCCGGTCGAGGCCGAAGAGAACATCGACCTGCTGTTCCTGGGCGTCGAGGACCTGGCCGATTTCGATCAGCTGGAAGACCTGATCGGCGGCCTGGGTCCCAAGGGCGCGATCTGGATCGTGGCCCAGAAGGGCAAGGGCGCGCCGCTGAAGGACACCGAGATCCTGGCCGCCGCGCGTGGCCAGGGCCTGGTCGACACCAAGGTCTGCAGCTTCTCCAAGACCCACAGCGCCCTGCGGTTCGTCAAGCGCAAGGCGGGGCCGCTGGCGGCGTCCAAACCGGTCGAGGATGACGAGGCGGACTTCGACGACGAGGTCTGAGCCTCAGGACGCCTGGGGCAGGCCGCCCTCCGGCCGGGGCGACAGCGTCGCCAGCAGCCGCGCCTGCTCGGCGGGGCGGCGATAGAGGAAGTCGGCCGGCAGGCCCAGGCGCTGACTGGCCCGGCAGGGTGGGGAGCCTGGAATCGGGATGCGGTCGGCCAGCCTGCCGGCGGCCTTCAGCATCAGGCTGTCGATCAGGCTCAGGTCATAGTCGCGGCCCAGGGCCAGCTTCTGGCGCACGACGGGCGGCAGCAGGGAAATCGAGGCCCGCGCCAGGGCCCGGTGCAGGGCCTTGGGCGCGCTGGGCGCGGCCTGGCCCGACTGGATGATGCCGATGAACTCCTCGACGATCGGGTGCGGCTCGAAGCGGTCGACCAGCCTGTCCAGCATCATCAGAAAGTCGGCCGTAGAGCTGGGCGAATAACGCACGCCGTACAGGTGGGCGATGGGATGAGCCTCTTCATAGAAGCGGGTCTTGTCGGCCTCCGACAGGGGCGAGACGAAGCGGTCATAGGCGTTGAGAAAGCCATAGCCCGCCGTGGCGCTGACCCAGTCCAGCAGTTCGACATCCAGGGCCTTGTAGGCTTCGCCGTCGGGCGTCTGGCCGGCCACGCGGCTGTGCATGTTGGTCACGCCCTGGATCACCCGCCGCGCGGCGCTCTGCGGGCCATAGACCCCGACCATGGCCGCGATGCCGGTGCGCTTGGAGCGGCCGATGGGATCGGCCTTGTAGGTCGAATGATCCCAGACGCCGGAGCGGATGCGGGCGTCGGCGAACTCCAGCAGCACCGCCGCCACCCCGCCGATCACCAGGGCGATGGGGTTCTTGTAGACGCGCCAGTGCACCGAGCCGGGGTCCAGATAGGCCGCCTCGCCCGGTGGCGTGGCGTAGTCGATCTTCCAGCCCAGATAGGAGGACGGCGCGGTCATGGTGTTTCTCCGGCTGGAGGAAAGGTCGGTATGGGCGCTGCGGTCGCACGCTATCAGAATTGACAGGGTCTGCCCTCGCCAAGCTGCGGCGAATGCGGCAGGAAGCGCCATGAACCGCTTTGCCTTTCTCGCCCTTGTCCTGGCCGGGGTCTCCTGGGGTCTGGGCTTTCCGCTGGGCAAGCTGGTGCTGCGCGAAACCGACGCCGCCCACATGGTGCTGTTGCGCTTCGCCTCGGCGGCGGTGGTGGCGGCGCCCTTCGCCCTGATGACCGCGCAGGCGCGGGCCCTGTTCCGCTCACCGGTGGTGCTGCTGGCCGGGGCGCTCTATGGCGTGGCGTTCATGGTGCAGTTCGAGGGGCTGGCCCATGTCAGCGTCACCCTGGCGGCCCTGCTGGTCGGCGCCATGCCGGCCCTGATCGCCATCAGCGCCCGCTTCTTCGGCGAGACCGTCAGCCGGGCCTCGTGGGCGGGCGTGATCGCCGCGACCCTGGGCGCGGCCCTGATCGCCGGCAAGCCGGACGGCGCGGGCTCGCCCCTGGGCGTGGCCCTGTCGGTGGGCTCGCTGTTCATCTTCCTGGCCTGGCTGATCGTCATGCGCCGCGCGCCCAAGGTGAAGGCGCCGATGGCCATTCCGGCGGTGACGATGATCGTGGCGGCGGCGACCATCCTGCCCATCGCCCTGCTGATGCACGGCCCGCCCAGACTGGACCTCAGCCCCGTCGCCTGGGGCAGCATCATCGGTCAGGGCGTCGTGGCGACCCTGCTGGCCACGGCCGCCTGGCAGTACGGCTCTGCCCGGGTCGGCGCCGCCAGCGCCGGGGTGTTCATCAATATCGAGCCGCTGATGGGCGCGGCCATCGGCGTGATGCTGTTTGGCGACCACCTGACCGTGGCCCTGTGCGCCGGCGGCCTGCTGATCGTCGCCGGCAGCTTCGCGGTGGTGATGGGGGAGAGGAAGGCGGCGAAAGCTGCTGCGGAATAGATCCGCGCGAAAACCCCTTGTCATCCCGGGCGTACCCCGGCGAAAGCCGGGGGAAGACCCGGGACCGTGACAAACTCAGAGCTTCCGGCGGTCCCGGCTCGGCGCGCTTCGCGCTTGGCCGGGATGACAGGTTTTGGACGGCTAAGCCGCTTCCTTTGCCTTCTTCTTCTCGAACTTCATCGCCCCGTCGTCGACCTTGCCCATCTTCAGGGCCATCAGGTCGAGGGCGTAGTTCTGGTAAGCCTTCCACGGCTTCTTGACGCCCTGCTTGGGGAACTTGGCCATGGCCCGCTGGACGTAGCCCGACGAGAAATCCAGCCAGGGCTCGGCCTCCATGCCGGCCTCGTCGAGGCGCGGCACGCAGAAGGCCAGCTTGTTGCGGTCCATGTGGTTGAGCAGCTTGCAGACATACTCGCTGGTCAGGTCGGCCTTCAGAGTCCACGAAGCGTTGGTATAGCCGAAAGCCGAGGCCAGGTTGGGCACGTCGCTGAACATCATGCCCTTGTAGCTCATGGCCTTGGACAGATCGGCCACCTTGCCGTCGATCACCAGCTCCATGCCGCTGAGCAGCTGCATCTGCAGGCCCGTGGCGGTGACCACGACGTCGGCGTCGAGGGTCTTGCCGGACTTCAGTTTCAGCCCGGTCGGCGTGAAGCTGTCGATATGGTCGGTGACCACCGAGGCCTTGCCGCCCTTGAGGGCGTCGAACAGGTCGGCGTCGGGCACCAGGCACAGGCGCTGGTCCCAGGGATTGTAGCTGGGGGTGAAGTGGGTCTCGACATCGTAGTCCGGACCCAGATGGCCGCGCACCAGATCGATCAGCTGGGCCTTGGTCTTTTCCGGCTTCTTGCGGGCGATGTTGAAGAACAGCATCTGCATCAGCACGTTCTTCCAGCGCGTGATGCCATAGGCGGTCATGGCCGGCAGCTTGGCGCGCAGCCAGTTGGCGATGCCGTCCTCGGCCGGGCGCGAGACCACATAGGTGGGCGAGCGCTGCAGCATGGTCACGTGGCGGGCGGTCTTGGCCATTTCCGGCACCAGGGTGACGGCGGTGGCGCCGCTGCCGATCACCACGACGCTCTTGCCGGCATAGTCGAGGTCGGCGGGCCAGAACTGCGGATGGACGATCTTGCCGCCGAAGCTTTCGACGCCGGCGAAGTCGGGCGTGTAGCCGGCCGCATAGTCGTAGTAGCCGGCGCACATATAGAGGAAGTTGCAGCTGACGGTGACGCGCTTGCCGGCATGCTCGGCCTCGACCGTCCAGGTGGCGGTGTCGGAAGACCAGCTGGCGCGTTTGACGTGGTGGCCGTAGCGGATCTTCTTGTCGATGCCGTACTCGGTGGCGGTCTCGCGCACATAGTTCAGGATCGACGGGCCGTCGGCGATCGCCTTGGCCTGCCGCCACGGCTTGAACGAGTAGCCCAGGGTGTACATGTCGCTGTCGGAGCGGATGCCGGGATAGCGGAACAGGTCCCAGGTGCCGCCGATCGCCTCGCGGCCTTCGAGGATCGCATAGGTCTTGCCCGGGCAATTGGCCTGCAGGTGGTAGCCCGCGCCGATGCCCGACAGGCCCGCGCCCACAATAAGAACGTCGAAGTGCTCGGTCGCCATGCCGTATCCCGCCCCTGATGGATGGCCCGGCTGTTCCGGACGCCTTGATATCTGATCAGTGTTCACCAACAAACGACCGTTTCGACGTAGCGTCAACCACGACGCGTCGAAGCGGCGTCGGTTTTCATTGCGCACGGTCGGCTCTCGCGCGTATTGCGGGGCATGTCCCTGCGCGATTTCGGCGTGCTGGTCCTGATCTGTCTGGTCTGGGCCGGCAACAACATCATCTCCAAGATCGTGGTGTCCCACTGGGGCGTGCCTCCGCTGGCCTATGCCTCGGTGCGCTTCGCCCTGGTGGCGCTGGTCACCCTGCCGTGGCTGCTCCCGGCCCCGCGCCCGGTGTGGCGGCTGATCCTGGTGGCCCTGCTGATGGGCGCGGGCAATTTCGCCCTGCTGTTCATGGGCTTCAAGACCGCCTCGCCGTCGGCCGCCTCGGTGATCATCCAGCTGGGCGTGCCGTTCACGACCATCCTGTCGGTGATCATCCTGGGCGAGCGCATCCGCTGGAAGCGCGGCCTGGGCATCGCCCTGACCCTGGCCGGGGCGGTGGTGGTGATGTGGAGCCCGCATGGGCTGGAGCTGTCGGCCGGCCTGTGGCTGATCGCGGCGGCGGCCTTCACCGGCTCGCTGGGCGCGGTGATGATGAAGCAGATGGAAGGCGTCAAACCCTTGCAGTTCCAGGCCTGGGTCGGCTTCTCCTCGTTCCTGCCCCTGGCCCTGATCAGCGCCGTGACCGAGCCCGGCTCTGTTCCAGCGGCGCTCAACGCCGGCTGGCCGTTCGTGGCGGCGGTGGTGTTCTCGGCCCTGGTGGTCTCGGTCGTGGGGCACACGGCCTATTACGGCCTGATCCAGAAGTATGAGGCCAATCTGATCGCGCCCTTGACCCTGATGACGCCGCTGATGACCATCGCCCTGGGCGTCCTGATCACCCATGATCATTTCGACCTGCGGATGGGTGTCGGCGCGGCCCTGGCTTTGCTAGGCGTTCTGGTCATCGCCCTGCGCAAGAACCAGGTGATGCCCCTGCTGATGTCTATCCGGAACCGCGTCCAATGACCCTGCCGCTGATCGAGGCGCCGTCGCCCAATTTCGACGCCCGCAAGGCGGTGCCTGACTGCGTTATCCTGCACTATACTGGCATGGAAACCGGCGAGGCCGCGATCGAGCGTCTGCGCGATCCGCAAGCCAAGGTCTCGGCCCACTATGTGGTCGAGGAAGACGGCCGCATCTTCCGCCTGGTGGCCGAGGAGCGCCGCGCCTGGCACGCCGGGGCCGCGTTCTGGAAGGGCGTGAAAGACATCAACTCGGCCTCGATCGGCATCGAGATCGTCAATCCGGGCCACGAATTCGGCTATCGCGACTTTCCCGAGGCCCAGATCGCTTCGGTGATCAACCTGCTGGCCGATGTGCGCTCGCGCTGGATGATCTCCGACAGCCGGATCCTCGGCCATTCCGACATCGCCCCGGCCCGCAAGATCGATCCGGGCGAACTGTTCCCCTGGAAGCGCCTGGCCGAAAGCGGTCACGGCCTGTGGATCGAGCCGCCCCCGTCGCCCGGCGCGCCGCTGGGCGAGGGTGAGGAGGGCACGGGCGTCTTCGCCCTGCAGGCCGGCCTGACCCGCCTGGGCTATGACTGCGCCCCGACCGGCAAGTACGACGCCCATACCACCACGATCGTCTCGGCCTTCCAGCGCCACTGGCTGCAGACCCGCTTCGACGGCATCGCCGACGGCGAGACTCGCGCCCGGCTGGTGGGCCTGCTGCGGGCGGGCGACTGATGCATCCAGCCCAGCCGTTCAGAGTCGGCGATCGCGACACCCTGCTCGCCTTTCTGCGCCAGCATCCGTTCGTGACCCTGGCCGCCAGCGTCGGCGGTCGCCCGATGGTCGCCCAGGCGCCGGTCGTGGTGCGCGAGATGCACGACGAGCTGGTCATCGACTTCCACCTGTCGCGCGGCAACATCCTGGCGCCGCATCTGGTGCAGAGTTTTCGCGCCGTGATGCTGGCGACGGGGCCCGACGCTTACATCAGCCCTGACGGGTACGAGAGCGCCGACCAGGTGCCGACCTGGAACTACCTCTCCGTCGAGGCCGAGGGCTCGGTCGCGGTGCTGAACGAAGCCGAGCTGATCGCCCAGCTCGACAGTCTCTCCGAGCAGGAAGAGGCGCGCCTCCTGCCCAAGCCCCTATGGACCCGCCACAAGATGGCGCCGGGCAAGTTCGAGGCTATGTTGCGCGGCATCATCGGCGGGCGGCTGTTCGTCGACCGGCTGGAGGGGACCTTCAAGCTGTCGCAGAACAAGAGCGCGGCGGATCGTCTGGGCGCGGCCAAGGCGCTGGGCAAACATCCGCTGGCGAAGCTGATGCGTGAGGTCGAGCGCTGAGGCGCGGCGCCTAGCTGCCTTGCGTTCAGGGTCTGGCCGGGTTCGCCTCACAGAAGCGCACGATGGCGGCGAAGACGCGCTGCGGATCCTCAAGCTCGGGCGTGTGACCCAGATCGTCAAAGGTCACGCAGGCCGCATCCGGTCGCAGTCGCTGGATGGAATGCGCGTTGCCGGCGGGGTGGGAACGATCGGCCGCGCCCCAGATCGACAGCAGGGGCTGGTGGGCGCGCGGCAGTTCAACGTCGGGGTCCATGTAGCACTGGTAGGCGCTGGCGAGCGACCATTGGGCGCCGTGCTGGAAGGACCGCTCAGCGCACCGGCACAGATCGCCGATCATCTCCTTCTTGCCCACCGAAAGCCCGTACCAGGCCGGCATGCGTTTGGGCGCCATGCGGCGCATCGCGATATGGCCCAGGATCGGCTTGGCCAGGATGCCCTTGGGATCGCGCGCAGCTTTCCAGGCCTTGAACGCCGCGACATCGCCGGCCTGCAACAGGGTCAGACGAGAGACGAGATCGGGATAGCGCGCGGCGATGTCGAGGGCGGCATGGCCGGCGACGCAAGAGAACGCCAGGATGGCGCCTGACCCGGCCACGGCCTTGAGGAAGATCGCCAGGTCGTCATGGGTTTCGCGAAACCCGAAGCGATAGTCTTCTGCAGCGGCCGAGAAGCCCATCGCCGGCAGCTCAAACGCAATCACGCGGAAATGCTGGGCAAAGGTCGCGATCAGGGCGTCATAGACTTCCAGCGTCATTGGCGGATCGACGCTGAAGACGATCGTTTGGCCCTTGCCGGCTTCGCGATAGCGATACTGCACCTTGGGCGACTGGAAGAACCTGACGCCTTCGGAGGCGCGGGCCGGCCAGCCTTCACGATGCCGGCGCATGCGGCCAATGGCGCCCGCCGTATCCAGGCGCGTGGCCAGACGATTGAGCCTCCCGGTCATGGCAGGCGCGCCGCGTTGCGATTGGCGATGAACAGCGCGACGCAGGTCAGGGCCAGATAGCCCTCGATCGCCAGATGGCGCGCCACGATCGAGGACGCGGCGCCGGTCGTGTGGGTCAGCCAGGCATCGCCCAGGGGCAGGATGAGCGCTGCGGTCGCGGTCCAGAACAGGGCGCGTAGATCCCGCCGGACCAGGAAGATCGCCACCAGCGCCGCGACGAAGGCGGTGCGCAGGGCATAGACCTGCACCCAGGCCACAGCGTCTGCGCCACTGACCGGCACGCCATAATAGGTGGCGAAGCCCGTCGGATCGGACAGCGCGCGCGCCACATTCACCGCCTGCAGGAGCGCCAGCGGCACGGACAGCCAAAAGCCGAAAGTCCGCAGGACGGGTCGGCGGGACGGGGATGGTGTCAAGGTCATGATGTCTCCTATGGACGAGGAGACTAGCGGGCCAACCGCGGCCTGGACGCTTGAGTTTCCGCCCATATAGGTGAATGAATTTCACCTATGAAACGCGACGCCCCCAGCTTTGCCGCCCTGAGGATCTTCGCCGTGGCGGCGCAGCGGCAGAGCTTTCGCGATGCGGGTCTGGAACTGGGCCTGACGCCCTCGGCGGTCAGCCACCAGGTGCGGGCCGTGGAAGCCTGGGTCGGCGCGCCGCTGTTTCTGCGCCAGGTCCGGCAGGTTCGGCTGACGCCGCTCGGCGAAACCCTGAGCGCGCGGTTGTCGCAAGCCTTCTTCGACATCGACACCGCGCTTGGCCAGGCCAAGCGGCAGTCCGTCTCGACAGGGCTGCGCATCGCGGCGCTGCCGCTGTTCACCAATGTCTGGCTGGTGCCCCGGCTGGCGCGCTTCGAAGCGCTGCATCCAGACCTTTCCCTGTCGATCGACACCGAGGCGCGGGTGGTGGATCTCGAGAAGGGCGAAGCCGATGTCGCCATCCGCAATGTTGCGGCCGTAACCCCCGGCCTGTTTGGCCACAAGCTGCTGGACCTGCGCGCCACGCCGCTGTGCACGCTTGAGATGGCCGAGACGGTGCAGGCGCCACAGGACCTGGCCCGGGCCACCTTGATCGACCTGAGCGTCGGCCGCGCGGGCTGGCCGGAATGGTTTGCGGGGGTCGGTTGCCCGGGCCTGAAGCCGGCCCGCACCCTGACCTTCGACAATGTTCCCTCCGCGATTGACGCCGCAGCGCAGGGGCGCGGCGTGCTCCTGGGGCTGCTGCCGCTGGTGCTCGATGCGCCGAACGCCAGCCAGCTGGTCGCGCCGCTGAAGCATCCCCCGGTGGATGCGGGGGCCTATTTTGTCGTCTGCCGCAAGGCCGATCGCGCCAGCGCCACCGTCCAGGCCTTCATGCACTGGCTGATCGAGGAGATGCAGGCGGATGTCGCCCGGCTGCGACGACTGGAGCGCGAGCGGCTGCAGTGATGGGGGGCGGCTCAGCAGGTGAGCCTTGGTCCGGCTTTGCCCCCTCGGCCCTGGAAAGCGGATGAAAAGTTGACCTGCGTCCCATCCGCCGTCAAACACCGTCCCGGACCAGACGGTCGGGCGGTCGCGGTCCTCGCAAGAGGGCCGAGGAAAGTCCGGGCTCCACGGTGACAAGGCGGCGGG
Organism: Caulobacter sp. ErkDOM-E; assembly: GCF_048541895.1. GTDB lineage: Bacteria > Pseudomonadota > Alphaproteobacteria > Caulobacterales > Caulobacteraceae > Caulobacter. The sequence continues at coordinate 3,017,845 of NZ_CP183331.1, read as the reverse complement.
TAACGCCCGCCGGGAGCGATCCCAGGGATAGCGCCACAGAAAGCAAACCTCCTCCCTTTCGAGGGCGGGAAGGGTGAAAGGGTGGGGTAAGAGCCCACCGCGGACCTGGCGACAGGGACGGCATGGCAAGCCCCGCCTGGAGCAAGACCGAATAGGGACCCCGCGTCGACCTCGCGTCGACTAGGCCGTCACTGGCTGAGTAGGGTTCGGGTAGGTCGCGAGAACCGTCCAGCAATGGGCGGTCCAGAGGAATGATCGTCGCATTCTCGCCTCTCGGGGCAAGGGTGGCACAGAACCCGGCTTACAGACCGTCTGGTCCGTCTCTCCCCGTCTTGATTGTGGCGGGGAGGGGGCAGACGCCCCCCCATCCCCCGTCATCGGACGATTTGACCCTTTGCGGGGCAAGCCTTTGGGCGCCTCCAACACTTAACAGTTCCGTGTATGTTCTGTTGATGGCTTGTGATCACAAGTCACGGGCCCGTGCGACATCTTTGTTTTCGCGGCAAAATGCCCGCTGGTGTCATTGTTTCCCAGTTCATCCCATGTTAACCCAGTTTGGTCGGCGGCGATCGGGTTTCGCCGTCCGACGGGGTCTAAAGGGGTAGGGCGCGGTGTTCCTCTCGACGTTCGAGAAGCAGGTGGACAGTAAGCGGCGCATCGTTGTGCCGCAGGACTTCCGCGCGGCGATCTCGGGCCCCTTTGACGGCGTGGTCTGCTTCCCCTCCATCGAGGCCGATTGCCTGGAAGGTGGCGGAAAAGCCTTGTTTGACCGTTACTTGGGCGTGATCGAGGAGCTGGAGTTCGGCGATCCGGTCCGCACGGCGCTGGAGACCAGCGTGCTGGGCGGCATGGCCAGGCTGTCGTTTGATACAGCTGGTCGCATTACGCTTCCCGATCACCTGTGCGAGATGTTCGGTCTGAGTGATTGGGTGACTGTCGTCGGTATGGGTGAGCGTTTTCAGATCTGGTCGCGCGAGGCCTTCCAGGCCCACCGCGCCGCGCAACGTGAACTGGCCCGCGAAGGTCTTGCGGCCATGCGGGTTCAGCAGCGCACCGCAAGGTTGGGTGGCGCATGACCGAGGCCGCTCCCCACATCTCCGTCCTGCTCAACGAGATCGTTGACGCCCTGGCTCCCAAGCCGGGCGAGACGATCATCGACGGCACTTTCGGCGCGGGCGGCTATACCCGCGCCATCCTGGCCACCGGCGCCAGCGTTGTGGGCTTTGACCGCGACCCGACCGTTCAGCGCTTTGCGCAGGGCCTGCCAGCTGACCGCTTCCGTCTGGTGCAGGACCGCTTCTCGCAGATGGCCGAGCATTTCGAGCCGCAGTCGGTGGATGGCGTGGTGCTGGATATCGGCGTCTCGTCCATGCAGCTGGACGAGGCCGAGCGCGGCTTTTCCTTCATGCGCGACGGTCCGCTGGACATGCGGATGAGCGACACCGGTCCGACGGCCGCCGATCTGGTCAATGACCTGGACCACACCGAGCTGGCCCGCATCCTCTATGTCTATGGCGAGGAGCACGCCTCGCGCCGCATCGCCAGCTTCCTGGTGCGCCGCCGCGAAGAGCGCAAGTTCGAGCGCACCCTGGATCTGGCCCATGTGATCGAGCGCGCCCTGGGCGGCCGCAAGGGCGCCAAGGTGCATCCGGCCACCCGCTCGTTCCAGGGCCTGCGCATCGCGGTCAATGAAGAGCTGGCCGAGCTGGAGGCCGCTCTGGCCGCCGCCGAAGTCATCCTCAAGCCAGGCGGTCGGCTGGCGGTGGTCAGCTTCCATTCGCTGGAAGACCGCATCGTCAAAAACTTCCTGGCCGAGCGGGCCGGGCGCACGCCGGGCGGTTCGCGCCACCTGCCGCAGGCGCCGGCCGGTGCGCCGGCCAGCTTCCAGCTGATCGCCAACAAGGCCATCGCGCCGGGCGAGGCCGAGCTGGCGGTCAATCCGCGCGCCCGCTCGTCCAAGCTGCGCGCCGCCATCCGCACGACCGCTCCGATCTGGGTGGATCTGTCGTGAGTGTCTCGGGTCTGTTCAATCGTCGGGTTCGCGGCTTTCGCATTGTCGAAGTCGTGGGTCTGGGCGTTTTGCTGACCCTGGTCACCGGCGTCTATCTGGCCAAGACGGTCGCCGGCCGCGAGCGCAACGAGATCGCCCGCATCGAGCGCGAGATCGAGGACGAGCAGGCTCGCAAGCGCCTGCTTGAGGCCGAGGTCGCCCATCTGGAGCAGCCCCGCCGCATCGAGGCCCTGGCCCTGGCCATGGGTCTGCAGTCCGTTGCGGCCTCCCACGAGACGACCGAGGACGCCCTGATCGACGTGGCCCGCAACCGCGCGCCGCCCGCGCCCGTCGAGCTTAACGCCGAGACGGTGGCGCCCGACGCCCTGGCCGCCGACGCGCCCGAGCCGGGGCCGGACGACGCGCCGACTTCGTCCGTTCCGCAGGGGGAGGGGCCACGATGAGCCTCTCCAACCTGGGTCCGTCCGGCTTTCAGCCCGGCGCCTGGCGCTGGTTGATCGAGCGCGTCTGGCGCCTGGAACACGCCTTCGAGCGCTCGCGCGCCGCCGCCAAGCCCGAAGACGACACCCGCATCCGCATCTTCTTCGTGATGGCCTTCTTCGGCCTGTGCTTCGTGGGCCTGGCCCTGGGGGCAAGCGTTTCGGCCCTGTTCTCCAACGCCGGCAAGGGCGCGGGCTATCTGGCCTCGACCGAGGGCGCGCGGGGCGATCTGGTGGACCGCGATGGCCGCCTGCTGGCCGTCGACCTGACCCACTACGCCCTGTACGTCGATCCCAAGGAAGTCTGGGACAAGCCCGAAGCGCGTCGCGCGCTCGGCAAGGCCCTGCCCGAAGTGCCCGCCAAGCGCCTGGACAAGGTCGTGTTCGGCGACCGTCGCACCTTCCTGCTGGGCGGCCTGACGCCTGAGCAGAAGGACGCCATCTTCAACCTTGGTCTGCCGGGCATCTCGTTCGAGGAGCAGGGTCGCCGCGTCTATCCGCTAGGCGCCACCGCCGCTCATCTGGTCGGTTTCGTCGACAGCGGCGGCAAGGGTCTGGCTGGGGCCGAGCGGGCTCTGGACAAGCCGATCCGGCAGGCGGCCGGCGGCGGTGGTCCCACCGTGCTGTCGATCGACATCCGCGTGCAGGCCGCCCTGGAAGACGAGCTGCGCAAGGCTGCGCTGGAGTTCCAGCCGCGCGGCGCGGTGGGCCTGGTGACCAATGTCCACACCGGCGAAATCCTGGGCATGGCCAGCTATCCCGACTTCGATCCCAACAAGGCCGGGACCGCCACCGACGACCAGAAGCTCAACCGGGCGGCCGGCGCGGTGTATGAAATGGGCTCGACCTTCAAGGCCTTTACCGTGGCCATCGGCCTGGACACCGGCGTCGCCACCCCGACCTCGACCTTCGACGCTCGCGAGCCCTACAAGCTGGGCTATCGGACGATCCACGACTACCACGCCGCCAAGGCGATCCTGACCCTGGTCGAGGTGTTCAAGCACTCGTCCAACATCGGCACCGCCAAGCTGGCGGTCGGCGTCGGGGCCCAGCGGCTGAGCCAGTATTTCGCCAATCTGGGCCTGACCAAGCCGGCCAAGGTCGAGCTGCTGGAATCGGCCCGCCCCCTGACCCCGCGCAAGTGGGACGAGGACGCAGTCGCCTCCACTTCGTTCGGTCACGGCATGAACATCACGCCCCTGGCCCTGGCCGAGGCCATGGGCCCTCTGCTGAACGGCGGCGCCCGTCCGCCCCTGACCATCCGCAAGCTGGCCCAGGGCGTGCGGCCCGAAGGTCCGCGCGTGCTGACCGAGGAAACCTCGCAACAGATGCTGCGGATCATGCGGGCCAATGTCATTCCCGGCGAAGGCGGCAGTGGCGGCAAGGCCGACGTGGCCGGCCTGTCGGTGGGCGGCAAGACCGGCACCGGCGAGAAGTACGACCCCGCCCTCAAGGCCTATAACCACCAGCGTCAGGTCTCGTCCTTCGCGGCGGTGTTCCCCACCGACGGCCCGCTGGAGGCCGACCGCTATTTCGTGCTGATCCTGCTGGACGAACCCAAGGGCAACGCCCGCACCTTCGGTTTCTCGACCGGCGGCTGGGTGGCGGCGCCGGCCGCTGGCAAGGTGATCGAGCGCATCGCCCCGTTCCTGGGCGTGCATCGCAAGCCGCAGATCATGACCGTCTCCAACTCGCAAAACACCAGCCCCGGAACCGGCCTGTGACCAAGACGCTTTCCGACCTTCTCCAGCGCGACCTGCCAGACAACCCGGTGATCACCGGGGTGACGGCCGACAGCCGCAAGGTCGGGCCCGGAACCCTGTTCGCCGCCCTGCCGGGCACGAAAGTCGATGGCGCCAGCTTCGCCCCCGGGGCCATCGCCGCCGGCGCGGCCGCCGTGCTGGGTCCGGTCGGCATGGAGACTTTTTCGGTCCCGACCGTGAAGGTCGAGGATCCGCGCCGCGCCTACGCCCTGGCCTCGGCCGCCTTCTGGGGCGTCCAGCCGGCGATCTGCATCGCCATCACCGGCACCAACGGCAAGACCTCGGTCGCCGGCTTCTGTCGCCAGATCTTCGCGCGACTCGGCCACAAGGCCGCCAGCATGGGAACCCTGGGCGTCGTGGTCAGTGGGCCCGGCGCTGCGGACCAGCAACTGACCCCTCCCGGCCTCACCACCCCCGACGCGGCCGATGTGGCCGAGATGATGGCGCGTCTGGCGCGCGAGGGCGTCACTCACCTGGCGGTCGAGGCCTCGTCGCATGGCGTCGATCAACGTCGCCTGGACGGGGTGAGCCTGAAGGCCGCCGGCTTCACCAACTTCACCCAGGATCACCTCGACTATCACGGCTCGATGGAGAGCTATCGCGACGCCAAGCTGCGCCTGTTCGACGCCCTGCTGCCCATGGGCGCGACGGCGGTGCTGAACAGCGACAGCGACGCGTTTCCAGTTTTCGCCGCCACGGCGGTGACCTCGGGCCAGAGCGTGTTCTCCGTCGGCGACGAAGGGCAGGGGCTAAAGCTGGTCTCGCGCGCCCTGACGCCGCACGGCCAGACCCTGACGGTCGAGGCGGCCGGCCAGACCTACACCGTCGAGCTGCCGCTGGCCGGGGCCTTCCAGGCCAGCAACGTGCTGGTCGCGGCCGGGCTTTGCATCGCCACCGGCGAGAACACCGCCGCCGTGCTGAAAGCGCTGGAGAGCCTGGAAGGCGCGGCCGGACGTCTGCAGCGCGTGGGTCGCGGCGCCCGGGGCGGCGAGGCCTATGTCGACTATGCCCACACGCCCGATGGTCTGGAGACCGTCCTGCAGGCCCTGCGTCCCCACACGGCCGGCAAGCTGATCGTGGTGTTCGGCGCGGGCGGTGATCGTGACCGGGGCAAGCGACCGCTGATGGGCGAGATCGCCGCGCGGCTGGCCGACGTGGCCATCGTCACCGACGACAATCCGCGCTCGGAAGAGCCCGCCTCGATCCGCGCCGCCATCCTGGCTGCCGCGCCCGGCGCCACCGAGATCGGCGACCGCCGCGCCGCCATCCGCGCCGCCGCCGCCCAGATGGTCGAGGGCGACGTGCTGGTGGTGGCCGGCAAGGGTCACGAGCAGGGCCAGCTGGTGGCCGGCGTCAATCACCCGTTCGACGATGTGACCGAGACCCTCGCCGCGCTGGAGATGGCTGATGTCTGAGCCCCTCTGGACAGCGCAGGAGATCGCCGCCGCGACCGGCGGCAAGGTCACGCAGGACTTCGCCGCGACCGGCGTCTCGATCGACAGCCGCAGCATCGAGCCCGGCGACCTGTTCGTGGCCCTGACCGGCGCGCGCGATGGCCATGAGTTCGTCGTTCAGACCAATGACAAGGGCGCGGCCGGCGCGCTCGTCTCCAAGCCCGTGCCGGTGCCGGCGGTGCTGGTCGAGGACACCTTCCGGGGCCTGGAGCGTCTGGGCGAGGCGGCCCGGATGCGCGCCCCCCAGACCCGTCGCGGCGCGATCACCGGCTCGGTCGGCAAGACTAGCGTCACCCGCGCCGTCGAGGCCGGCCTGCGCCTGGCCGGCAAGGCCCATGCGTCGGTCAAGTCTTACAACAACCATATCGGCGTTCCCCTGACCCTGGCCCGCATGCCGCGCGACACTGAACGCGCCGTGTTCGAGGTCGGCATGAACCACGCCGACGAGATCGTGCCGCTGTCGCGGATGATCCGTCCGCACGCCGTGGCCATCACCACCGTCGGCCCCGTGCACCTGGAAAACTTCGCCGACGGCGAGGCGGGCGTTGCCCGCGCCAAGGCCGAGATCTTCGCCGGCCTGGAGCCCGAGGGCGTGGCCGTGCTGAACGCCGACAACCCCTGGTTCGACCTGCTGAAGGCCGAGGCCGAGAAGGCCGGCGCGGCGGTGTGGAGCTTCGGCTCGGGCGAGGGCGTCACCGCCCGGCTGCTCGCATTCGAGGTCATTGACGACGGCGCCCTGGTCACCGTCGACCTGCGCGGCGAGCTGATCAAGTTCCCGCTTCTGCAGACCGGCGTCCACTGGGGCCCCAACAGCCTGTGCGTGCTGCTGATGCTGGAAGCCCTGGGCGTGGATCGCGACACCGCTCTGCGGGCCCTGGCGACCTTCGAGCCGATCGAGGGACGCGGCGCCGAGACGATCGTCAAGATCGACGGCGGCTCCTTCACTCTGGTCGACGAGAGCTACAACGCCAATCCGGTCTCGATGCAGGCGGCCCTGACGACGCTGGGCGCGCGCAAGGTTGCGGGCCGGCGGATCGCCGTGCTGACCGACATGCTCGAACTGGGCGAGGGCAGCGCCCGGTTTCACGCCGAGCTTGCAGGCCCGCTGGATGCCGCGAACGTCGATCTTGTCTTTCTGGCAGGCGTCCACATGAAATCACTCTGGGAGGCGCTTCCGCCGACTCGGCGGGGCGGCTACGCGGAGGTTACCGAAAAGTTAACGGCGGAACTGACGGCCGCGATCCGGCCGGGCGACGTGGTGATGGTTAAGGGGTCGAATGGCTCCAGGGCGGGCCTTCTGGCCAAGGCTCTGGCGGCGCTTGATCTTGGGGGACGGGGCTGATGCTGTATTTTCTGTATGAATGGCTGGCGCGCTCCCAGGAGCACGTGCCGCTGCTGAACCTGCTGAAGTACCTGACCTTCAGGACCGGCATGGCCATGCTGACCGCCTATATCGTCGCCGTCGCCATGGGCTCGCGCTTCATCCGCTGGATGAAGGCCCGCCAGGGCAAGGGCCAGCCGATCCGCACCGACGGCATCGCCCGCCACATCACCGAAAAGGCCGGCACGCCCACCATGGGCGGCTTCATGATCCTGGCCGGCCTGTTCGTGGGCGCCATCCTGTGGGCCGACCTACGCAACGTCCATGTCTGGGTGGTGCTGCTGATCACCGGCAGCTACGGCGTGCTGGGCTTCATGGACGACTACGCCAAGGTCACCAAGCAGACCACGGCCGGCCTCTCCAGCGGCCAGAAGCTGGTCGCCCAGTTCGTCGTGGCCATCGCCGCCACCGTGCTGCTGATCCTGTTCGCGCCCAAGGAAGACATGGCGCCGGGCATGGAAACCAGCCTGGTCTTCCCGTTCTTCAAGACGCTGGTGATCAACCTCGGCTGGTTCTACGTAGCCTTCGCCGCCGTCACCATCGCCGGCTTTTCCAACGCCGTGAACCTGACCGACGGGCTGGACGGCCTGGCCATCGTGCCGGTGATGATCGCCGCGGCGACCTTCGGCCTGATCACCTATCTGGTCGGCAACTACAAGTTCGCCGACTATCTGAACCTGCACTTCGCGCCCGGCGTCGGCGAGCTGGCGGTGCTGTGCGGCGCGATCATCGGCGGAGGCATGGGCTTCCTCTGGTACAACGCGCCCCCCGCCAAGATCTTCATGGGCGACACCGGCTCGCTGGCCCTCGGCGGCGCCCTGGGCGCGATCGCCGTGTGCTCCAAGCATGAGCTGGTGCTGGGCATTGTCGGTGGTTTGTTCGTGGCCGAGGCGCTCAGCGTCATCATCCAGGTCGGCTACTTCAAGAAGACCGGCAAGCGGGTCTTCCTGATGGCCCCGATCCACCACCATTTCGAGAAGCTGGGCTGGCCGGAATCCACCGTCGTGATCCGCTTCTGGATCGTGGCGATGATGCTGTCCTTCGTCGGCCTCGCCACCCTGAAGCTGAGATAGGGAGCCAGATCATGATCCCCGTCCGTGGTTTCGAGGGCAAGACCGTCGCGGTGTTCGGCCTGGGCCGCACCGGCCTGACGGCCGCACGCGCCCTCGTGGCCGGCGGGGCCAATGTGGCGGTGTGGGACGAAAACCCCGCCAGCCAGGACGCCGCCATGGCCGAGGGCTTCAAGGTCGTCGACCTGCGCTCGGCCGACTGGAGCCTGTTCTCGGCCCTGATGCTGTCGCCTGGCGTGCCCCTGACCCATCCCCAGCCGCACTGGACGGTGAAGATGGCCCGCGACGCCGGGGTCGAGATCCTGGGCGACATCGAGCTGTTCGCCCGCACGGTCAACGCCGCCCCGCCGCACAAGCGGCCCAAGATCATCGCCATCACGGGCACCAACGGCAAATCCACCACTACGGCGCTGATCGGCCACCTGTGCGCCAGCGCCGGCCGCGACACCCGCGTCGGCGGCAATATCGGGACCGGCGTTCTGGGCCTGGAAGACATGCACGGCGGCGCCGTCTATGTGCTGGAACTGTCGTCCTACCAGTTGGACCTGACCAGCAGCCTCAAGGCCGACGCCACGGTGCTGCTCAACATCTCGCCCGACCACCTGGACCGTCACGGCGGCATGGACGGCTATATCGCCGCCAAGCGCCGGATCTTCCTCAACCAGGGCAAGGGCGACACCGCCATCATCGGGGTCGATGACCCCTGGTGCCAGCAGATCTGCACCGAGATCACCGCCGCCAACCGCCGCACCATCTGGCCGATCAGCGCCGGCAAGGCCATGGGCCGGGGCGTCTACGCCCTGCAGGGCGTGCTGTACGACGCCACCGGCGATCGCGTCACCGAGATGGCCGACCTGCTGCGCGCCCGCAGCCTGCCGGGGCGCCACAACTGGCAGAACGCCTGCGCCGCCTATGCGGCCGCCACCGCCATCGGCATCCCCGCCCATGACGTGGTCGAGGGCCTGCTGACCTTCCCGGGCCTGGCTCACCGGATGGAGACCGTCGGCAAGATCGGCCGCGTGCGCTTCGTCAACGACAGCAAGGCCACCAACGCCGACGCCGCCCGCCAGGCGATGAGCAGCTATCCCAAGTTCTACTGGATCGCCGGCGGCGTGCCCAAGGCCGGCGGCATCAGTGAGCTGACCGACCTCTTCCCGCGCGTGGCCAAGGCCTATCTGATCGGCGACGCGGCCGAAGACTTCGCCGCCACGCTGGAGGGCAAGGCCCCGGTGCGGCTGTGCGGAAGCATCGAGGTGGCCACGGCGGCGGCGTTCTCGGACGCCATGGACAGCGGCGAGGACGCCATCGTGCTGCTGTCGCCGGCCTGCGCCTCGTTCGACCAGTTCGCGGACTTCGAAGCCCGCGGCGAGGCGTTCCGGGCGGCGGTCGAGGGGCTGGGGAAGATCGGGGTTAAGGCGGCGCGGGGGTAGGGGTGGGGCGTTCGCCTGTATTTTGCAGATTTAGTTAGCTAGCGCCTCAAATCTTTCAAAATGTGATTTTGAGCTTCTTTGAGTAAATCCAGCATCTCACCAGCGGCTTTAACAGCTTCGGTGGGTGGTTCTTGCCCTTGCTCTAAGGTAAAAAACTTTTCTCTAGCTGCTATGGATCGGGCTGACTCTATCCCCTGGCGCACGGTATCGCTGATGGCGATGGTGTGCTGCTCCAAAAAATCTTCAAGAATTTTTTCATAGAGGCCGAAATCTTCGGCTGCGTCAGAGCACGCATCGTCCCAATCCATGTCCGGCATTCTGTACCGTGGCCAAACTGCGCGCCACATGCTCATAAATGCTTGCGCAGCTTCGACCTCACGCTGGAATATGAGCTCTTCTCGTTTGAGTTTTAGCTTGTGAGTCTCGGTTTCCTTGGAAAGCTGTGACTTGTGACTCTCCAAAGCTTGGTCGAGTTCACTTTTGTGCGCCTGAAGCAGACGTTGCGATGCGTGGTCAGAAACGAACTTTGCCACGGCTGCAGAGACCACTCCGACGCCACCAAGGGCGCCCAATGTGGCCAAGCCGCCCGTAACTATATCACTCCACGTTGCCATTAATCCTCGCTTGTAGGTCCACTGTGACACTGTCGATCCGCCCACGCGGGTGCAGCCCGTCCTGAAACCTTTGGTAGCATTGGAGCTCTGGCTGCCGGCCTCGTCAAGGACGACGCTCTCGCGTCGCCGCGAGGCGGCGGCCCCGCAGGGGCCGTCCTTGACGAGGCCGTCAGCCAGAGCAAGCTCGCCTCCAAGGATTTCAGGGCGCGGCCTGGCCGCTTTGGCCTGCCTTGCGAAGCTCAACCCTATCAACCGTCATTCCCGCCCTTGTGGCGGGAACCCCTGGTTCAGCCGCACGTGAAGCGCCGGCGAAGTGCGCGCGCACTTCGCCCCTTCCGCACCTGCGGCGGATAGAGAGGTTCCCGCCACAAGGGCGGGAATGACGGGAGAGGAGGGGGCAGAGTGGGGCTTCGCGCCCTCTAAACCCGCTTCACCCCCACAATCCCCACCGGCGGATTGATCATCTGCCCCTTCATGCTGGGGTTCTGCGGCACCCCATCCGTCTTCGAGGCCAGGATCTTGCGCACCACGTCCATGCCCTTGACCACCGTGCCGAAGGCCGCGAAGCCCTGGTTGTCACCGGCCGCGCCGGGCTTGGCGTCGAGATAGGCCATCGGGCTGGCGCAGATGAAGAAGTCGGCCGTGGCGCTGCCCGGCTCGTTGCGGGCCATCGAGATGGTCCCGGCCTTGTGCCTGATCCCCGTCAGTCTGGTGCTCTCATGAGCGATGGGCGCGAAGCGGCGGGTGCGGATCGAGGGGCCGGCCTGGATCGAGCCGTTGGTCGGCGCGCCCCGGGCCCGTGAGGCGCGATAGAAGCTGCCGCCGTCGAACTTCTTCTTGTCGACATAGCGCAGGAAGTTGGCGGCCGTGATCGGCGCCTTCTTGTCTTCCAGTTCCACCACAATCACGCCCAGCGCGGTCTCGATCGCCACCCGGGGCTTGGCGCCCTGGGCGTGCGCCGACAGCGGGCTTACCAGCAACAGTCCGGCCCCAACCAGCAGGCTTCGGCGGGCGATCCAGGCGTCTTTCATCGTCATCCTCGGGCGGCAAACAGCGGTCTCACCCTTAGCGCGCCGCCGCCGGCCCATCCACAGGCGAAAAGTCCGTCGCCTTTCGCCGCATATCCCCCGCCGACAAGCGTGGCAGCAATGTTCGATTAACCTTGCGCGCCGACTCTCCGGCCATGGCCACCCAGACCACCCACGCCTTCGCCAGAACCGACCGCACGGCGATCGGCATCTGGTGGTGGACGACCGATCGCTGGCTGCTGGGCGCCACGGCGATACTGGTCACCCTGGGCGTGCTGCTGTCGTTCGCCTCCAGCCCGGCGGCGGCCCAGCGGATCGGCATCGACGACCAGTTCCATTTCGCCCTGCGCATGTGCGTCTTCGCCAGCCTCTCGGCGGTGATCCTGTTGGGGACCTCGATGCTGTCGCCCAAGGGCGTGCGGCGCACGGCCTTCTTCGTCTATGTGGCGGCCATCGCGGTGATGATCGCCCTGCCGTTCATCGGCCACAACGCCAAGGGCGCCACCCGCTGGGTGCAGTTCGCCGGCTTCACCCTGCAGCCGTCCGAGTTCATGAAGCCGGCCCTGATCGTGCTGGTCTCGTGGATGTTCGCCGAGGGCCAGAAGGGCGAGGGGGTGCCGGGCGTCTCGATCGCCTTCCTGCTGTACGCCATCGCCGTGGGCCTGCTGCTGATCCAGCCCGATGTGGGCCAGACCGTGCTGATCACCGTGGCCTTCGGGGCCGCCTTCTGGATGGCCGGGGTGCCGATCAGCTGGATCATGGGCCTGGGCGGGGTCGCGGTGGCGGGACTGTTCTCGACCTATTTCCTGTTCGACCACGTGCACGCCCGGGTGCAGAAGTTTCTCAGTCCCGACCAGGCCGACACCCACCAGATCACCCGCGCCGCCGAGGCCATCCACGCCGGCGGCCTGTTCGGGCGCGGCCCGGGCGAGGGGGTCATGAAGCGCCACGTGCCCGACCTGCACACCGACTTCATCTATTCGGTCGCCGCCGAGGAATATGGCCTGGTGTTCTCGCTGTCGCTGATCGGCCTGTTCGCCTTCGTGGTGGTGCGCGGCATGATGAAGGCCATGAAGCTGAACGACACCTTCGAGCAGGTCGCCGCCGCCGGTTTGTTCGTGCTGGTGGGCCAGCAGGCGATGATCAATATCGCGGTGAACTTGAACATGATCCCGACCAAGGGCATGACGCTTCCGTTCATCAGCTACGGGGGATCGTCGATGCTGGCTATGGGACTGACTTTGGGCCTGGCCCTGGCCCTGCTGCGCAAGCGCCCCGGCGCCTATGGCCCCTCCGGCGAGTTTACCCAGGGCGGCGCGTTCAACTGACATGAGCAAGCTTGTTGTCGTCGCCGCCGGGGGTACCGGCGGTCACATGTTCCCCGCCCAGGCCCTGGCCGAAACCCTCGGCGCCCGCGGCTGGCGCGTGGTGCTGGCCACCGATGATCGCGGCGCGATCTATGCCGACAAGTTCCCGGCCGAGGAGCGCCTGGCCCTGTCGGCCGCCACCGCCAAGGCCGGCGATCCGATCGGCATGCTCAAGGCCGGCTTCGTGGTCGCCCAGGGCGTGCTGCAGGCGAGAGCCGCCTTCAAGCGCCTGGACCCGGCCGTAGTGGTGGGTTTCGGCGGCTATCCCGCGCTTCCCGCCCTGCTGGGCGCCCTGTCGCAGGGCCGCCCCACGGTGATCCACGAGCAGAACGCGGTGCTGGGCCGCGTCAACCGCTTCCTGGCCCCCCGGGTCACCGAAGTGGCCTGCGCCTTCCCGATCCTGGAAAAGGCGGCGCCCGCCGTGAAGGCCCGCGCCCATGTCGTGGGCAACCCCGTGCGCCCGCCGGTGCGCGCCCTGTTCGACGTGCCCTATCTGCCGCCGGAAGTGCAGTTGCGCATCCTGGTCACCGGCGGCAGCCAGGGCGCCCGCCTGCTGTCGGAACTGATCCCCGAGGCCATCGCCAAGCTGCCCGAAGAGATGCGCGGCCGCCTGAAGGTCTTCCAGCAGGCCCGGGCCGAGAGCCTGGAACACGCCCGCAAGGTCTATCGCAACGCCATGGTCGACTGCGAGGTCGCGCCGTTCTTCCGCGACATGGCCGGCTATCTGCGCCAGTCGCACCTGGTGATCGGCCGCTCGGGCGCCTCGACCTGCACCGAGCTGGCCGTGGCCGGCCGGCCGTCGATCCTGGTCCCCCTGAAGATCGCCGCCGACGACCACCAGCGCTTCAACGCCCGCCTGCTGGAAGAAGCCGGCGGCGCCGCCGTGTGCTTCGAGGACGAACTGACCGTCGACGCCATGGCCGGCGCCCTCAACGCCCTGCTCAAGAACCCCGAGCGCCTGGCGCGGATGTCGGACGGCGCGCGGTCAGTGGCCAAGCCCAACGCGGCCGAGGAACTGGCGGATCTGGTGGAGCGGACGGCGCGCGCCTGACGCACTCGAAAGTTGCTATTTTGTTCTCGTTGCCCTAGGTTGAAGTCGGCTGGGCGACAGGGGGCGGCATGTGCGACTGGGACGCTGTACCGTTCGAGTATTTCGCAACGCGGGTTGTCCACTTTCGGGACTTCGACGGCGAAGAGCGGGATTTGCCGATCCGCTTCGAACTGGCTCACACCGTCGAGCCTGCGCCCTACTGCGACACCTGCGAGACGCACTGGGCGAGGGCGTCCTTCACCTTCCTGGGTCAACAGCACAGACTGCGCGGTATCGGCGAAGATCACATCGTGGCGCTGTCCCGCGCCATGCGCCTGAGTGGCGTGGTGCTGATGCGCGCCGCCAAGGAGCGTGGCGTGCCGCTCTACGAATACACGCCGGGCGACACCAAGGCGCCCACCGACCTGTTCAAATGACCGAGCCGCGCCGCTCTTGCCCTCTCCAAAATCACCCCGGAAGGCCCAGACGCTGAAATCCCGCGTGCTTCCGACACGGTTCTGGGTCTAGTCTTCAAAAAAAATGCGCGGGGGAACAATCATGAAGAAGGCCATAGGCGCTCTTGTCGTCGTCGGAGCCTGTGTCGTTGGCCTGGCGGCCTGCGACAAGGTCGGTTCAAAAACGGGGGCGGGCGCCAAGACGGCGGTCGTCGACACCGAATTTCCCGAGCGGGTCTATTGGGGCGACACCCACCTGCACACCAGCAATTCGGTCGACGCCTTCGGCTTTGGCGTGCGTCTGGGCTCGGAGGAGGCGCTGCGGTTCGCGCGCGGCGAAGAGGTGACCTCGACCGGCGGCCTGAAGGCCAAGCTTGCCCGGCCGCTGGACTTTCTGGTCATCGCCGACCATTCCGATGGCCTGGGCTTCACCCGCAAGATCTATGAGACGCCGGGCTTCCTGCTGCGCAATCCGCTGTTTCGCCGCTGGCATGACCTGATGCATGAGGGCCCTGAGGGCTCGATGAAGGCGACGGGCGAACTGATCGACGCCGCCGCCAGCGGCTCGCTGCCGGCCAACATCAGTGATCCCAAGCGCTCGGCCAAGACGACCCGCTCGATCTGGAACGACCACGTCTCGATCGTCGAGCGTTACAACGACCCGGGCAAGTTCAGCGCCTTCATGGGCTTCGAATACACCCTGATGCCCAAGGGCGACAATCTGCACCGGGTGGTGATGTTCCGCGATGGCAAGGCCGAGGCCTCCAAGGTGGTGCCCTATTCGTCCCTGGTCGGCACCTCGGCCGAGATGCTGTGGGACTATATGGACGGCTACGAGAAGACCACCGGCGGCAAGGCCCTGGCCATTCCGCACAATTCCAATGTCTCCAACGGCCTGATGTTCGAGCTGACCGGTCCTGACGGCGGCCCGATGTCGGCCGACTATGCCCGCCGCCGCGCGGCCCGTGAGCCGCTGGTCGAGGCGACCCAGATCAAGGGCGACAGCGAGTCTCACCCCTTCCTGTCGCCCAATGATGAGTTCGCCAGCTTCGGCGACGCGGGCTGGGACCTGGGCAACCTGCCCATGTCGTCCAAGAAGACGCCGGACATGTTCGCCGGCGAATATGTCCGCGAGGCCCTCAAGCGCGGCCTGGCGATCGAGGCCAAGACCGGGGTCAATCCCTACAAGATGGGCATGATCGGCTCGACCGACTCCCACACGGCCCTGGCGACGGGCGACGAGGACAACTTCTTCGGCAAGCATTCGGCCGTTGAGCCGCGCGCCGGCCGGGCGATGGAGCCGCAGAACCTGGGCACGCGCGAGGGGCGCAGCGGCTATCACTATCTGGCGGGTGGCTATGCCGCCGTCTGGGCCAAGTCCAATACCCGCGCCGCCATCTTCGATGCGATGATGCGGCGCGAAGTCTATGCCTCGACCGGCCCGCGCATGCAGGTGCGGGTGTTCGGCGGCTGGGACTTCACCGCCAACGACCTGAAGACCAACTGGGTCAAGGCCGGCTATGCCCGCGGCGTGCCGATGGGCGGCGATCTCAAGGCCGGGGCCGGCAAGGCGCCGGTGTTCATCGTCTCGGCCCTCAAGGACCCGATCGGGGCCAATCTGGATCGCGTCCAGATGGTCAAGGGCTGGGTCGACAAGGCCGGCGTCACCCACGAGCAGATCTATGACGTGGTCTGGAGCGACCCGGCCCGCCGGGCGATGACGGGCGGCAAGGTCCCTCCGGTCGGCGACACCGTCGATCTGGCCACCGCCACCTATGCCAACACCATCGGCGCGCCGGAGCTGACCACGGTGTGGACCGACCCCGATTTCGACCCGACCCTGAAGGCCTTCTACTATGTGCGGGTGATGGAGATCCCGACCCCGCGCTGGGTGGCCTATGACGCCGTGCGCTACAAGGTGAAGATGGGCCCGGAGGTGCGGATGAAGGACCAGGAGCGGGCCTATACCTCGCCGATCTGGTACACGCCCAAGGCCTGACGGATGACGCTACGCGAACGCCTGGTCCAGGGTCTGCGCGAGCCCCTGGTCCAGTTCCTGCTGGCCGGGGCCGTGATCTTCATGGTCTTCGCCCTGGCCGGCGGCGGTCCCGATCCGGGCGAGCGCCGCATCGCGGTCGACGAGGCGCGGGTCCAGCGCATCGTCACCCTGTGGATGCAGACCTGGCATCGCCCGCCGACCCCGGCCGAGCTGGACGGGCTGATCGGCGAGTATGTCCAGGAGGAGGTCTATTATCGCGAGGCCCTGCGCCTGGGTCTGGATCGCGACGACCCGGTGATCCGGCGGCGGCTGCGCTCGAAGATGGAGTTCCTGGCCGCCGACCAGCTGGAAAGCGTCACCCCGGGCGATGATGTCCTGAAGGCCTGGATGCAGGCCCGTCCGGCGCTCTACGTCCCGGATGCCAAGCTCAGCTTCCAGCAGATCTATGTCGGCTCGGCCACCGACCGCGACGCCGCCGAGGCCCGGGCCGCGACGATCCTCACCCGCCTGGCGGCCGGCGCGTCGCCGGCTCAGCTCAGGCAACCCCTGTCGCTGCCGACCACCCTGTCCGAGGCCTCCCGTTCCGAGGTCGACAGGCAGTTTGGCGAGGCCTTCTCCGAGGGGCTGTTGCGCGCGCCGATCGGCCAATGGACGGGGCCGGTCGCGTCCGGCTTTGGCCTGCACGTGGTCAAGGTCACCGCCGTAAAGCTGGGGCCGCCGCCCGCGCTGGATCAGGTGCGTCAGGCGGTCGAGAACGACTGGCGCGCCGCCACCCGCGCCGAGCGGGAGGCCAAGGCCTATCAGGACCTGCTCAAGGGCTATGACGTCGTCATCGCGCGGCCCCAATGACATTGCTGCGTCTGGCCGCCCTGGTTCTGGCCTGGCTCACGCTCGCCGGCGTGGCCCGGGCTGACGATCTGCGGCCCGGCTATCTGGAGCTGACCCAGACCTCGCCTACGGCCTGGAAAATGGTCTGGAAGGCGCCGATCCGCGGCGGTCTGGCGACCCACGCCGCGCCCAGCCTGCCGGCGCAATGCCGGTCGCAGCCGCCCTCGCGTGACCTGATCGTTGGAGCGCTGGTCGAGGTGGCAAGCTTCGACTGTCCCCGGGGGCTGGAAGGCCAGACCGTCGGCCTGACCGGACTGGACGCAACCTTCACCGACGCCCTGGTGCGGATTGCGCCGCTGGGGCGTCCTGTTCAGGTCGGCCGGCTCACGGCCGACCGGCCGCTGATGGAGGTGCGCGCGGCGCCCGACCGCTTGCAGGTGGCCCGGACCTATCTGGTGCTCGGCGTGGAACACATCCTGGCCGGCTATGATCACCTGCTGTTCGTCCTGAGCCTGGTGCTGCTGCTGCGCGGCGGCATGCGGATCGCCAAGACCGTGACGGCCTTCACGCTCGCCCATTCCCTGACCCTGGTCGCCACGTCCCTGAACCTGATCAGCCTGCCGCGTCAGCCGGTGGAGATCTGCATCGCCCTGTCGATCGTGTTCCTGGCCGTCGAGATCGTGAAGTCACGGCCCGAGGGGCCGCCGCGCCTGTCGGAACGGGCCCCCTGGCTGGTGGCCTTCGCCTTTGGGCTGCTGCACGGGTTCGGGTTCGCCGGGGCCCTGGCCGAGATCGGCATGCCCGAGCGCGAGGTCCCCACCGCCCTGCTGACCTTCAATATCGGCGTCGAGATCGGGCAACTGATCATCGTCGGGGCCGGACTGCTGGTGCTGGAGCTGATCCGCCGCTACGCCCCGCAACACCGCCGCCTCTTTCAGCGCGGCGCCGCCTACGGCATCGGCGTCACGGCCGCCTACTGGTGCATTGTCCGCATTCTGGGGTGACACCGCTAAGGGGCGACGGGGATCATCACCTCGTTGCGGCGCATGAACCACGGGGTCCAGGGCGGATTGTACTGCGCCAGCGACGCGGGCCCGGTCGCCCGCAGCTGGCGGGCCGACAGGCGTTTCTTCAGGTCAGCGGTCTTGGCCTCGACCGTGTCCGCTCCGGCCAGGCCCGAGAAGCGCAGCACCGCCAGGCGGGACGGCGGAATAAGGCGAAGCTTCACCTGGGGGTCGTTCGGCTCAGGCAGGGATTCCAGGCTGTAGCGGCTGGGCATGGTGAACCTCACGACCCACTGGCCGGCGCTTTGGGTCTGGGTGACCGGCGCCGTCATGGCGATGGTCTGGCCGGCCGGCGCCTGGGCGACCGGCGCGGTCATGGCGATGCTCTGGCGCGTCCTGTTGCCGCCGAAGATATAGCCGGCCAGCAATCGAAAGCCGCGACTGGCCGCCTGTTTCTGATCGCCGCTGACGGTCACTTCGGCGACCACCAGGGCGGGATAGTCGCGAACGTCAAAGTCGCCCTCGTGGAGGACGACCTTAAAGGCAGGTTCTTCAACGGCCATGGCCACGGTTCCCAGAAAGACTGCCGCAAACACTGCGGTCATGGCCATGCGTCTCAGGGTCATGCTCATGCCGTTTCCCCCGCCGGGCGCCCGGCGATCACACTAACACCGGACTGAACGGCCCGGGCCTGACTTCGTTGCGCGGGCAAGACCGGCTTGGCCGGCGGCGGCGACCTGCTGGTTACCCACACCTATGCGGCGGCGGGGTGGCTGCGGGATAGTCGCCCTCTCCCCTTGCGGGAGAAGGTGGCCCGAAGGGCCGGGTGAGGGGTCTCGCGGACCTTTCCGGATGGGGCTTTCGACCTCTTATCCGACCCCGACCTTCGCCGGGGCCACCTTCTCCCGGAAGGGGAGAAGGTGAGGCGATTAAGTGCACTGTCACCGCAATCTGGTGGCCGAGTGGATGTTGGGGCGGTAGGTGCTGTCCGTCTCCGCTGGGGAAGGGGGTCGGGCCCTGAGACAACTTGACCGCACGCCCCCATTAGGTACCCTCGCGAGTTCATGGGGGACTCAAACGTGCAGGTTGTAACAATATTCAACAATAAAGGCGGGGTGGGGAAAACAACATTAACCTTCCATCTCGCGCACGCGCTTGGTTCTTTAGGTAAAAAGGTCCTTCTGATCGATCTCGACCCCCAATGTAATTTAACTATATATGCTCTGGAGATGGAGCACATACATACAATATGGGCCGCTGAAGATCCCTATATTGAAGATTTCGATGCTTCTCGAGCGTCCAGTCCGCAAAATTTTGAAGCTATGACGAAGGAGCTTCGGTCAATACACTTCTTGTTGAAGCCGACGGAAGACGGTACTGCCGAGCTTGATCACCTCCCGCCGCCCTGTGAGCTCGCCACCAACGTCCACCTTATCCCGGGACGTCTGACGCTTCACCTCTACGAGGCCAAGATCGCCGAGCGATGGAGTGGCGTCTATCAGGGTGATCCTTTGGCCATTAGAACGGGAACTCGTGTCCGAGCCATCGCGGAGCGATATGCCGCTGAGTACGGCTATGACTATGTAATCTTCGATACGTCGCCAAGTCTTGGTGCGCTCAACCGGAATCTGTTGTCGCTGGCCGATGGGTTTATTATCCCTTGTTCACCAGATCTATTCTCTATTTATGGAATTAGAAATATTGGTAGTGCCCTGAAGGTTTGGAGAAAGCAATTTGAAAGTATCTTTCATTTTCTTTCCGACAGCAAAAGGGAGAGTTTTCCTAGTAAGTTTGTCGAATTTCTAGGGTACACAGTTTATAATGCCAGAAAATATTCCGGGTCTGGTAATAATCTAGATTTAGCTCAGGCGCATTATAATTACGCAAAGCAAATTCCAAGTGTAATTGAAACATATATCGATAAAAATAGCCGATCAATCATTGATGGTGACGTTTTGGAGGCGTCTATTGGCGACAATGCTGTAATATATAGTCACAATACCCTTCCTAGTATGGCGCAAAAGTATCACAAACCAATGTGGCAATTGCCTGCGTTGGATTCGCTCGAATCTGAAGATAAATCCACAATCGGAGGAAATCGAAAAATCTATGAGGCGACGCTAGAAGCGTATCAGACCTTTGCAAAAGATTTTATGGCTCGGGTGGCGAAGCTCAATGGATGAGGATCTTATAATAAGGCTCGTAGAACTCTATCGTGCTCGCCAACATGACTTGAACGTATTTATGAAGTCGGTGGCTGAAACGGTTGGTCAGCACCCGGATTTGAATAGGCCGGGTGCCGAGGCTGTGCATTCTTATAAGTACCGGCTCAAAGATCCCGGCCATTTGGCAGAGAAATTGAGAAGGAAGGCCGCCGCTGGTGTCGACATCAACGAGGCGAATTTCGCCGAGCGCGTGACGGATCTAGCAGGGGTGCGGGTTTTACACCTTTTTCAGGATGCATTCGGCGAGATCGACGCCGTCATCAGGCGAAGGGTCGCTGATGGCGATTGGGTTCTGGGGGAGCGCGCGAAAGCTTACACTTGGGATCCCGATAACGTAGCTTACTTCGAAGGTTTCGACCTTGAAGTGGCGCAGAAACCCACTGCCTATACTAGCGTTCACTACCTAATCCGTCCCAGAGCTGACTCGCCATTGTGTTGCGAGTTGCAGGTCCGAACTCTATTCGAGGAAATTTGGGGCGAGGCCGATCATCGTATCAACTATCCAGCTCCATCCCAGGATTTGGCCTGCAAGGAGCAGATTCTTGTCCTCTCAAAGGTTGTCGGAGCTGGAAGTCGCCTGTTCGACTCGCTGAGCCGTGTTCACAAGCTGACTTTGTGATGCGGATGATTCAAGGTGGGGCTCTCTTAGAGCGCGCCTTTCAAAGTTATCCTCTAGTTGTCCGCGGGCGTTCCATGCTTGCTGCAAGGCATGCTAGGTCTGACTAATCCCCGTTCCTGCACGGGCATCCACACCCCTCCGCCCCAACAAATTCAACGCCCTAACCGCCGCACCCAGCGTCACGATCCAAAATCGACGCAGCCCCCTGCAAAACGGCCGCATACTTCTCCTCGCTTCATCGCAAGGGGAGGGCGTCCAGCTGGCGACCTGACGGGCGGTGGAGGCGGTTGTACGGGGTCAAGAGGGTGGGTGACGTAAACCCGCCTATCGGAGGAAGGCCAAGCCTCCGCCCGTCCGAAGGTTCGCTCCGGGTTCCTCCGGAATCGGCGCGGCTGCAGCCCAAGGCTGGGTCCGTCGCGAGGGGGATGAAATCCGGGTGGGGCAAAAGGCTGAACAGGCCTGCGCACCCCGGCCAGAGGGATAACGACCGCGCGGAGCGCTCCGGCCACGGCCGAAACGGTACTCCACTACACACTCATCCGGGCCTGGCCCGGACGCTCCGCCGCCTCCCCAAGTTTTCGGGGGCCAACTCGCCGGTCGAAACCGGCGAGGGCGCGAACCCGTGCTCTGTGTCTAACCCGGAAACTTCAGCAGATTGGGCTTGGGGATCGCGGCCTTGAAGCTGCCGCGCGTCTTGGCGGTGTCGAGGCCGAAATCGGCCCAGGCGGCCAGGAACCCGGCGGCCGGCGCATTGGCGGGCAGGGGCGCGAGGTTCAGAACGGGGCGGGCGGCGACGGCCGCTCGGGCGGCCGTCCAGGCCTCGGGCTCGGCCGTGGCATAGGCGCCGTCGGCGCTGACCAGTTCGGTCGCGAGGGCGCGATCTTCGAAATACAGGGTCACGGCGGCATTGGCGGGCTGATCCGTGAGACTGGCCAGGGCCTCGGTCAGGGCGATCAGCGACATGCGGGCGCCGCTGGTCCGCCGCTCGCCGCCGGCCGCGCCCTTGATCGCTTCGGGGCCGCTCGCGCCCTCCAGGCGCCGCACGAAGGACCAGCCGCCATAGCCGGGGTCCGAGCGGCACAGGCTGGCGGTCCACAGAATGACGGTCATGGCGGGCTCCCTCGCGCTGGAGCCGGATTTCTAGCGTGTTTCGTGGGGAAGGGGAGGGGGCGGCTCAGTCGCGACATGGCCCGGCCCGTGCCTGCGCAGGCTCGCCGCAGAACGAAAGGTAAACGGGTTCTTAAGTTTGATGGTTAACGTCATCTTTACGTTGGTGAACAACGTTCTAACAACATGGGTTTACGACGCGACCCCGTCCGCGGGGGCAGTAGCAAGAAGTGTGCCAGAATGGGTCAAAACCCATTGAATTTGCGGGTCTTGGCGTGTTTTCACGAGCGTCCCCGACTATTTATGGTTAACGCGCCGTAAACACCTATTAACCACTTGTTAAGTCTCTTGGCTCCGGCTTTGCTCCTGATGCGTTGAACCCTTGCCGGACGTCCCGGTGTGGGACGGTCCGTGTGCGGAGATGCGCGTCGATGTTCGAGTTCGGTCGTGATCTGAAACGTCTCTTCGGCGTCGATGCCGGAGCGGAGTCCAAGGCGGCGTCGTATCGCGAGGGCCTGACGGGCGGCGACACCTCGCTGCTCGAGCTTCTCGATATAAGACTGCTGACCAACGAGGCGCGCTCGGCCGATGTGGCGGCGGGTCGCATTGGAACCAAGGATCGTGGCGCGCGCCTGCTTGAGGCCGCCGTGGTCTGGCGCGAGCTGGCCCGCCGATCCGGTGACGCCGCCGCCCTGCGCAAGGCCGCCTCGCACGCCGAAGCCGCCGGCAAGATCTTCGAAAGCGAACGTCGCCTGGAGGCCCTGGCCTCGACCCGCTGCGAGCAGGCCGTCCTGGCTATTCTGGGCGCCGATCTGTTCGGCGACGAGGGGCTGAACGCCGCCGCCGGCGCGGCCCTGACCCTGGCGCGCACGGCGCCGGGACAGCGCTGCGGCCTGGCCATGGCCCTGGTCGCGGGTCTCGATGGCCGCGCGGGCCTGGCCGAGAACAATATCGATCGCGCCCTGGCCGCCGTGCAGGGTTATGACGCCCCACTGCGCGCCCTGGCCGCCGCCAAGCGCGTTAAGGGCGGTTCGGCCCGGCTGCTGCTGGCCGAGCAGCGCGCCGCGCGCATCGAACTGATCCTGACCTGCGGCGCGCGCCTGAAGGATCGCGCCCTGACCCAGTTGGCGATCACCGAGGCCACGGCCGCGGCCGCCGCCCTGGATCCGGACTTTGAGCCTTTGACGTGGGCTCGCCTGGAGGGCCTGCGCGGCTCTGCCCTGGTGCAACTGGGCGAGCTGGACGGCGAGTTGGCCCAGATCGCCGATGGCGTCGAGGCCCTGACCGCCGCGCTGGAGCCGCTGTCGATGGACCACAGCCCGATGGACTGGGCCCGCGCCCAGGCCGCGCTCGGCGCCGGTCTGCAGTCGGTGGGCGAGGCCACGACCTCGGACCGCGCCTTCGAACAGGCGGTGACCTGCTATGACCGCGCCACCCAGGTGCTGAAGGTCCAGCCGGCCCTGGCCCTGCGCGCCGTGGTCGCCAACAACCGCGCGCTCAGCCTGGCGCGCTGCGCTGAACTGACCGCCGATCTGGCGGTGCTGGACGCCGCCGAGATGGCGTTCAAGACCGAGCTTTCCGCCCAGCCCGGCGGACGCGATCCGGCCTCCTGGGCCGTGGCCCAGATGAACCTGGCCCGGCTCTACGAAGCCCGGGTCGAGATCACGGGTCGCGACGACGGCCGGCTGGACCGGGCGGCCGTGGCCCTGGCCTGCGCCTTCGATGTGTTCTCCGAGCTTGGCCTGCGGTCGCTGACCGATCTGGCGGCACAGGGACTGCAACGGTTGAAGGCGGCTCACGCTCACTGACCCGGATCGGGACGCCGATCTACCTCGAAAGGGGAGGGGCGGCAGGGTCGCCCCGTCGAAACAAAGGTCGGCGCATCGCCCAGGCGATGCAGCGGATCAAGACCTAACAGGGACGAAATCGTGATTGCTTCGCTTGTTCTTGCCGCCGCTCTTTCCAACGCCGCGCCGGCCAAGGCTGATACCGACCTTCTGATCCCGGCGTCGCAGCCGCGCGAAGCCATCGCCATCCTCAACTGCCTGGTCAAGGACGACGGCCGCCTGACCGCCTGCACCGTCGAGGGCGAGAGCTCGCCGGAACTGGGCGTCGGCGACGCGGCCCTGAAGATGGCCGCACAGTTCCAGATCGACCTGTTGGGTCCCGATGGCAAGAGCCGCGCAGGGTCTTATGTCCAGGTGCCGGTGCGCATCCGCATTCGCTAGATCCGACCGGTGTTCGGCGGCTTGCGGCGCAGCGTCGCGGCTACCGTCTCTGCCTCCAATATGCTAACCCCTAACACCCTGTTAACCATACCCGTCGCATCTTGAAGCCTCGATTCTGAGCCCTGTTCGGCTCGCTTTCACGAGGCTTTTGGATGACCGGCGCCGAAGTTCTTGATGTCGGTCGCGATGCGATCTGGCTGACCCTTCAGCTGTGCGCGCCCGTGCTGATCGTCGGTCTGGTGGTCGGCGTGGCCATCGGCCTGTTCCAGGCCCTGACCCAGATCCAGGAAGCCACCCTGGTCTATGCGCCCAAGATCGTGGCGATTTTCGTGTCCCTGCTGATCTTCCTGCCGCTGATGGGGGCCCTGATGGCCGGCTTCATGCGCCAGATCGCCGCCCGCATCGCTGGCATGTAGGGGAGGCGAGGGCCGCTTGGACTCCTACGCGACAGCCGCCCAGGTCTATGTCGCCGGCCTCGTCTTTGCGCGGGTCGGGGCCATGGTCATGCTGATGCCCGGCATCGGCGACGACTCGGTGCCGCCGCGCGTTCGTCTGGGGTTTGCCCTGCTGATGTCGATGCTGCTGACGCCGCTGCTCCAGAACACCGTCCCGGGCGTGCCGACGTCGGTCGGCGGCCTTTGGGGTCAGGTGATCCACGAGATCCTGATCGGCCTGATGATCGGCTCGGTGCTGAAGCTGTTCTTTACCGCCTTGTCGACGGCCGGCGAAGTGATCTCGATGCAGACCACCCTGTCGTTCGCCCAGACCACCAACCCGTCGATGGGGCAGTCCAGCACGGCGGTGGCGACCTTTCTGTCGATGCTGGGCCTGACCCTGATCATGGCCACTGACCTGCATCACCTGTTCATTGGGGCGATCGTCAAGTCGTACGACCTCTTCCCGTTCAGCCGCGCCGTGCCGGTGCATGACGCCGCCACCCTGGCGGTGCGCACCGTGGCCGAAAGCTTTTCCCTGGGCATCCAGCTGGCCGCCCCGGTGATCGTGTTCTCGCTGGTGTTCAATCTGGCCGTCGGTCTAGTGGGGCGGGTCATGCCGTCGTTCCAGATCTTCTTTGTGGCCTCGCCGCTCAGCGTGATCCTGGGCCTGTCTCTGCTGGCGCTCAGCCTTGGCGGCATCGCCATGGTCTGGACCGACCGCTACCGCGACCTCCTGATGATCTTCAACTAGGGGCGGGTCATGGCGGAAGACACAGACAACGACTCGAAAACCGAAGAGCCGTCAGCCAAGAAGCTGTCGGACGCCAAGGCCAAGGGCGACGTCGCCAAGAGCGCGGACGTTCCCCAGCTGGCCTCGCTGATCGGCGCCGTCGCGGTGATCCTGATGGCCGGCGGCTGGCTGACGCGCGATCTGTCGGCGGCGCTGGTGCCGTTCCTGGCCTATGCTGGCCAGATGGATCTGAGCAGCGGCGGGGCGGTTATCATCGCTCGCCAGGCCATCATGGCGGCCCTGCCGCCGCTGGTCCTGGTCATGCTGACCACGGCGGTCTTCGGCTTCATCGCCCACGTGGCCCAGACCGGCTTCATGATGACGCCGGAAAAGATCAAGCCTGACCTCAAGAAGCTGGATCTGATCAAGGGCATGGGGCGGCTGTTCGGCATCGACGGCCTGGTGCAGTTCGCCAAGTCGGCGCTGAAGTTCATCGCCACCGGCATCATCGCCTATTTCGTGCTCAAGCCTCACGCCAGCGAGGTGGTCAATATGGTCGGGATGGACCCGTCCCATATGATCCCGGCGTCGATGAAGCTGGCGACCAAGCTGTTCTTCGCCGTGATCCTGCTGTTGATCCTGACCGCAGGCTTTGACTGGTTCTGGCAACGCCAGCGGTTCATGACGCGCATGCGCATGACCCTTCAGGAGGTCAAGGACGAGTACAAGCAGTCGGACGGCGACCCGCACATCAAGGCCAAGCGCCGCCAGATCCAGATGCAGCGCTCACGCCAGCGGATGATGCAGGCTGTGCCCAAGGCCACGGTGGTGGTCATGAACCCGACCCACTACGCCGTGGCGCTGAAGTACGAGCCGGGCGAGACGCCCGCGCCGCTATGCGTGGCCAAGGGCATGGACGAACTGGCCCTGAAAATCCGCGCCGTGGCCGAGGAGCACGGCGTGCCCGTCCTCGAAGATGCGCCCCTGGCCCGCGCCCTGTATGCGACGGTCGAGATCGACGAAGAAATTCCGGCTGATCATTTCGAGGCTGTGGCCAAGGTCATCGGCTTCATCATGAACGGCAAGAAGCCGAAGGCGCGGGCCCGTCCGCTCTAATTGGCCGTTTTTAAAGCGCAATTCAGACGCCCTCTGACCTTGCGTTCCATAAAGAGTATCCTCGGATCGGCTCAAGCTGAGTCGCGACCGGGCTTTGAACAAGGATTGCAGTCGTCCATGGCCGAAATGCCCGTCCAGGACATTGTTGATACCGGCGTCTCGCGCCGCCGCTTCGACCCCTATATCTGGGGCGCGGCGATCTTTTTCGTGGCTGCGGCAGGCCTGGCGGCGGTTCCCGCCCTGCGCGCCGGACCGGCCACCCTGGCGGGGTTGCTGCTGCTGGGCGGCGTTGCCGGCGTCGCCATTCTGGGCCTCGTGGCCATTCGCGCCTCGGCCCACCATGAGAGCGACCTGGACGCCGCCGAAGGCTTCATCGACGCTTTGAACGAACCCACCGCCCTGGTCGCCGCCGACGGGCGTCTGCTGGCGGCCAATGTCGCCTGGCGGCTGATCATGGGCGATGCGCGCCGACTGCCCAAGGGCGTGGCGGGCTCGGGCCTGTTCGCGGCCCTGGTCCGGGCCCGCAAGGGCGAGATGGCCGAGGGCCTTCTGCGCGTCGACGGCGCCGACCGAGTCGCCACCGTGTCTCGCCTGGCCGGCGGCCGTCTGCTGGTCCGCCTGGCGCCGCCCGCCGTCATCCAGACCATCGCCGCCGAGGCGCCGCCCGTGTCCCTGGCCCCGGCCATGGCCCCGCCGCCCGGTTCGCTGGACGCCTTTTCCGGCGCCTCGCCGTTCGGCGCCGCCCTGCTGGAGGGGCTGGATCCCTTCAATTCCCGCATTCTCGAGGCCAATCCGGCGCTGACCGCCATGGCCGGCCCCGGCGCCAAGGCCGGTGTATTGTTTGGCGAACTGATCGAACCGGTCACCCGCACCGAGGCCGAGACCCGCATGGCCGGGGGCAAGGCCGGGCCGTTCGAGGTGCGCCTGTCGCGCGACCCGACCCGCATCGCCCACCTCTACCTCTATCGGGCCGAGGGGCGTCTGGTCGCCTACATGATCGACGTGTCCGAGCAGAAGCAGATCGAGCTTC
This sequence comes from Caulobacter sp. ErkDOM-E, assembly GCF_048541895.1. Lineage (GTDB taxonomy): Bacteria > Pseudomonadota > Alphaproteobacteria > Caulobacterales > Caulobacteraceae > Caulobacter. Next base: position 2,990,440 of record NZ_CP183331.1, on the reverse strand, counting down.
AGCTGGCCCAGGCCCAGAAGATGCAGGCCATCGGCCAGCTGGCCGGCGGCGTCGCCCACGACTTCAACAACCTGCTGACCGCCATTCAGCTGCGGCTGGACGAGCTGCTGCATCGCCACCCGGTGGGCGATCCCTCGTATGAAGGCCTCAACGAGATCCGTCAGACGGGCGTGCGCGCCGCCGATCTGGTGCGCAAGCTGCTGGCCTTCTCGCGCAAGCAGACCGTGCAGCGCGAGGTGCTGGATCTGGGCGAACTGATCTCGGAATTCGAGGTCCTGCTGCGCCGCCTGCTGCGCGAAGACGTCAAGTTGATCACCGACTATGGCCGTGACCTGCCGCAGGTTCGCGCCGACAAGAGCCAGCTTGAGACGGCGGTCATGAACCTGGCCGTCAATGCCCGCGACGCCGTGCGCGCCGCCAAGGGCGGCGGCATCGTGCGCATCCGCACGGCCCGCCTGACCCAGGAAGAAGCCGTCGCTCTAGGCTTCCCGGGCGCCGACGGCGACACCGCCTTCATCGAGGTCAGCGACGACGGTCCGGGCATTCCGCCCGACGTCATGGGCAAGATCTTCGACCCGTTCTTCACCACCAAGCCGGTGGGCGAGGGCACGGGCCTGGGCCTGGCCACCGTCTATGGCATCGTCAAGCAGAGCGACGGCTGGATCCACGTCCATAGCCGCCCGGACGAGGGCGCGGCCTTCCGCATCTTCCTGCCGGTCCACGTGCCGACCGCCGCGGCCATCGCCGAGGCCGCCGCCGTCGCCGCCCAGCCGGTCAAGGCCCGTCCGCCGCGTGACCTGTCGGGCGCCGGCCGCATCCTGTTCGTCGAGGACGAGGACGCCGTGCGCGGCGTCGCCGCCCGCCTACTGCGCGCTCGCGGCTATGAAGTGCTGGAGGCCTGCGACGGTGAGGAAGCCCTGCTGATCGCCGAGGCCCATGCGGGCACCATCGACTTGCTGATCAGCGATGTGATCATGCCCGGCATCGATGGACCGACCCTGCTGAAAAAGGCGCGTGGCTATCTGGGCAATGCGCCGGTGATGTTCATCAGCGGCTATGCCGAGGCCGAGTTCAGCGACCTGCTGGAAGGCGAGACGGGCGTGACCTTCCTGCCCAAGCCGATCGACATCAAGACCCTGGCCGAGCGCGTCAAGCAGCAGATGCAGGCGGCCTAGAGCGGCCGTCAACGGATCGGGATGGAAAAGCGGCGCTGGCTTGCGCCGTAAAGCCCGGCCTATTCCGGCGGGCAGCCCTTGAACTCGCCGACCTTGCTGACCGACAGGTGGCTCAGGTTCAGGCCCATCAGCGGGTTCATCGATGCGCGGCCCGAGCCGCTGAACAGGTCCAGCTTCAGGCCCTTGATCGCGCCGCCGACGTCGGAGGCGTACCAGTAGCCGTCGTGCGTGCCGCCATCGGGCATGGGCAGGCCGACGGTTTCCTTGATGAACAGCACGGTGCGGCGCGGGATGACGGTCTTGTCGACGGCGACGGTGCGCATCGCCACGACCTTGCAGCCCAGCGAGTCCAGACCGCGGATGCCCTTGGCGCCGGCGTGATACAGCGTCGCCCGCATCTTGTATTCGAGCGTGCCCGGAATGGTGCCCGTCAAGGCGCCCGTGATCAGGTCGCCGAGCGGATCAGGCGCGGACTCGGAGTCCGAGCCGGCGGCGAAAGCGGGAAGAGCGGTGGACATGGCCATAACGGCCAAAATTCCGGCGAGCGTGCGACGCATCGAGGGAATCCTCTTATCGGCGTATCTGTCGGGCGGGGCTCTGGATAGTCCGATCACGGCCGCGTGACAACCCTCGGGAGGAGAACTCATGACCCTTCGCATCTACGGTGACACGAAATCGGGCAACTGCCTGAAGGTGAAGTGGACCGCCGAGCGACTGGCCCTGCCGTTTGAGTGGATCGAAGTCGACATCCTGCAGTCGCAGTCGCGGACGCCGGAATTCCTGGCCCTGAACCCGGCGGGACAGGTTCCGGCGGTGATCCTCGACGACGGCCGGGCCCTGGCCCAGTCGAACGCCATCATGCTGCACCTGGCCGAGGGTTCGGCGCTGATCCCGACCGACGCCTTTGAGCGCGCCAAGATGTTGGAATGGCTATTCTGGGAGCAGTATAGCCACGAGCCCTATGTCGCCGTCGCGCGGTTCCAGGTCTCCTATCTGGGCAAGCCGGTCAGCGAACTGGACGCCAAGCTGCTCGAGCGCGGCAACAGCGCCCTGGGTCGCCTGGAAACCCAGCTGAAACAGACGCCGTACCTCGTGGGCGAACAGCTCACTCTGGCGGATATCGCGCTGGTGGCCTACACCCGGGTCGCCCACGAAGGCGGGTTCGATCTGTCGCTGTATCCCGCCGTCCAGGCCTGGATCAGCCGGGTCGAGGCCGCCCTGGGTCTTTAAGTCGTTTCGCGGAGCTTCCATGTCGCGCCTGTCTTCCAGCCTCAGGGTTCTCGCTATCGGGGCGGCGCTCGCCGCGCCCGCCAATTCCGCTCTGGCCTGGGGCTCGTCGGGCCATCGTCTGGTGGGCGTGCTGGCCGTTCAGGGCCTGCCGTCAGACGTGCCGGCCTTCCTGCGCACCCCGGCGGCTGTGGCGGCGATCGGCGAATATGCCCGCGAGCCGGACCGCTCGAAGGGCTCTGGCAAGATCCACGACCATGACCGCGACGCCGCCCACTTCCTGGACGTCGACGACCAGGGGCGGATGTACGGCGGTCCGATGTTCACGGTCGAGGCGATGCCGGGAACCCGCGCCGACTACGAAACGGCCCTGCGCGCCGCCGGCGTCGACAGCTGGAAGGCCGGCTACCTGCCTTACGCGATCATCGACGGTTACCAGCAGCTGGTGAAGGACTTCACCTATTGGCGCATCCTGGTGGCCGCCGAAAAGTCGGCGACGGATCCGATGAAGAAGGCCTGGTACGCCGCCGATCTGAAGCGCCGCGAGGACCTGCTGATCCGCGACCTGGGCGTCTGGGCGCACTATGTGGGCGACGCCAGCCAGCCGATGCACCTGTCGGTCCACTACAATGGCTGGGGCGATTATCCCAACCCCAACGGCTACACCCAGTCGCGCTCGACCCATTTCAACTTCGAAGGTCCTCTGGCCAAGGCTGTCGGCGACCAGGCCCAGGTCAAGGCCCTGATGCCAGCCTACAAGGACTGCGCCTGCTCGATCGAGACCCGGGTCGTCGGCTATCTGACCACGACCTGGAAAGAGACCGAGCCGCTGTACGCCCTGGAAAAGGCCGGTAGCCTGGTCGACACTGATCCGCGCGGCAAGGCCTTCACCCAGGCCCGCCTGGCGGCCGGCGCCACCGCGCTACGTGACCTGGTGACGGAAGCCTGGCGGGAAAGCGCCAACGGCAAGATCGGCTATCGCCCGGAGATCAGCGTGGCGGACGTCGAGAGTGGCAAGGCCGATCCCTGGCCTGATCTCTACGGCAAGGACTGACCCCTTGCTCGCGTTCGGCCAGCCGGCGCCGGGGCTAAGCTATCTGGACCGCCCCGCGGCCTTCGGCATCGTCGAGAACACCCTCGGCGAGATCGCAGTCGTGCGGGTGACCAAGCCCGGCAAACCGCCCTATTTCGACCTGCCGGGGGGCGCGGTCGATCCGGGGGAGACCGAACCCCAGGCCGTGGTCCGCGAATTTGGCGAAGAGACCGGCCTGGTGGTCGAGGTCGATGACCTGGTCGTCACGGTCTCGCAGGTCTTCCTGAAGTCCGACGGCCAGCCGGTGCGGAATTTTGGGGGCGTCCACACGGCGCGCATGATCGAACTGAAGGCCGGGCTCAAGGTCGAGGACGATCACGAACTGGCCTGGCTGGATCCTCGCGACGCCGTGGTCGCCTTGCGCCACGACGCCCATGCCTGGGCCGTCGCGGCGTGGATGCGCCAAGGCTAGAGCCCTCGTTTAGAACAGGCCGATCGAGCGCGTGGCGAAGGTCGCCGGCTGAGCGCGGCGCGCGGCGCGCAGATCGGACAGCTGGGTGCGGCTCAGTTCGCTCCGCAGATCGGCGCTGAAGTCCTGATAGCAGGCGCGAATCGACAGGCCGCGCAGCTTTTCCTTGGCGGTGCGTGCGGCGCAGACTTGGTCGGCGGCCTGCTCGGCGCGCTGCATGAACTGGGCGGCGTCGGAAGGACGCGACAGCTCCAGGTCGCCGACCTGGATCCGGGCGGGTTGAACGGGTTCGGCGGCGTGAGCGGCGGTCAGGCCGATGATCGGCGTAGCGGCCAGAGCCAGGGCGGCCACAGCGGCCAGGCGGTTGATGAACTTGGACATTGGGTAACTCCCTCGATGTGCGCCAGGCGCGTTTTCTGAGTGAGGGTTTAGATCCGACAGAACGCAGATACCCGTTACGTCTGCTTCATGACGCGGAATTAAGTCTATGAAAATAAAGTCATAATTGGCCCCGGCCCGATCGTGATCAAGCGGCGGCGAAGTCGCGGCCGGAATGGATCTCGCTCTGGCGGATCGGCAGGGTGAAGCTGACCGTCGTGCCTTCGCCCGGCGTGCTGGCCATTTCCAGCGCCCCGTCATGCATCTCGATCAGCGACTTGGTCAGGGCCAGGCCCAGGCCGGTGCCCTGGGTGGTCTTGGAGAGCTGGCTCTCGACCTGTTCGAACGGACGGGCCAGGCGCGCCAGGTCTTCCTTGGCGATGCCGATGCCGGTGTCCTGCACCGAGACCCGCACGCGCTCGCCCAGGGGATCGCGGCGCACCTCGGCGCGGATCGTGATGCTGCCGGCGCGGGGCGTGAACTTGATGGCATTGGACAGCAGGTTCAGCAGCACCTGCTTGACCGCCCGATAGTCGGCCTCGATCTCGGGCAACTGCGGGAAGTCGATCAACAGCTTCAGGCCGGCGGCCTCGGCGCGATTGCGCACCAGACGCACGGCGTCCTCGGCCACGTCTTCCAGGTTCAGCGGCTCGAACTTGAGGTTCATCTTGCCGGCTTCGATCTTCGACATGTCGAGAATGTCGTTGATCAGGGCCAGCAGGTGCTGGCCGGAATTGTGGATGTCCTGGCTGTAGCCCTTGTAGCGCTGGTCGCCGAGCTGACCGAACATCTCGTTCATCATGATCTCGGAGAAGCCGTTGATGGCGTTCAGCGGGGTGCGCAGTTCGTGGGACATGTTGGCCAGGAATTCGCTCTTGGCCTTGTTGGCGCCCTCGGCCTTGACCTTCTCCATCTCGTACTTGCGGGCCAGCTCGGCCAGTTGCTCCTGACTGCGCTCCAGGCCGTTGACGGCGCTTTGCAGCTGTTCCTCGTTGAGGCGGCGAGCTTCTTCCTGGTTCTTGATGGCGGTGATGTCGGCGGCGGTCATCACAAGGCCGCCTTCGGCCGTGCGGCGTTCGCTGATCTGGATCCAGCGACCGTCCATCATTTCGGCCTCGCGCACGCCCTTGGCGCCGTCGGGCGCCGGATAGTCCTGTTTGATGGCCAGGGCCGCGAAGCGGTTGACCTCGGCGCGGGCCGCGCCGGGCTTGAGCAGCTTGGGCTCCAGCGAGAAGACGCTGCGGTAGTTGCGGTTGCACATCAGCAGCCGGCCCTGGCGGTCCCACAGCACAAAGGCCTCAGAGACGCTCTCGATGGCGTCGCGCAGGCGGTTCTCGGCGGCCTGGGCGCGGGCCTGGGCCAGCCGTTCTTCGGTGACGTCCAGGGCCACGCCGATGATCCGCACGTAACCGTCCTGCCCCGGCTTGCCGAAGCCCTGTCCGCGGGCGTCGACCCAAATCGAGCGGCCGCCCTGCTGGGTGGCGGGCACCCGGAACGAGACGTCGAAGGCGCCATACATCGCGGCATTGGCCAGGGCCTGACGGACGCGCTCGCGGTGATCGATCGAGATGCGGTCCAGCAACTCCTGACCCGAGACGATGCCGCCGCCGCCCCAGCCGAACATCGCGCCGGTGACGTCGGACAGGAACACCTGGTCGGCCCGCAGGTCCCATTCCCAGATGCCGCAGCGCGCGGCCTCGACGGCGAGGCGGAAGCGCTGCTCGCTGTCGACGAATTCGCGGTGTGCGATCTCGGCCTTGCGGCTCTGTATCATCAGCAGCAGGGCCAGGGCGATGCCGACGCCAAGGGGCGCTAGCAGATTGAAAGCGCCTTCCATGACCTGGCGGTCCAGGTTGGCGACATTGCGCGACCGTGCGCCGGCCACGGCCAGCAGGGCGCCCTCGGCCAGGGGCTGCACGGCCACGTCCAGCAGGGCGCCATTGGCGGCCTGGCCGCGCAGGGCGGCGCTCTGGCCGCCGACGTCTTCCATCGACAGCGCGAAGGCGTCGCGGAAAGTCTGCATGCCCTGAACGATCCGGCCCTGGGTCGCGACCAGACTGCCATCGGGCAGGGCGATGGCGCGGGCGCCGCCCTGGCCGGGGTCGACGAGCAGTCGGCTGGGATCGCCACTGGCGATGATGAAGTTGCGGCCGGTCGACGCCGGGGCGACGGCGGCGACATACAGGCGGCCGTTATCGCCCGCCGCACCGATCCAGGTCGAGCGCCCCGACGCGGCCGCTGCGCGGGCGGCGGCTTTCCAGTCCGCGCCCTCGTCGCGACCGGCCACGGCCTGGACGCCCGATGGCCCGGCGACCGCCACGGCCATCGCTTCGCCGCCGCTGGCGCGCAGGGCGATCTCGGCGGCGTCCATGGTGTCGGCGGGGTCGCGCTGGAGGATGTCGGAGGCCGCCGAAAGACCGGCGCGCTGGGCGGCCAGATTGGCTTCAATGCGGCTGGCCACTAGGCTGGCTTCTATGGCGAGGCTGGCGCCGCCGGGCGCCATGGCGGCCTCGTCCTGCAGGCGCTTGACGCCGAAAGCGGTGTAAACAGCCAGCAGGAGCAGGGCGGCCAGGATGGCGACGCGGACATAGACCTGCGACGGCGAACGCGCGGTGATTGACCGCACGACGCCCGCCGCGGAAAGTCCGGCTCCCGCCAGTCTTCCGGGTCTCGCATCCCCAATTCTCAAACGCCCAAGGCTCCCGAACAACAGTCTGGCGAGTCACTTCGCCACATCGGCTGAATCTACCGCACGCCAAAGGTCCCCGTCACGGCCGAACGGCCGATTTGGCGGGGTATGGGCCTAATGGTCGCAATTGATCCGTCTGCGACCGGGCGTGGCTTTGTCAGTCGAGCGCCTTGGCAGCCAGTTCCAGCACGTTCTTGGACAGGCCGGGATGGGCGGCGACGCCCTTGAGGGTCTCGCGCATCTGTGCGCCCAGGGCTTCCGGATAGCGCCGCCAGCTGCCCAGGGGCTCGACCAGTCGCGCCGCAGTCATCGGGTTGTAGGCGTCCACGGCCAGGATCTTTTCGGCCAGGAAGCGATAGCCGGCGCCGCTGGGATCGTGGAACCGCGACGGGTTGAAGTTGGCGAAGGTCGAGACCAGCGCCCGGAAGCGGTTGGGGTTGGTCGCGTCGAAATCGGCGTGCTTCGTCAGGGCGACGATGCGTTCCAGCACGTCGGGCGACGGATCGCGGGCCTGGACGGCGAACCACTTGTCCAGCACCAGCGGCTCGTCCTTCCATTTGGCGTGGAAGGCGGCGAGGGCCCGGTCGCGGGCTTCGCCGCCGATCTGGACCAGGGCCGACAGCGCGCCCATGGCGTCGGTCATGTTGGCGGCCGCCTCGAAGTGGCCGACAATGCGCTCGACGTTCACCGCATGTGGATCGGCCGCCAGCAGGTCGGCGCAGCCATTGCGCAGGGCCCGCTTGCCGGCGGACTGCGCGTCAGCCGAGAACTCGCCGGCCGTCTGCAGATCGCCATGCAGGCGGCGCAGCAGGTCGCCCAGATGCACGGCGATGCGGGTGCGCAGGGCGCTTCGCGCCGTGTGGATGGCCGCCGGATCGGCCGGTTCCATGGCCAGCGACAGGTCCGGCTCGCTGGGCAGGGCCAGCAGCAGCGCCTTGAAGGCCGGCTCTGATAGCTCGTCCAGCAGGGCGCGGCCCAGAGCGTCGGCATAGCGCTCTTCGCCGACCTCATCGGGCGCGCCGCCGGCGCGGGCCAGGATCAGGTCGCGGGCCAGGGTCTGGCCGGCCTCCCAGCGGTTGAAGAGATCCGGATCGGCGGCGAACAGCCCATAGCGATCGACCGACCGGGCGTCGGTGGTCAGGTTCACCGGGGCCGAGAAGCCGCGCAGGGCCGAGATCACGGGCGGGGAGGCGACACCTTCCCAGCGGACCGTCTTTGTCGCGCCATCCAGCACCACGACCTCGCTGTCACGCAGCGGTGCGCCGTCAGAATCGAGCAGGCCGATGGTCACCGGGATCGGCAGGGGCCTCTTGATCGACTGGCCGGGCGTCGGGGCGGTGAACTGGGTGAGCGTGATCTCCAGCGCCCTGGAGTCCTCGTCATACGCGCTGACCAGCGACACGCTGGGCGTGCCGGCCTGTTCATACCAGGCGAAGAAGTCGGTCAGGTCGCGTCCGGAGGCGTCGGCGAAACAGGCGATGAAGGCCTCGACCGTGGTCGCCTGACCGTCATGGCGCTCGAAATAGAGGTCGCTGCCCTTCCGGAACGCCTCGGCGCCCAGCAGGGTCTTGAGCATGCGGATGATCTCCGCGCCCTTCTCATAGATCGTCGCGGTGTAGAAGTTGTCGATCTTCATATAGCTGGACGGCCGCACCGGGTGGGCCAGGGGGCCGGCGTCCTCGGCGAACTGGCGCGCGCGCAGGGCCTTGACGTCCTTGATCCGCTGGACCGCCGCGCCGCGCTGATCGGCGCTGAAGCTCTGGTCACGGAAGACCGTGAAGCCCTCCTTCAGGCACAGCTGGAACCAGTCGCGGCAGGTGATGCGGTTGCCGGTCCAGTTGTGGAAATACTCGTGGGCCACGACCGCCTCGATGCGCTCGTAGTCGGCGTCGGTGGCGGTTTCGGGATCGGCCAGCAGCAGGGAGCTGTTGAAGATGTTCAGCCCCTTGTTCTCCATCGCCCCGAAATTGAAGTCGCGCACGGCGACGATCATGAACAGGTCCAAGTCGTATTCACGGCCGAACGCGTCCTCGTCCCACTTCATCGAGCGCTTGAGGCTGTCCATCGCATAGGCGCCGCGCGGCGCCTGGCCCGGATCAACATAGACTCGCAGGGCGATGGTCCGACCGCTCATGGTGACGAAGCTGTCCTCCAGCACGTCCAGCTCGCCGGCCACCAGGGCGAACAGATAGGCGGGCTTGGGGAAGGGGTCGTTCCAGACGGCGTAGTGGCGGCCGTCATCCAGTTCGCCGCCTTCCCACAGATTGCCGTTGCTCAGCAGGTAGCCGAACGCCTCATCGGCCTCGATCCGCACGGTGTAGCGGGAGAGCACGTCCGGGCGATCGGGGAAGTAGGTGATGGTGCGGAAGCCCTCGGCCTCGCACTGGGTGCAGAAACGACCACCTGACATATAGAGACCCATCAGCGCCTTGTTGGCGGCCGGATCGATCTCGACCTCGGTCGTCAGCACAAAGGTGTCGGGCACATCGGCCAGGGTCAGGAACTCGGCGTCCAGCCCGTAGTCCGACGCGCTCAGGTCGCGCCCGTCGATCGCCGCCGAGATCAGTTTCAGCCGCTCACCGTTGAGCACCAGCGGCTCACCCGCATCGCCCGTGCGCCTGATTTTCAGCGTGGCCAGGACCCGCGTGGACGAGGGCTCAAGCTTGAAGACAAGCTCGGTCTCTTCGATCTCGAACGGAAAGGGGCGGTAGTCGGCGAGCCGGATGGCCTGGGGCGTTTCTGTGCGCATGCGGGCAATCTAGAGGTCCAGGGCAGCCGGCGCGAGAGCCCTTAAGTAATTAGGCCTGGGCGAAAGGCCACATTTTCCGTACGGACTTGTTCCTAATCAAAGAATGCGCGCTCAACTGGGCGCAATCCCCTTTTCGGGCGCCCCCAATGCAGCGCCTGGTTCGAAATAAGGGGATAAAGATGACTATCGCGACCCGCCTGGCCCTGACCTGCGTCGCCAGCCTCCTGGCCGTTTCCGCCGCTCAGGCTCAAGAGGCCGTCAAGCCGAAGGCCAAGGGCGATCTGGTTTTGAACGTCCGCGTCACCGATGTGGCGCCCGACGCAGGCAACTCGATCGTCACCGCAGCGGGCGCCGCCACGGGCCTGAGGGCCGAGGTCAGTGACGACATCAAGCCGACCATCGGCCTGTCCTATTTCTTCAGCGACAAGTTCGCGGTCGAGGTGATCGCCACCACCACCCAGCACACGGTCAAGGCCGTGGGCGGCGCCACCAATGTCGAGGTTCACAAGACCTGGGTCGTGCCGCCCGTCGTCTCGCTGCAATACCATCCGTTCCCGGCGGCGAAGTTCAGCCCCTACGTCGGCGCGGGTCTGAACTACATGCTGTTCCACAGCAGCAAGGACAAGAACGGCTTCAAGGTGAAGCTGGACGACGGCTTCGGCTATGCCCTGCAGGTCGGCGCCGACGTGCCGCTGAACGCGCGCTACAACCTGAACATCGACGTCAAGAAGGTGTGGTTCGAGACCGACGCCTCGATCAATGGCGGCGCCCTGAAGTCCAAGGTCAAGCTGGACCCGATCGTGGCTTCGGTCGGGGTCGGTTACCGCTTCTGATCTGTCGCCTTGCATGTCTCCGCTCGACGACTAAACCCTGCGAGGGGTGCAGTCGCGGGCGGGGATGAGCATGGTTGAGCGGGAATGCGGCGCGTGCGGCCAATGCTGCAAGCTGATCGGCGTGCGCGAGCTCGACAAGGCGCCCCACGTCTGGTGCCGCTACTACCGTCGCGGCAAGGGCTGTGAGGTCTATCAAGTCCGGCCGGCCGGCTGCGGTGAGTTTGCCTGTGACTGGCTGCTGGACCCACGTCTGGGCGATGACTGGCGACCAGACCGCAGCGGGTTTGTGCTGCATGCGGGCGAGGGCGGGCGGGTCGTCAATGTCGAGCTCGACCCGGCCCAGCCCAACGCCTGGCGGCGCTCGCCGTTCGAGGCCGTGCTGCGCGGCTGGGCCAGGGAAGGTTCGGCCGAAGGCATGGACGTGCTGATCTGGATCGGGCGGCGCTGCCTACGTCTTTTGCCAGGCGGCGGCGAGATCGATCTGGGCGTCGTGCGTCCGGCTATCGAATTCACAGCCCACGATCGACTGCGGCGTCCCGGCTCCGGCCGGGACTGGCCGGCCTAGTTTTCGATATTGCTCACGGCCTCTGCGGCGGCCGGAACCTCGTGCAGATAACGCTCGATGGCTGACGCTTGGTGGGCCAGGGCGGCCAGGGCGGGCGGCGCATCCTCGGGATGGTCGGCGACCAGTTCCAGGATCTGACGGGCGATGGCGTGCAGGCGCGGGGCGCTGGCGATCAGCCGCGCCTGATATTCGATCTTGCGCGGATCGCGGTCATACTCCGCGCCCGGCGTCCGCCACCCGCCCCAGTCGTTGGGATCGGTGACCACCACCGGATAGGTGCCGGGATAGGGGTGGTGGGGGCAGTCGCTTTCCTGCTGCCACTTGTTGCGGGCCCGCAGCACCCGCCAATGGGCGACGATGCCGGCGCCCTCGGCGTCGATCTTTTCCTCGGGCTTGAGCTCATGGGCGTGGAATTCGCGGCCCAGACCGACGTCATAGGTGACCCGCACGGGCTCGTCGAAGCCCTTGGCCCAGATCGGTACGATGCGCTCGATCGTCGCCCAGGCGCCGACGCTGTCGACCCAAACCTTCTGGTTGCGCTGATAGACGGTCTTGGCCATGGCCCCTTGGACGCGACGTGAACTGGACGATCGTCATAAGAACCTGAAATCCTTGACGCCGGGTCAATCTTTCCCTGCGGTGAAAGGTCAGTCAGGGTGTTTCCAGAGACGGGCCAATCGTAGAGTTCCGTCGTGGGCGTGACAGCCGAAAGTGGATGCCGGTTTCGGCGACGGTCACGCACACAGTGATAACAACGAGCCTGCCCACAGGGCAGGCTCCTGGGAGGCGACCGGTGGATTTCGACTTTTCCGACGACCAGAAGTTCCTGAAGGACGAGGCGCGCAAGTTCCTCGACGGGCGCTGTGGCCCCGCTGTCGTGCGCGGCGTTCTGGATGACGCCAACCGCTCGTTCGACCAGGACCTGTGGACCGCTGTCGCCGAGCAGGGCTGGCTGGGCGCCTGCATTCCCGAAGAGTTCAACGGCCTGGGCCTTGGCCGGGTCGAGCTGTGCGCCATCGCCGAGGAACTGGGCCGCGCTGTCGCGCCGATCCCGTTCGCCTCGACGGTCTATTTCCTGGCCGAGGGCGTGATGCTGGCCGGTAGCGACGCCCAGAAGGCCGCCGTCCTGCCGCGCATCGCCGCCGGCGAGCTGATCGGTTGCCTGGCGACCTCGGAAGGTCCGGGCGTGGTCAATGCTTCGAACCTCGCCTGCCGGGTCGAGGGCGGCAAGCTGACGGGCGTGAAGATCCCGGTCACCGACGGCGACGTGGCCGACATGGCTCTGGTCCTGGCCAGCGAGGGCGGCAAGCCGGCCCTGTTCCTGGTCGATCTCAAGGCCAAGGGCGTCGTGCGCGAAACCCTCAAGAGCCTGGACCCCACGCGCGGCGTGGCCAAGCTGACCTTTGACGGTGTGACGGCTGAGCGTTTGGGCGAGGCGGGCGCTGGTTTCGAACTGGTGCAGGCGATCATGGATCGCGCCGCCGTGCTGCTGGCTTTCGAACAGCTGGGCGGCGCTGACCGGTGCCTGGAGATGGCCAAGGAGTATGCGCTGGGCCGATACGCTTTTGGCCGCGTCATCGCCGGCTACCAGGCGATCAAGCACAAGCTGGCCGACATGTACGTCAAGAACGAGGTCGCCCGCTCCAACGCCTATTACGGGGCCTGGGCGCTGACCGTCGATGCGCCAGAGCTGCCGATCGCGGCCTCTGCGGCCCGCATCGCGGCGTCTGACGCCTACTGGTTCGCTAGCAAGGAAAGCATCCAGGTGCACGGCGGCATGGGCTTCACCTGGGACGTCGACTGCCACCTCTATTATCGGCGCTCGCGCCAGCTCAGCCTCGTGGCCGGTGCGCCGCGGGTCTGGAAAGAGCGGCTGGTCAGCCAGCTCGAACAAAAGAACGCGGCGTAAGGGAAAGACGATCATGGATTTCAACGATTCACCCGAAGAAGCCGCCTATCGCGAGAAGGCCCGCGCCTGGCTGGTTGAGAACGCCGCCGCGCACCGCGCGCAGTTTGGCGAGCTGAAACCCAACACCGACCAGCACATGGTCGCCGCCAAGGCCTGGCAGGCCCGCAAGGCTTCCGGCGGCTATGCCTGCATCACCTGGCCGGCCGCCATCGGCGGGGGCGGCGGTACGCCGATCCAGTCGGTGATCTTTGGCCAGGAAGAAACCAAGGCTGGCCTCAGCTACGGCTATTTCACCATCGGCCTGGGCATGTGCGTGCCCACGGTGATGGCGTTCTCAAACACCGAGACCAAGCAGCGCTTCGTCAGCCCCGCCGTGAAGGGCGAGGAGATCTGGTGTCAGCTGTTCTCCGAACCGGCCGGCGGCTCCGACGTCGCGGCCCTGCGGACCCGCGCTATCAAGGACGGCGACGAGTGGGTCATCAACGGCCAGAAGGTCTGGACCACCGGTGCCCACTATTGCGACTACGGCATCCTGCTGACCCGGACCGATCCCGACGTGCCCAAGCACAAGGGCCTGACGATGTTCTGGATCGACATGAAGGACGCCGCCGTCGAATGCCGGCCGATCCATCAGATGTCGGGCGGGCGCGAGTTCAACGAGGTCTATTTCACCGACCTGCGGGTCAAGGACAGCCAGCGTCTGGGCGAGGTCGGCGAGGGCTGGAAGGTGGCCCTGGTCACCCTGATGAACGAGCGTCTGGCCGTCGGCGGCTCGTCGGGTCCCAACTATCGCGAGATCATGGCGCTGGCGCGGGAACTGACCGGCGCCACCGGCCCGGCGATCAAGGACAACGCCTTCCGCGAAAAGCTGGCCGACTGGTACGTGCAGTCGGAAGGTCTGAAGTTCACCCGCTTCCGCACCATGACCGCCCTGTCGCGCGGCCAGACGCCGGGACCGGAAAGCTCGATCGGCAAGATCATCGCCGCTAACCAGATGCAGGACCTGGCCAATATCGCCGTCGAGATGGAAGATCAGTACGGCATCCTGATTGACCCGGATCAGGCCCCGGCCGAGGCGGCGTTCCAGCAGAGCCTGATGTGGGCCCCCGGCCTGCGGATCGCCGGCGGCACCGACGAGATCCTCAAGAACATTATCGCGGAGCGGGTGCTGGGCCTGCCGGGCGATGTGCGCGTCGACAAAGACGTGGCCTTCAAGGACATGCCGACCGGGCGCTAGTCCTAGTCAGGTCTGATCCGGGTCTGGCCGCGCTCGAAAACCGGGCGCGGCCAGCCTGATTCTGGGCATGATCAAATTCGCTTCGCGGTTGCGTCCGTCATGGTTTCGCAATCTTGCCCCGCGTCGAATCTCGCCCGTGTTTACTGAATTCCCCTGAGGCGCGAGTCCTTGCGCGGACGTGTCAACACGCCGCTAGGCGAACGCTGTTGCTTCACCTTGACAGCCTGCGACACCGGGCACATGAGTCCTTGATGGTTATGGTTAACGGCGTGCTGGAGGGGGAGTGATGCACGAAGCCAGCGATGCTGTTTCGCGCTATTCCGCGCTCCGAATGACCCTGTTTGGGGCGGTTTCCCGGCGAGGCGCCCTGCTGCGCCGCGTTCCGATCGGGGCGCTGGTCGCCGCCGTAGTGATTCCCCTGGTGGGCTGCGACGTCGGCCCCAACCTCTGGCTCCAGAGAAAGGCCAGCGCCTGTCCGCGTCCGCAGGCCGCCCAGGGCGTCTCCGGGCAGTTCAATCAGCAGCAGCAAGAAATCCGGGCGCTTCGCCAGGGTGGCTTCCGCGGCGACTTCTTCGCCCAGCTGGAACTGGCCCGCCGCTACGAAGGCCAACGATCGGTCGACAAGAACCTCGAGGATCAGGTCGAGGCGGCGGTGTGGTACGCCATGGCCCTGTCCAACGCTGGCGGCTACGCGCCGATCGCGGCCTATGAGCGCCGCGGCAAGGGCGATGGCCGGGCCCTGTCGCGCTTCGACGACTGCCGCGCTTTCGAGCGCCAGAGCGCCTACGGCGCGCTGGATCGGCTGCTGGCGCGCATGTCGACCGAAGAGCGCGAGAAGGTCCGCAACCGCGTGATCTACGTGCTCTCCAGCCAGGGCGCCGACGGCTATCGCGTGCTGGCCCGCATCCATGACGGCTTCTTCGGCCCGTATGGCGAGCCGTCCGACAATCTTCAGGCCGTCGACGCCTATGGCAGCCAGAAGCGCGCCGGCACGCCGGCCGCGCTGGACCTGTTCCGCCGCAACGACGTCGACGCCTATCTCTACAATTACCTGGCCGTGCAGACGGGCGACGTCTCGGCCTATGTCATGCTCAAGGACTTCGAGCGGTCCTCGCCGCAGCGGGCCTCGTATGGCGCCTTCGTCGAGACCAAGGCCAAGCGCTGGATTCCGCCCTACGAGTTCTACCCGCCCGAATCGCCGGAATCGGGCGTGCCCCATTCCGACGAGTCCGACCAGTCGGGCGAAGCCAGGGAAGCGGCTCAGACCCGCCTGCACGAACTGCCCTTCGTCCATATCGGCGAGGCCCTGGCCTATCTGCGGGTGATCCCGTCACCGGTGCTCGACGAGAAACTGCTGGCGTCAGGCGACGCCCAGACCTTCCAGGCGATGATCGGCCGTCCGATCACCGGCCGATTGAGCGCCATCGAGAAGGTGAGGGCGGTGCAGTACGCCGCCGTCAACGGATCATCCAAAGCCCAGCTCGTCCTGGCCGTGATGTATTCCGAGGGCGTGGGCGTGCCCCGCGACTATGCCCGCGCCTATCACTGGTATGAGGAAGCCGAACGCCAGGGCTCGGCCGAGGCCAAGTACGCCATGTCGACCTTCTTCTCGCTGGGACTGCAGGGCGTGGCCGACCAGGATCGCGCCAGGGCCGTGGTCTATCAGCTGGATGGCGCCCTGGCCGGCTTCAAGCCTTCGGTCTGGCGCTTGCAACAGTTGCTGGCCCAGGTCTCGCGTCCGCCCAGACCCGCCGCCGAGCGCGGTGGTCGGCCCTACATCGAAAGGGACTATCGATGAGCCGCCTGAGCCGCTTCCTGGCCCTTGTGGCCGTGCTGTCGCTCGGCTTCGCTGCGGCCCCCGCCGTGGCGCTGGCCTCGCCGGACGCCAAGGTCGATCAGCAGATCCGTCCCTGTTTTGGGCTGCTGCTGGAGCCCAACCTGTCGCGGGGCTGCAAGACCAGCTATCGCCCTAAGGTCAAGCCGTGCCCGCGCGGCAGCTACCGCGTTCGCGGTCGCTGCGAGGTCGCCAGTGGCGGTCGCCCCGGCTATGTGCAGCGCGAGATCAACTGCGATTACGCCTATCCGGGCCAGGTCAATGACACGCTGGCGCGTCTCTATGACGGCGACTATCTGACCCTGACCTCGACCCAGGGCCGGGCCTGCGTCGAGTCGCTGAACATTACCCAGTCGGTCACCATCCTGGTGCGTGACTACACGCCGTCGCGCAATTCACCGATCCTGGTGGCCCCGTCCGGCCAGCCCTGCATCCGTATCGCACCGGGCGTGCAGTATGTGGTGCTGGAAGGTCTGGGCATCGAGGCCGTCCGCGCCGGTCAGGCCTCGTGCATCACCGGCCGCGCCACCGAACTGGCGCTGAAGGGCGTGACCATCCGCTATAGCGGCGAAGGTTCGGCGATGGACGTGCAGGACAGCCGTATCGAGCTGCAGAACACCGTCTTCATCGGCCGCACCCGCCAGCCGGTGGTCAAGGCCACGGGCGAGATCATGGCGTCCAATGTCGAGATCGCCGCCACCGCTATCGGCGCAGCCTTCGAGACGTCGGGCGACAGCCGCATGCGGGATATCCGCATCACCCGCCTTGGCGACTGGACCGGCTCGTCGCGAACCCGCAACTCGGCCGGCTTCGTGATCGCCGGCATGAACCGCCAGCAACTGGTGAAGATCGAAGGCCTGTACGTCGACGGTTTCTCGCGCGGCGTCTATGTGGGCGGCGGCGATGAGACCACGCTGCTCAATCCCGTGGTTCGCGAAAGCGACTGGGCGGTGGTGCTGGAGAACGCCAACCTGCAGATTCGCGGCGGCGACCTTGAGGCCACGGACGTGGGCATCTATGCCGCCTCCGGCATCGTGTTCGCTTCCAACAACCGCATTCACCGTGTCATGCGCTCGGGCATCTATGCCGACGCCGGCGGTCAGGTCCGGTCGGTCGACAACCGCGTCTTTGCCCGTCCCGGCGGCTGCGAGGCCCTGGTCAAGGGCCACTTCAACGGCGAACTGACGTGCCGTCCCTGGTTCGAGGCGCCGGAGGTCTTCCGCTCGCCACGCGATCAGGCCCGCCTCGACTTCGACTCGTACTGGCCCGCCCCGACCGCTCTGCCGGCCTCGGCGACCTCGGCTCCGCCACAGCTGTCTGATGACGCTCTGGCGGGCGGATCTCAATCAGGGGGAGCCCCCAAGTGAGCAAGTTCGTCCACGTCTTCGCCGTCGCCCTGACGGTCGCCGCCTCGCTGGGTGCGGTCCAGGCTCAGGCCCAGAGCGGTCGCGGACCCGGCGGCGGTCGACCCGCCGCCTGCGGCGAGCCCCTGACCGGGAAGGCGCCGGATATCATGACCTATGACAGCGCGACCGGCACCCAGGTGTTTGTCGGCGGCGGTCGCGGCGGCGATACCGAGATCTCGGCCTACAATGCCCAGACCCGCTCGGCGGCGGCCCTGAACGGCGATCTCAGCCGGCCCGGTCTGGTTTCATCCTGCGCGGTCGACGGCTTCACCCGCGAGTCGTACGGCGTCACGCCCGACGGCAAGGGCAAGATCTCGGTGAGTGGTCGCGACGAGCGCGGCGAGCGCTGGGCCTTTACCCGGGCCGATGGCCAGGTCGAGGTCTGGGATCCTCACGGCGACAATCATTGCTTCAAGTCCGGCCTGGGCATCTTCACCCCCAACGGCAATCTGGGTCTGGCCGTGGCCAGCCCCCCTGGCGCGCTGGGTCTGGGCGTGGCGCTGGGCGATCGCTTTGGCGGGGTCGGCGTCGGCGGCAACCGCAACTTCGCCGGCGTGGGCCTGGTGGGATGCTGAAGTCAGGCCTGATCCTGGCCCTGACGGCGGCGGCCCTTTGCGGCTGCGCGCAGCCGCAAAAGCCGTTCGGACCGCCAGCCCCTCATTCGCCGTCGCCGGACCGGGTCACCCCGCCGCCGCCGCCGATCGACGTGATCCGGCCCCGGGTCTGAGGCCTTACGGCGCGATCGTCGGCAGGAAGGTCGGGGCCTTGCGCTTCATCGTGGCCTGCTCATAGGCATAGCCCAGGTTCAGCAGCAGCTTTTCGCTCCAGGCCGGGCCAATGAACGACAGCCCCACCGGCAGGCCGGTGACCTGGCCCATCGGCACGGTCAGGTGCGGATAGCCGGCCACGGCGGGCAGGGTGGTCGGCGACCCGCCATAGTTGTCGCCGTTCAGCGGATCGATGGTCCAGGCCGGACCGGTGGTCGGGGCCACGATGGCGACAGCGCCGGTCTCCTTCAGGATCCTGTCGATGCCCTCGGGACCGGCCAGCCGCTTGGAATCCGCCAAGGCCTTGATGTAGTCGGGATCGCTGTAGCCCTTGGTCTTTTCGGCCTTCTCGAAGCTCTCCTGGCCGAACCATTCGAACTCGTGGGGCGTCGCCTTGTTGAAGGCGATCAGGTCGGCCAGCGTACGGCTGGGGACCTTCTTCGGATCGGTCGAGGCCAGATAGGCGGCCAGGTCGACCTTCAGCTCGGTGTAGAGCACCACGCCCTCGGCCGCGCCGATCGGACCCTCGTCGAACGCTTTGACCTCGACCAAAGTCGCGCCCTGGGCCTTCAGGTCGGCCAGGGCCTGCTCGAAGACCGCGTCGGTCTTGGGCGAATAGCCGGTGTAGAACCGCGCCACGGCCAGGGTGACGCCCTTCAGGGCATCTTTCGACAGGCCCTTGGCATAGTCGGTCTTGTGGCTGTCGGCGGCCTTGGTCGCCACATCGGCGGGATCAGAGCCGGCGATGGCGGTCAGGATCCTGGCGGCGTCCTCGACCGTCGTGGTCATCGGGCCGGCCGTGTCCTGGCTGTGGCTGATCGGCACGATGTGGGTGCGCGACACCAGGCCGACGGTGGGTTTGAGGCCCACCAGGCCGTTGATCGCGGCGGGGCAGGTGATCGAGCCGTCGGTCTCGGTGCCGATGGCCGCCCAGGCCAGGCCGGCCGCGACAGCCGCGCCCGAGCCGCTGGACGAGCCGCAGGCGCTGCGGTCCAGCACATAGGGGTTGCGCACCGTGCCGCCCACCGCGCTCCAGCCGCTGATCGAGTTGTTGGAGCGGATATTGGCCCATTCCGACAGGTTGGCCTTGCCCAGGATCACCGCGCCGGAATCCCGCAGACCCTTGACCAGCGGCGCGTCGCGGCCGGTGACATTGTCCTTCAGGGCCAGGGAGCCGGCGGTGGTGGCCAGCGGCTCGGCGGATTCGATATTGTCCTTCAGCAGGATCAGCAGGCCGTGGATGGCGGAGCGAACCTTGCCGGCCTTGCGTTCGGCATCGCGGGCCCTGGCGTCGGCAAGGGCGGCGGGGTTCACGGCGATCACCGCGTGGAGGATGTCGTTCTTGGCCTTGATCTGGTCCAGGTAAGCCCTGGTCGCCTCTTCCGAGGTTTGAGCGGCGGCGCTGGTGGCCAGCAGGGCGGCGACGGCCGCTCCGGCCAGGCAGGCGATCTTGGTCATGCGAGTATCCCCACGCGGGCCGACATTACAGCTCGGCCGAACGGGCCGGAGGATGAGGGTAAAACCCTGTCGCCGCCAAGCCTATCCTTCGTGGTCAGACGAAGACGGCCACGTTCTGCCGCGCGGCGATCAGCGGCCGACCTCCCTGGTCCCACAGCATCATGCCTTGCGTGGAATAGCCGTCGCCGATCGTTTCGGCCGTGCTGCGCAGCAGGCGCCAGCCGTCGTCGTCTTCGGCCGGCAGGTCCACAACGTCGAGCGACCAGGTCATGGTCGAGATCGGGCCAAACTTCGGGAACAGGGTCATGGCCGGCGGCGGCGGGGTGTCGGCCAGGGCGACGAGGGCCGCCAGGGAGCGCGCAGCCGGGTCGCGGTGGCGGATCCACAGCAGATATTCCGGCGGCAGGCCCGACAGCGGCCGCGCGCCGCCGGCGATCCGCACCTCGAACTGTCCGCCAAAGCCGGGGCCGCCGCCCTTGGGGAAGAAGGGCTCGGAGTCTTCGGGGGTGGGCACGGTCGGGCAGGGTAGGTCGCTGTGCGAGACCAGCGACTCCCGCGCCGCGCCGAAGGTCAGGATGGCCCGCGTCGCCAGGCCCTGCTCGCCCACCAGATCGACGCCGACGAACAGGGTCGACTTGCCCTGGCGCAGCACTGTCGTCTCGATGGCCAGTTCTCCGGCCGCCGGTCCGATGAAGGCGAACTGGCCCGAGCGCAGGGGCGGGGCCTCGGGCAGGGTCCGCAGGGCCGCTTCCAGGCACAGGGCCGCCGACAGTCCGCCATAGGTGGTGCGGCCCTGTTTCCAGTCGTCGGTGACATGCGCAGCGTGGCCCGAGGCCGTCGTGGTGATGCCGGCGATAAGGTCGGTATAGGTGGTCACGCGAAGATTCCCTGGAGCTTTGCCCAAGGTTCGTTTTCTTTCGCTACGGAAGTCAAGGGCAGGCCTCAGCCGCCGGTCGAATCCACGATGATGGCCACGGTCTTGCCGCGCGACAGCGGATCCCATCCCGCCACGATGGCCGAGGCGATGGCCTTGGCCACCAGTTCCGGCGCGACCTGCGAGGGCTTCAGCAGCGGCGCGCCATAGCGCGGCTGTGGGCCGGGCGGAAACTCGATCACGGCTTCGCGCTGACCTTCCTTGTGGCGCACGGCGATCGCCATGCCATGCCGCTCGGGGGCGTCGCTGGACCAGCCGGGCTGGCGATGAAGCCGCCACATGTAGGGGTCCCCCGCGACCTCGATTTCAAACTCAGGGCTCAGTTTTGTGCGCGCCATGCAAGGGTGTTAGCCCGTCACGCGCCCTCAGGCCACCCCGACCCGCTTCGCCAGCCGCTATCGGCTCCCTGTGGCCAAGGCCAGGGCGCAAGCTCGCGACCTCGCGCGGGAAACCGCCGAGTGGGTGGGAAGGGTCGCGGAGCGTCCGGGCCTCGCCCGGATGAGGGAGTAGATTGATACCGTTTCGACGAAGACAGACGCTCCGCGCAGCCGTTATCCGGTGAGCCCTCGGGGCGCGGGGTTTTAACCCGCTTCCGACGTTAGGCCCCCGACGGGTGGAGGGGATAGCGACCCCGTCCAGACCGCATGGGCGATTTCAGCCCATGCCTGTTGCGACATCGCCGCTTGCATCCTCGGGCCGATGTCAGCGGCGAACGGTCAGGGTGGGCCAGGCCACCTTGGCGACGAGGGTCACCCCTTAAGACCGTTGGCCAGCCAACACCCGCTGACACTGGCGGCGAGCGCTTCCCGCTCGACCACACCCCAAGGCCCATCAGGTCGCCGGCCGACGTCCCTTCCCTTGCCTTGAGGTAAGATCGATTATGCGGGCGGTTTCAGCGCGTCTGACAGGCGCGATCAACTATTTTACAAGCCGTTGATCCGGCTGGGGTTTGTGTCGGAAAGAACGGGGATTGGGCGCGGTTTATCCCCGTGCCCGGCCGGTCGCGCGCCGCCTCTAGAGGGCGCCAACCGACGTAACGGTCAGCGCCAGACATCTGGTCACTCAGCGCTACGCCGATGGACGCCCTCAAGCGGACGTCGGTAACTTCTGATGAGGGTGGAGAGTGGACGCTCTGAACGAAACCCTCTCTCTTTGAGAGAGGGCGGGGCCCGCCGCCGTAGGCGGTGGGAGGGTGAGAGGTTTCGCCGTTGGCCGGAAAATCTCGATTCCTGTCGTTGAGCGCCCTGACGCTTCAGATCATGCTCTCGACATGGACAAGACCGCCATTGCCCGTCGCCTCCGCCGCAACCAGACCCTGGCCGAGAAGACGCTATGGACCCTCGTTCGCAATCGGCGACTGGGCGGGTTCAGGTTCCTGCGGCAGGTCGCTATAGACCGCTACTTCGCCGACTTCGTCTGCGAGGCGGGCAAGCTGATCGTGGAGCTAGACGGCGAGGCCCATGAAGGCCGCGAGGACTATGATGAACAGCGCACCCAGGCGCTGGAACTCTACGGCTATGTTGTGATGAGGTTTCCCAACGCGCGGGTGCTGACCGACCCTGGCGGCGTATCAGATGACATCCTGGCGGTGCTTCGTTCGGACAGGGTGTAACCTCTCACCCTCCCACCGCTGCGCGGCGGGCCCCGCCCTCTCTCAAAGAGAGAGGGTTGATTGAGCCCGACTTGGGTCGAAAGCACGAATTTGTGCCCGGTCCACCAGCAGACCTTCGAGGCCCCCATAGGCGTCGCGCTGAGCTACCAGATGTCTGGCGCTGGCCGTCCGGTGTACTGGCGTTGTGTAGCCGTTTCAGTGCAGCGTGGCCGACGCGCTCATCCAGGCGCCCAGGGAGCGGGCCTGGCGGGTGGCCAGTTCGTCTTCCAGCGAGATTTCCTCGAGCGAGATGGCCGCCAGCAGCCAGTCCTCGAGATCGGACTCAGAGGCGCTACCGTGCTCCAGGGCGTCCTTGAGCGCGTGGATCAGCCATTCGACGGCGTCATCGGTCTTGAACATCAGGCGTCCTCGATCAGTCCTGATCAGGATAGGCGGCGCCTGGTGATTTGAGGCTGTGACAAAAAGTCAGTCCGGGCGGGCGTTTTGACGCAGCTTCCGTTCGCGGCGCGGCGCCGCGAACGGATCCGATAGAGGCCATATACCAACGGCTGTTGATGCTGACCTCAGAGGGTCCAACTCTGAAAACACGCCGTCACCCCGGGACTTGTTCCCGGGGCCCATGGGTCAGCTTCCTCGGAGTTCTATTCTGCGCCGCATCTGCGGTTGCACAATGGGCCCCGGGAACAAGTCCCGGGGTGACGAGGATATAGAGCGCGAGGAGTCGAACTCAGCGGCGCTTGGTATTACTGCCCCTTCAGCTTGCGGCCGAAGAACTCCAGGTGCGTCTTCAGCACGCTGAGACCCTTGGTCTTGCTGCGGGGCGCGCTGTGGCGCTCGCCGGGATAGAGGGCCATTTCGAAGGGGATGGCCTTTTTCTGCAGGGCCGCGATCAGGCGGGTGCTGTTTTCGAAGATGACATTGTCATCGGCCATGCCGTGTAGCAGCAGCAGGCTGCCGGGCGGCATCTTGTCCAGACGGTTCAGGATATCGGACCGCGCATAGCCGTCCTTGTTCTCGTCCGGCTTGCCCATATAGCGCTCGGTATAGGCGGTGTCGTACAGGCCCCATTCGGTGGGCGGGGCGCCGCCGGCCCCGGCCTTGAAGGGGCTGCCGTCGGCGGTCAGCATCATCAGGGTCATGAAGCCGCCATAGGACCAGCCCATGACGCCCAGGTTCTCGGCGTCGACGTAAGGCAGGGTCTTCAGATAGTTGGCGCCGACCAGCTGGTCGTCGACCTCCACCGTGCCCATGCGGCGATCCAGGGCGCGCTTGAACTTGGCCGAGCGGTTGGCGGTGCCGCGGTTGTCGAGCCGGAAGATGATGTAGCCGGCCTCCAGATAGGTGCGTTCCGAGGCGCTCTGCCACACCTTCTTGACGTTTTGGGCGTGCGGGCCGCCATAGACCGCGACGATGGTCGGGTACTTTTTGGCCGGATCGAAATCGAACGGCTTGATCATCGCATAGTGCAGAGCCTCGCCGTCGCCCGCCTTCAGGGTTCCGTACTCCGGCGTGGTCAGGGTCGCGGCATAGGGCCAGTAGGGATGACCCTGCGCCAGCCGGTTTTCCTCGATCCAGCGCACCCGCTTGCCGTCAGGGTCGTAGAGCGCGGTCTGCGGCGGAGTCCTGGGATCATTATAGGTGCCGGCGAAGGCGCCGTTGTTGGCGACCTTGGCGGTCCACCAGCCGCCCGCCGGGGTCAGGGCCTTGGGCTTGCCATTCTTGCCTTGGGGAGGTTTGGCGTAGGAGACCTCATAGAGGCGGCGCTCGATCGGCGTGTCGATGGAGGCGCCGAAGATCACCACCTTGCGGGCTTCATCGACGCCCTCGACCCGGTCCATGGGCCAGTCGCCCCTGGTGATCTGGGCGATCAGCTTGCCGTCGGCGGCGTGGCGATAAAGGTGATTGAAGCCCGACTTTTCGGACGACCACAGGAAGGTGCCGTCGCTTAAGGGCCGGAAGTCTTCGTGCACCTCTATGAAGTGGCGGTCGGTCTCGGTCAGGATCGTCTTGCCCTGACCGGTGGCGGGGTCGAAGGCGATGATGTCCAGCGTCTTCTGGTCGCGCGACAGGCGCTGCACATAGACGGTCTTGCCGTTGGCCGACCAGTCGACGCGGGCGACATAGATGTCCTTGTTCGCGCCCAGGTCCAGTTGCACGGCCTGGCCGGTGGCCATGTTGCGCACGAACAGGTCGACCACGGCGTTGGGGCGGCCGGCGCGGGGATAGCGCTGCAGAACCACGGTGGCGCCGCCGGGGCCGATATCGGCGCGGGGCACGATGTCGACGCCGCTTTCGTCGACGCGCGTATAGGCGATGTGGCCTTCGCTGGGCGACCACCAGTAGCCGCTGAAACGGTCCAGCTCTTCCTGGGCGATGAACTCGGCGACGCCGAACGACAGGGTGTCCTTGCCCTCGGTGGTCAGGGCCTTTTCAGGCCCGCCGTCAATCGGCTTCACATAGAGGTTCTGGTCGCGCACATACGAGACATAGCCGCCCAGCGGCGAGACCTTGGCGTCGACCTCGTCGCCCGGGGTTTCGGTCAGGCGGGAAACCTTGCCGTCGGCGACGCTGTCCAGATAGAGGTCGCCGTCCAGCGGAACCAGGATGAAGCGGCCCTGGCTGTCCCAGCTGTATTCAACGATGCCGCGCGACAAGACGCGGGCCCGTTCGCGGCGGGCCTTTTCGGCCTCTGACAGTTCCTTGGCGCCCGAGGACAGGGCGGCGGAGTCGATCAGGCGATAGGGCTCGCCGCCGGCCACGTCGGCCGCCCACAGGTCCTGGACATTGGCGGCCTCGGCCTTGGCCTTCAGATAGGTGACGCGCTTGCCGTCCGGCGACAGGGCCACGCCCTGGGCGATGGGGCCCGTCAGGCTGGGATCGGCGAAGATGCGTTCAGGGGTCAGCTTTTCCGCCCCATTTGCGAAAGATCTTACCGGCGAAGTCAGGGCGAGGCACGCCGCGAGGGCGGTAAGCGAGGGTCTGATCATGGCGCGAGACGCTAGTGGGACGCCGAGAGGTTGTCAGCAGGGAAAAGTTTGGGGGGCGCGCTTCCAAGTCCTCCCCCTGAAGGGGGAGGCGGCCGCCAGGCCGGCGGGGGAAGACCGCATTGAGTCAGCAGTCACTTCCCCCTCCGTCGGCTTCGCCGACACCTCCCCCTTCAGGGGGAGGACTTGCCTCAGCCGACCCTAAGGGTCCCAGTATCCACCACCTGCGTGATCTTCACCGCGCCCTTTTCGTCATGCACCCGCAGCGTCGCCACCGGCGCGGGGCCGCTCCAGTCGATCTCGATCATCCCGAAATTGCGCTCACGCAGCACCGGCGAGACGCGCAGGGCGTTGGGCGGGGTGACGGGCCAGACCTCGGTCAGGCCCGAGGAGGTGACGTCCCAGATCGGGTAGGGGACGTTGGTGTCCAGGCGCGAGACCTCGGCATAGTGGGTGTCGCCGCTGATGCAGATCAGGCGGTCGGCCTTTTGGCGGCGAATGGCGTCGAACAGCCGCTGGTGGTCGCGGGCATAGTTGATCCAGCTTTCCCAGCCGGCGAAATCGGCCAGCACCTGCAGGCTGGAGCCGAAGATCCGCAGGTCGGCGGGCTGGGCCAGTTGTTGCTCCAGCCAGGTCCACTGCGGCTCGCCGATCATGGTGGCGTCAAGGTCGGCGATGCGGTCATAGGGGCCGGGCGTTTCCTTGCCCGACAGGCCGCGCGCCACGGCCCAGGGCTTGTAGCCGCCCTTGAAGGTCTTCACCGCCAGGGGCGTGCGGTTCCAGCGCAGGTCGGGCAGGATGATCTGCACGCGCCGGCCGTCAGGGCCAAAGACATAGGCGGCATAGACCCCGTCGCGCGTGCGGCGCGGCGAGTCGGCGGGTTCGCCCCAGAAGTCGCAGAACTGCCGGCGGCTCTCGGCCTTCATCGGATAGTCGGCCCCGGCGTCGTTTTCGCCAAAGTCGTGGTCGTCCCAGATGGCGATGACGGGGGTGGTGTCGCGCAGCCGCTTGAAGTGCGGCTTGGCCGCCAGGGTCGCATACTTGGCCGCCATCACCTTGGGATCGCGGGTGTCGGCATAGATGTTGTCGCCCAGGAAGACGAACAGATCAGGCTTCTGCTCGAAGATCGCCTCCCAGATCGGCTGGTCCTTGTCCTGGTTGGCGCAGGATCCGAAGGCGATGCGGGTGAGGGGCTTGCCCAGGGCCGGATGCGGCGCGTCCAGGACGGCGGCGCGCGCGGCGGGAGCGACGGCCAGGGCGGCGGCTGACAGGCCCAGGGCCCCGCGACGGGAGAGATCGGTCACGGACGTTTCCTCGTTTTGCGGTGCAGCTTGAACGACAAAGGGCCGGGAGTCGCCTCCCGGCCCCAAGTTTCTAGATCAAGTGAGGCCTAGAAGGCCTTCTTGATCGAGAGGAAGAACTGGCGCGGCGGGGCGGTCAGGACCGTCTGGCCCGTACCGGCTGCGTCATTGTTCAGGAAGCCACCCGAACCGATGGTCGAGATATAGTCCTCGTCGGTCAGGTTGGTGATGTTGGCCTGGATCTCCAGACCCTTGCCCCAGGTCTCGCCGTCGAAGCGATAGCCCAGCGTCAGGTCGGCGACGGTGGTGCTGTCCACCTGACCGCCGATGTTCTCGTAGGTGTAGTAGCGCTCGCCGGTGTGGGCGACGCCCAGCTTCGAATAGAAGCCGGCCAGTTCGAACTTCAGCTCGCCCTTGAGGATGTTCTTGGGCGTGTTGACCACTTCCTTGCCGGCGGTGCGGGCGGTGACGACGCCCGAGCCGTTGACGACGTTGTCCTGATATTCCGACTGGTTGTAGGTGTAGGCGCCGTAGACCGACCAGTTGTCGGTCAGCTTGTACTCGCCGGCCAGCTCAATGCCGTTGGTTTCCACGCCGCCGACGTTCGACAGAACGGCGGGCAGGCCCAGGATCGGAGCCGCGGTGCTGGCGGCCAGCAGGCGGTTCTCGAAGGTCACATGATAGAGGGCCGCGACGCCCTGGAAGCGGTCGGTGCGATAGCGCAGACCGCCTTCAAAGGTCTTGGAGGTCTCAGGCTCGAGGGTCTTGGTGATGTAGTCGACCGCAGCCTGGTTTTGCGAGGCGAACGGACCCGAGGTGGCGGCCGAAACGTAGGCGGCCATGTTCTCGGTGTAGCCGCCGAAGAACTCCAGGTCCGGCATCGCCTTATAGACGAAGCCGATCTGCGGCAGGAACGAGCTCTTCGACTCGATCTCGCCGGCCAGCGGGTTGCCGGCGATGCGCTGGACGCTGTTGGTCACTTCCATGGCCTTGAAGCCGAAATTGACCTTCAGGGCGTCGTTGACGGTCCAGGTGTCTTCGATGTGGGCGACCAGGGTGTCGGTCACGAAGCGGTACTGCCACTGGGTGAAGAAGGGGTTTTCCTGGAAGTCGAGCGGGTTGCGCGACGGGGCGGCTGCGGTTTCTGCGTAGAAGCGGCGCGCCTGGTTGAAGGTGTTCTTTTCACCCCAGAAGCCCATGCCCACTTGGTGCGCGCCCAGATCGACGGTGATGCCGCCGGTCACGCCCTTGCGGTCGATGTCATATTCGGTGGTGCGGATCGACAGCGGGGCGGCGGTGGAGCCGACCGTGCCGAAGCCCGGGCTGGGGACGTAGGGCGTGTACCACAGGCCCTGGCCCTGGTTGGCGTGGCCATAGGCGCTGAGGTCGAGCTTGGCGGTTTCGCCGAGCGGCAGCTTCAGGGCCAGGCCGTACAGCTCGTCGTCACGGACGCCGGCGCCGGCGTAGTAGGCGTCGTCAACGGTGGCGAACGGCGCGGGCAGAGCCGTACCGGTCAGGTAGGCGCGACCGGCGGCCACGGCCAGGGCCCAGTTAGGCTGGGTGTTGTCCCAGTTGCGGCCGAGACGCTTGATCATCTCGAACGACAGGTCTTGATAGTCCTGCTCGCGACGCTGCGAGCCGTTGTAGAAGGCGGTCAGGCTGCCGTTTTCGCCCAGCGGCAGCACGGCCTTCAGGTCGTACTGGAACTGCTTCTGGTCGCCGCCGCCCTTCCACTTCTCGGTGCTCTGGCTGACGATCGAGGCGTAGCCGCGCAGGCCGCCCAACTGCTCGATCGCGCCGCTGTCGATGCGGCCGAACACCCGGTACATGCCTTCCGAGCCGCCGGTCACGTTCATCTGGCCGCCGAACACTTCCGAAGGATCGCGCGAGAAGAACTGCAGCGTGCCGCCCAGATTGCTGGTCGAGGCGGTGCCGAGCGCGCCGGCGCCCTGGGCCAGTTCGACGCGGCCGATGTTTTCGTTGGTGATGGCGCGGCTGATGTGCAGGCCGTTGTGGTTGCCGTAGTTCATGTCGCCCAGCGGCACGCCGTCCAGGGTGAAGCCCAGCTGGCCCTGGTTGAAGCCGCGGATCGAGATGCGGGTCGACCACTCATAGGCGCCGAAGGCGTCGGCCGACTGGAAGGTCACGCCCGGCAGTTTGTCGATGGCCTTCAGCGGGCTGGTGCCGGCGGCTTCCAGTGAGATGGCTTCGTCCTTCAGGGTCTGAACCTGGCGGCTCTGGCCCTGACCAATGACGATGATGGCGTCAACGGCGGTGGTGTCGGCGGCTTCGGTCGGCGCCAGATCGGCAGCCAGGGCCGGCGCGGCGGCCAGCAGCAGGAGGGCGGCCGAAGCAGCGCCCAGCATCAGATGGTGTTTCATGATCTATCCCCTCGCCCGGTCGTGCGGGGAGCGCGCCGGTTCTCCGGCCCGGTTAACAGCGCTCCGCGACGCCTCCGCGACGGAAAAGCGTCGGGTTTCCGACAGTCTTGAGACAGAACGGTGAAGCTTACTTTGGGGCGCCTCGGCGCGCCGACATTGCGTAAACCGCCCCCGACCGCTATTTCAGCGCCCGTCCTCCCCCGAACTTTGACAGCGAGACCGACGCCCCCATGGCCCAGCAATATATTTTCCAGATGCAAGGCCTGACCAAGGCGTTCCCGGGCGGCAAGAAGATCTTCGAGAACATCTGGCTGTCGTTCTATTCCGACGCCAAGATCGGCGTCGTCGGCGTCAACGGCTCGGGCAAGTCGACCCTGCTGAAGATCATGGCCGGCCTGGATGACCAGTTCTCGGGCGAGGCCAAGGCCGCCGAGGGCATCCGCCGCGGTTATCTGGCCCAGGAGCCGGTGCTGGACCCGACCAAGGACGTCTGGGGCAATGTCATCGCCGACTGCGAGGACAAGCTGATCTTCGACCGTTACAACGAATGCGCCAACAAGCTCGGCGAGGACTATTCCGACGAGCTGATGGAGGAGATGACCAAGCTCCAGGAGATCATCGACGCCCGCGACCTGTGGGACATCGACTCCAAGGTCGAGATGGCCATCGACGCCCTGCGCTGCCCGCCCAACGACTCCAGCATCGAGAACCTGTCGGGCGGTGAAAAGCGCCGTATCGCCCTGGCGCGCCTGCTGCTCAGCAAGCCCGACATCATGCTGCTCGACGAACCCACCAACCACCTGGACGCCGAGTCGGTGGCCTGGCTGCAGCACCACCTGGAAAACTTCCCCGGCTGTGTGATCCTCGTCACCCACGATCGCTACTTCCTGGATCAGGTCACCAAGTGGACGCTCGAACTCGATCGCGGCAAGGGCGTGCCCTATGAGGGCAACTACTCCGGCTGGCTGGAGCAGAAGACCAAGCGCGTCGTGCAGGAGCAGTCGGAGTCCGACAGCCGCCAACGCGCCCTGACCCGCGAACTCGAGTGGGTGCGTTCCAGCCCCAAGGCCCGTCAGTCCAAGTCCAAGGCCCGTCTGGCCAGCTACGAGGAAATGGTCTCGGCGCAGGAAAACGCCCGCGCCGCCCAGACCCAGGCCCACATCCAGATCCCGCCCGGCCCGCGCCTGGGCAATCTGGTGCTGGAAGTCGAAGGCCTGGAAAAGGAATATGGCGACAAGGTGCTGTTCAAGGACCTGTCGTTCCGTCTGCCGCCCAACGGCATTGTCGGCGTCATCGGCCCCAACGGCGCCGGCAAGTCGACCCTGTTCAAGCTGATCACCGGCCGCGAGCAGCCCGACCAGGGCACGGTCAAGGTCGGCGAGACCGTCAAGCTGTCCTATGTCGACCAGAGCCGCGACGCGCTGGATCCCAACAAGACCATCTGGGAAGAAGTTTCGGGCGGCACCGACGTGATGATCGTCGGCAAGCGCGAGATCAATTCCCGCGCCTATGTCGGCAGCTTCAACTTCAAGGGCGCCGACCAGCAGAAGAAGGTCGGCCTGCTGTCGGGCGGTGAGCGCAACCGCGTCCACCTGGCCAAGACCCTGGCCACCGGCGGCAACCTGCTGCTGCTCGACGAACCGACCAACGACCTGGACATCGAAACCCTGCAGGCCCTGGAAGAGGCGCTCGAAGAGTTCGCCGGCTGCGCCGTGGTCATCTCCCACGATCGCTGGTTCCTGGACCGCCTGGCCACCCACATCCTGGCCTTCGAGGGCGACAGCCACGTCGAATGGTTCGAAGGCAACTTCGAAATGTACGAGGAAGACAAGAAGCGCCGCCTGGGCGCCGACAGCCTGATCCCCAAGCGCATCAAGTTCCAGAAGTTCGCGCGGTAGGGTCGCACTTCAACACTGAACGAAGAACGGGGCGGCCTTTGCGGGCCGCCCCGTTTTGTTTCTGGTCGGCCCGGAGACGGTTCGGCGGCCCCGTCGGCGATGGGATCACAGCTGCGGAGGGTTGGCCGCCTGGTATTTCGCCAGCCCTTCAAGCATCCGCGAACGCCCGGCCTCATAGACCGCGTATTCGAGCGCGAAGGCCTTCTGATGGGGTTCTCGCCACTCAGGAAAGTCGGCCGTGGGGTCGCCGTTGCGGTGCGGGTCGTCGGCGCGGTTGATGTGCATCGAGCCTGCGGGCGGCGTGAAGCCCAGGGCGGTGGCCATGGCCCGGACCGAATTGTCATAGTCCTCCATGATCCCCACCGCGACATAGTCGGTGTCGAAGGCGCTGGCCGGATTGTCGGCTGGAACCGCCCGGGGCAGCTGGGCCAGGAACGAGAACGGATCCTCGCCCTTGGTCATGGCCTCTGCCCGGCGGGCGAACCACTCGGCGAAGGTGGGATTGTCGTCGAGGGCCGGCACCGCCACGCCCATGCGCTGCTGGAAATGCAGGTAGCGCCATTGCGAGACGAACCGCGCGAAGGGCTCGCGCAGGAAGGTCACGAACTGGCGCGTGTCCGGATAGTAGTCGAGGGCGCCGATGCCGCGCACGCGGTTGAAATGGCCATGCACGCAATGGCCTGGGCCAAGGTCGAAGCGCTCGGGCGCCTCGCCCTGATGTCCGCGATAATGCAGGAGCAGGCGATCGTTTCCGAACCAGTCGACGAGGGTGGATCTCAGGCTGGTGCCCGCCGTCTTGGGGATGTGCAGGGAGACGAGCGGAAGGGATGGATCATAGGAGCGCATGGGCTGCTATGGACCAGCCGCGCGGTTTACGGTCAAGATCGCAAGGCCATGGCCGTATCGGGGAACCGGGCCTAACTAGATCTGCTGGACGTCTATCGCTCAGGCGCGGTCCAGCCACTTGTATGCCAGCCCGTATGGAGTCCGTAGATGCCGAATACCCCCGCCGAAAAGCCCGATGTGCTGATCTCGCACGAGATGCTGCTGCCGCTGCAGCCCTTGCTGGAGGGGAGCTATACGGTTCATCGGTTCTGGGACTTCCCCGATCCACTGGCCTTTCTGCAGGGGCCCGGGCAGTCCGTGCGGGCCATCGTCCATGCCGGCGAGATGGCCCTGGGCAAGGACCTGCTGTCAGAGATGCCGCAACTGGGCCTGATCGCCTGTGTCAGTGTCGGCTATGACGGCGTCGATGTGCCCTGGTGCAAGGGGCGCGGCATTTCGGTGACCCACTCCACCGGCCTGAACGCGGGTGACGTCGCCGATCACGCCGTGGGTCTGATGCTGGCGGCCTGGCGCGGCATCGTCGAGGGCGATCACCGCCTGCGGGCCGGGCGCTGGACTCACGCCGAGCGCATGGCGCCCCGACACGGCCTGCGCGGCCGCAAGGTGGGCGTCGTCGGCCTGGGCCATATCGGCGAGGCGGTGGCCCGTCGCTGCGAGGCCTTTGAGATGAAGGTCTCCTGGTGGGCGCCGCGCCCCAAGGAAACCGACCGGCCGCGCGCCGACAGCCTGATGGCCCTGGCCCGCGACAGCGACGTGCTGATGGTCTGCGCCCGGCCCGACGACACCAACCATCACATGATCAATCAGGCGGTGATCGAGGCCCTGGGACCGCAGGGCCTGCTGGTCAATGTGGCGCGCGGCTCACTGGTCGACGAGGACGCCCTGATCGCCGCCCTCAAGGACGGCCGCCTGGGCATGGCGGCGCTGGACGTCTTCGACCAGGAGCCGACCCCGCCGGCGCGCTGGGAGGGCGTGCCGCGCACGGTGCTAACGCCGCACCTGGCCGGCGCGACCCTGGACAGCATCCCCGCCATGGTCGGGCTGACGCTGGAGAACCTGCGCTGCTACTTCAACGGCGAGCCGCTGGCGTCGCCGGTGGGCGGCTAGGTTTCAGGAAATGGCGCCGCGAAAGGTTCGGGTTCGAGGCGCAGGCCGTTCACCAGCAGGCTGACCGTACGGTAGAAGCCGGCCAGCATCATCAGCTCGATCCGCGCCGCCTCGTCGAAGGCTTCGGACAGGCGCGCCCACAGGTCATCGTCGATATCGGCCCGGGCGTTGACCGCGTCGCAGAAGCCGATCAGCAGCGCCTCGTGCGGCGACCAGCAGTCGGCGATTCCCGGCGCGGCGGTGGCCGCCAGGCGCGTCGCATCCAGACCGGCGGCGCGCGCGAAAATCGCCGCGTGCACGCCCCATTCGTAGGCCGCGCCGTTGAGGGCGCAGATGCGGTGGATGACGATCTCGCGGTCGCTCAGGCTCAGATGGCCGGGATCCAGTAGGCCACCGCCGGTGAAGCGCGAGAACAGGCGCTCGTCCCGGGCCAGGGTTCGAAACAGCGACAGGGGTTGATCACCGGGCGTCTTCAGGTGGTCGAGCGCTTTCTGGACGGTCGCGGGGTAGGGCGGCCGGGCGGGCGCGATGCGGGCGGACATGGCGGTCTCCTTCTGCTACAAAATCTGTATCATGCCCAAGTCGCCGATTGCTGCAGAAATTGAAGCGCCCTTGCCGGGCAAGCCGGTGCGCGGCTCGACCACGGGGCGGCCGGTCATGGCCGCGCTGGATCTGGTGGGCCGGCGCGGCGCCCTGCGGATCGTCTGGGAGCTGCGCGACGGCGCTGTCCTGACCTTTCGCGCCCTGCAGGCGGCGGCCGAGCTGCCGCCAGGTACGCTCAATGCCCGTCTGGCCGAACTTCGGGCTGCCGATGTCGTGTCGGCCGAGGCGGGTTATCGCCTGACGCCGCGCGGAGCGGCCCTGATCGAGGCGCTTGCGCCGCTGATGACCTGGTCGCAGGCTTGGGCCGACGATCTGGCGACGGAGGACTGATCATGGCCAGGGTGCTGGGGCTGGGCGGGATATTCTTCAAGGCGGCCGATCCGGTCGCGGTGCGCGACTGGTATGCGCGGGTGCTGGGCTTCGAGGTCCATGACTGGGGCGGGGCGGTGTTCGATCATCCGAAAGTCGGCCAGACCAACTGGTCGCCGTTCGCGGCCGACACCCGGTATTTCGAGCCGTCGCAGGCGGGCTTCATGATCAATTTCGTCGTCGATGACCTGGACGGCCTGCTGGCCAGGGCTGCGGCCGAGGGCGTGGAGCCTACCGGCCGGCAGGACGAGGGGATGGGTCGTTTTGCCTGGATTCTGGACCCGGCTGGGGTCAAGATTGAGCTCTGGGAGCCCGCAAAGGTGGCGTCCGAGGCATAAAATCAGCTTGCCAAATCGGACATAAAGATATCTTTATGTCCCCATGAAGCTGTCGGCTGAACAGGTTGTCGAAGTGCTGCGCGCGGCGGGGGAATCCACCCGTCTGCGGCTGCTCGCCCTGCTGGCCCGCGAGGAGCTTTCAGTGCTGGAGCTGTGCCAGATCCTGGACCAGAGCCAGCCGCGCGTCTCGCGCCATCTCAAGCTGCTGGCCGAGGCGGGGCTTGTGGAGCGCTTCCCTGACGGGGCGTGGGTGTTTTATCGCCTGGCCAGCAAGTCGCCGGGCCGCCATCTGGTCCGCCAGGCGCTGGATCTGATCGACGCTGCCGATCCGGCCGTCCATGCCGACGCCGAGAAGCTGGCCACGGTGCGGGCCGAGCGCTCGACCGGCGCCCAGGCCTATTTCGCCCGCAACGCGGCGCGCTGGAACGAGATCCGCTCGCTGTATGTCGACGAGGCCGAGGTCGAGGCGGCGATCCTGCGCGCGGCGGGCGAGGGGCCCTTCGACGAAATGGTCGACCTGGGCGCGGGCGCCGGCCGCATGCTGACCCTGCTGGGCCAGCGGGCCGGCTCGGCCCTGGGCCTGGACCTGTCGCAGCAGATGCTCAACATCGCCCGCGACGAGGTGGCCAAGGCGGGGCTGGGGCAATGCGAGCTGCGCCACGGCGACATCTTCGCCACCGGCCTGCCGGGCGGCTGCGCCGATCTGGTGACGGTGCATCAGGTGCTGCACTATCTGGGCGATCCGGCCGCCGCTGTCGCCGAGGCCGCGCGGCTGGTCGCCCATGGCGGCCTGCTGCTGATCGCCGACTTCGCGCCGCACGACCACGAGTTTCTGCGCGAGGCCCACCAGCACCGCCGCCTGGGCTTTGAAGACGCCGAGATCATCCCCTGGCTGGAGGCCGCCGGCCTGAGCCTGGAAAACAACATCGCCCTGCCGCCGTCCTCGGCCCAGGGATTGACCGTAAAGATCTGGACGGCTCGCCGTCCGGTCCAGCGGGCCGCGCAAAGGAGCGCCGCATGACCCTTCCACCTACACGCCGCGTGATCGGTCCCGTCGCTCGCGCCGGCGAGCGCGGTCAGAGCCAGGCCGGCGGCCGTCCCCGCGTCTCGTTCGAGTTCTTCCCGCCCAAGACCCCGGCGATGGAAGAGAGCCTGTGGCAGGCCATCACCCGCCTGGCTCCGCTGGATCCGGCCTTCGTCTCGGTGACCTATGGGGCCGGCGGCTCGACCCGCGAGCGCACCCACCGCACGGTCAAGCGCATCCTGGATGAGACCAGCCTCAAGCCCGCCGCCCACCTGACCTGCGTCGGGGCCAGCCGCGACGAGGTCGATGAGGTGATCCGCGAATACTGGGAGACGGGCGTTCGCCACATCGTCGCCCTGCGTGGCGATCCGCCGCCGACCGAGGGCGGCATCGGCGGGGTCTATGTGCCGCGCGCCGACGGCTACGCCAACGCCACCGAACTGACCAAGGCCCTGCGCGGCATCGCGCCGTTCGAGGTGCTGGTCGGAGTCTATCCCGAAAAGCATCCGGAAAGCCCGTCGCTGGAGCACGACATCGACGTGCTGAAGGCCAAGGTCGACGCCGGAGCGACCCTTGGCATCAGCCAGTTCTTCTTCGATATCGACGCCTTTCTGCGCTTCAACGACAGGGTGCGCGCCGCCGGCATCACCATTCCGATCGTGCCCGGGATCATGCCGGTGACCAATTTCAACGGCCTGAAAAAGATGTCCCAGGCCTGTCAGACGGCGGTGCCGAGCTGGCTGGCCAACCTGTTCGAGGGCCTGGACCATGACGCCGAAACCCGTCGCCTGATCGCCTGCTCGGTGGCCGCCGAAATGTGCGCCAAGCTGCAGGAGCAGGGGTTCGAGGACTTCCACTTCTACACCCTCAACCGCGCCGATCTGGTCTATGCGATCTGCCGGGTGCTGGGCGTGCGCGAGCGTGAAACCACCCATTCGGAGGTTGCGGCATGAAGGTTCTGGCCCTGATCCTTTGCGGCGTGCTTTCGCTGGCCAGCGTCAGCGCCGCCCGCGCCGACGACTGGCCGCCGGCCGCCTGGATCAAGCCGACCAAGCCATACCGCGTGGTCGGCAACATCTACTATGTCGGCTCCGAGGGGTTGTCTTCGTACCTGATCACCTCGTCGGCCGGACATGTGCTGCTGGATGCCGGCATGTCGGCGGACGGAGCCAAGCTGGTGGAGCGCAACATCGTCTCGCTGGGCTTCAAGCTGGCCGACGTGAAGATCCTGATCAACACCCACGCCCACTATGACCATGCCGGCGGCCTGGCCCAGGTGAAGGCCGATACCGGCGCCAGGCTCTATGCCTCGTCGCAGGACAAGCCGGCCCTGGAGCAGGGCCGTCACTTTGGCGACAACGAAAACGGCCTGACGCCCTTTCCGGCCGTGAAGGTCGACCGCACCGTGCGCGACGGCGAGAAGGTCACGCTGGGCGAGACCACGCTGATCGCCCACCTGACGCCTGGCCATACCAGCGGCGGCACGACCTGGGCCCTGTCGGTGACCGAGCGCGGCCGCCCCCTGAACGTGGTGTTCTTCAACTCGATCTCGGTGGCCGGCAACGCCTTGGTGGGCAACAAGACCTACCCGAAGATCGTGTCCGACTATCGCGCCACCTTCGCCAAGCTGAAGGTCATGCCGGCCGACGTCTTCCTGCCCGCCCATGAGGAGCAGGGCGACCTGCTGGCCAAGCGTCAGAAGATGCTGCGCGGCGACAACAACGCCTTCATCGATCCGACCGAGCTGGGCCGCTTCGTCGCCGCCTCGGAAGCCGCGTTCAATAAAGAGCTGGCGCGCCAGCAGGGAGCGGCCAAATGACCGACCTTACGACCCGGGCCAATCTTTCTACGAGAGCGGGCCGCATCGCCGCCCTCAAGGCCGCCGCCAAAGAGCGCGTGCTGATCCTCGACGGCTCCTGGGGCGTGATGTTCCAGAAGAAGAAGCTGTCCGAGGCCGACTACCGCGCCGAGCGCTTCGCCGACTACGACGGCCAGATGAAGGGCAATAACGACGTCCTGTGCCTGACCCGCCCCGACCTGGTGGCCGAGCTGCACGACGCCTATTTCGCGGCCGGCGCCGACATCTCCGAGACCAACACCTTTTCCGGCACCACCATCGCCCAGGCCGACTATCGCCTCGGCGAAAAGGACGTCTGGGACATCAATTACGAAGGCGCGCGCATCGGCCGTTCGGTCGCCGATCGCTGGCTGAAGGAGCACCCCGAAAAGCCGCGCTTCATCGCCGGCTCGATCGGGCCGCTGAATGTGATGCTGTCGATGTCGTCGGATGTGAACGACCCCGGCGCGCGCAAGGTGACTTTCGACCAGGTCTATGCGGCCTACCGCCAGCAGGTCTCGGCCCTCTACGAGGGCGGCGTCGACCTGTTTCTGATCGAGACCATCACCGACACCCTCAACTGCAAGGCCGCGATCAAGGCGATCCTGGATCTGCGCGACGAGGGCCACGAAGAGCTGCCGATCTGGATCAGCGGCACCATCACCGACCGCTCGGGCCGCACCCTGTCGGGCCAGACGGCCGAGGCGTTCTGGAACTCGATCAAGCACTGCAAGCCGTTCGCCGTGGGCTTCAACTGCGCCTTGGGCGCCGACCTGATGCGCCCGCACATTGCCGAGATGGCACGCATCGCCGACACCCTGGTGGCGGCCTACCCCAATGCCGGCCTGCCCAACGCCATGGGCGAGTATGACGAGGAGCCGCACCAGACTGGCCACGCCCTGCACCAATGGGCGTCGGACGGCTTGGTCAACATCCTGGGCGGCTGCTGCGGCACCACGCCGGACCACATCCGCCACGTGGCGCAGGCCGTCGCCGGCGTCACGCCACGTCAGATCCCCGAGCGTCCCAAGGCCATGCGCCTGGCGGGCCTCGAACCCTTCGAACTGGTGGGCTGAAGATGACCGCCTGGGCTCCCGGACCTTTCGACAACGAAGAAGCCGCTGACTTCATTGAAGACCTGGCTGAAGCGCCGGACTGGCGCATGGTCATGACGCTGATGGAGCACGCCGCCAGTGTCAGCGGCTATCTGGAAGAGGCCGAGGCCGAACTGGCCGTGGCCGCTGCGGCGGTGGTCGCCTCGTGCGTCGGGGCCGGCTCGGTGCTGCCCGACAGCCATGCCGACCTGAAAGCCACGATGGGCAAGCCGCCGGAAGGCGCCGCCAATCTGGCGCGCCGGGCCCTGGCCCGCGTGGTCGGCACCGCCTCAGAACTCGACGAAACCTGGCAGGAGGGCGAGGACCACGATGCGTGGCTCACTCAGATCGCCGGACTGCAATCCCTGTTGAACGGCCAATCATGAGACCCGTTTTCGTCAATATCGGTGAGCGCACCAACGTCACCGGCTCGGCCAAGTTCAAGAAACTGGTCATCGAGGGCGACTATCCGGCCGCCCTGTCGGTGGCCCGCCAGCAGGTCGAGGCCGGCGCTCAGGTCATCGACGTCAACATGGACGAGGGCCTGCTCGACTCCAAATTGGCCATGGTCACCTACCTGAACCTGATGGCGGCCGAGCCCGACATCGCGCGGGTGCCGGTGATGATCGACAGCTCCAAGTGGGAGGTGATCGAGGCCGGGCTGAAGTGCGTGCAGGGCAAGGCCATCGTCAATTCGATCTCCATGAAGGAGGGCGAGGCCAAGTTCATCGAGCAGGCCAGGCTGTGCCTGCGCTATGGCGCAGCCGTGGTGGTCATGGCGTTCGATGAAGTGGGTCAGGCCGACACCGCCGCCCGCAAGATCGAGATCTGCGAAAAGGCCTATCGCATCCTGGTCGACAAGGTGGGCTTCCCGCCGGAAGACATCATCTTCGACCCCAACATCTTCGCCGTGGCGACGGGGATCGAGGAGCACGACAACTACGCCGTCGACTTCATCGAGGGCACGCGCGAGATCAAGAAGCGCTGCCCCTATGCCCGGATCTCGGGCGGGGTGTCGAACGTCTCGTTCAGCTTCCGCGGCAATGAGCCGGTTCGCCGGGCGATCCACTCGGTGTTCCTGTACCACGCCATCGCGGCTGGCATGGACATGGGCATCGTCAATGCCGGCGACCTGCCGGTCTATGATGCGCTGGATCCCGAACTGCGCGAGGCCGTCGAGGACGTGATCCTCAACCGCCCGCAGCGGACCAATGTCTCCAACACCGAACGCCTGGTCGATCTGGCCCCGCGCTACAAGGGCGACAAGAGTCAGGTCCAGACCGCCAATCTGGAATGGCGCAAGGGCAGCGTGGGCGAGCGCATCACCCACGCCCTGGTCAACGGCATCACCGAATTCATCGAGGCCGACACCGAGGAGGCCCGCCTGTCGGTCGAGCGGCCGCTGCACGTCATCGAAGGCCATCTGATGGATGGCATGAACGTGGTCGGCGACCTGTTCGGCTCGGGCAAGATGTTCCTGCCGCAGGTGGTCAAGTCGGCCCGCGTCATGAAGCAGGCCGTGGCCTGGCTGGAGCCGTTCATGGAGGCTGAAAAGGCCGGCAAGCCGCGCGAGCAGGCCGGCCGCATCCTGATGGCCACGGTCAAGGGCGACGTCCACGACATCGGCAAGAACATCGTCGGCGTGGTCCTGCAGTGTAACAATTACGAGGTCATCGACCTCGGCGTCATGGTGCCCGCCGACCGCATCCTGGATGAAGCCCGCAAGCATAACGTCGACATGATCGGCCTGTCGGGCCTGATCACGCCGTCGCTGGACGAGATGGTGTTCGTGGCCTCCGAGATGGAGCGCCAGGGCTTCACCATCCCGCTGCTGATCGGCGGCGCCACCACCAGCCGCACCCATACGGCGGTCAAGATCGAGCCGGCCTATTCCAAGGGCTCGACCACCTATGTGCTGGACGCCAGCCGGGCGGTGGGCGTGGTCTCGGGCCTGCTGTCGGCCAGTGAGCGCGACCGCCTGCAGGCCGAGACGCGGGCCGAATACATCCGCATCCGCGAGCAATATGCCCGGGGTCTGACCGCCAAGGCCCGCACCGGCATTGCCGAGGCCCGCCAGAAGAAGTTCGCCATCGACTGGGACGGCTACACGCCGCCCAAGCCGTCCTTCATCGGCACGCGCACCTTCGAGCCGACCCTGGCCGAGCTGGTGCCCTTCATCGACTGGTCGCCGTTCTTCGCCAGCTGGGAGCTGATCGGCCGCTTCCCGCAGATCCTGGAAGACGACGTGGTCGGCGAGGCCGCCACCGAGCTCTATGCCGAAGCCCGCGAGATGCTCGACACGGTGGTCGCCGAAAAGTGGTTCGGGGCCAAGGGCGTGATCGGCTTCTGGCCGGCCCAGGCCCAGGGCGACGACATCGTGCTCTATACGGACGACACCCGCACGGTGGAGCTGTCGCGCCTGCACACCCTGCGCCAGCAGATGGACAAGGGCGCGGGAAAGACCAATGCCGCCCTGGCCGACTTCGTCGCGCCGATCGGGCAGGGGCCTGACTATATCGGCGCCTTCGCCGTCACCGCCGGTCATGGCGAGGACGAGATCGTCAAGCGCTTCAAGGATGCCGGCGACGACTACAGCGCCATCATGGCCTCGGCCCTGGCCGACCGCCTGGCCGAAGCCTTCGCCGAGTGGCTGCACTACAAGGCCCGCGTCGAGCTGTGGGGCTACGCCCCCGACGAGTCCGCCGACGCCGAGGTGATGATCGCCGAGAAATATGTCGGCATCCGCCCGGCTCCCGGCTATCCGGCCCAGCCCGACCACACCGAAAAGGGCACGCTGTTCACCCTGTTGGACGCGATCGAACAGACCGGCATGATCCTGACCGAAAGCTACGCCATGAGCCCCGGCGCTGCCGTGTCAGGCCTCTATTTCAGCCACCCGAAGTCGCACTATTTCGGCGTCGGCAAGGTGGATCTGGACCAGGTCGAGGACTATGCCCGCCGCAAGGGCTGGGACCTGGCCAAGGCCGAGAAATGGCTGGCCCCGATCCTCAACTACGATCCCGGCGCGAGGGCGCGGGAGGCGGCGGCTTAGGTTGAGGTGGCACACGCATTTCCATCGAACGGATAGTAGGGTCGGTCCCTCTTTCTCCCTTGTGACTTAGGATCGCGTCAGATCATTCCAGCATGCCGCCCCGCTCCAAAGCTTGAGAGGCTCGCTCGTTCTCGCGCGCAGACGCCTCTAACCACTTGGCGGCCGAATTGATGTCTTTCCGCATCTGGGTCAGCACTGGCGGTAGGTTGCCAGTTTGCTTTGGTGGGTGCTCCGTCTCTATGTGCTTCAAAATCTCATGCGCCCGAACCTTGAGTGCTTGCTGAACGGAAGCGTGAAATTGACCTATTCCGCCGTATGAAAGAGTTGTCGTCAATATAAAATAGTACAAATCGAAATCGTATTCTTCTATTGAGTAATCTCCATATTTAAAATCGTATTCATTTGTCTTTTGCACAAAAATTTCGGCACACTTGTTGGCGTTTTTCGTATCCAATTTTGTTTGATAGATTCTTCCTAGTCTTGGGTAAGATCTAAAATCGTTCAATCTTATAGCGGAAAGGTAGTGAATTTTCGCGATATCGGCATTTTCAGGCGCAAATCGACCTTCTTGAGCAAAAACGCCAAGAGCAAAATGTGCAAATCCACTACCCTGCTTTGCTGCAATTTTGAAAAGGCGGATCGCCTCTGCTGGGTCTTTCAAGCGCCCATTCTGACCTTGCAAATAATCAGAAGCCTCCGATATTATTTCGGATTCGATATCATATGCGTTCAATAGATCGTTGTCAGATGAAATATTCTCGGCTGGCGCATCAACATCATATGCTGAACGGTACGATTCCAAACTGTCTGGAGCGTCGATAACAACACGCACTACTTGTGATGTGGGTGCTCTGAAAAACTCCCGATTTGCCGCTTGCCTGAGGCCGGCGGCCTCTAATTGCTTGTGAACAAAACGTTCGGCAGCGTCGCAATCCTCAAATTCCCGCTCGAAAGCCACTATAAATGGAGTCGGGACGCCCGTTGCGTTTGAGAGTTCCTTCACTCGTTCGGATGTTGATCGGCTAGTTTTCCCAACCTTTACTAGGCCCGGAAGACTGCTATTGACCAGAACATACACAAAACCTCTCAATGAAATTTCCTCATGGCTTGGCTCTAAAAAAGTATTTCATTGGAAATTGCTCTGCCGAAGCTGCGATGCGAATCAGCGGCCTGCCAACAGGGGTTTGCATCCACGTCATTTTCGAAAATTGGGGTCAAGAGGGATGCGAACCCTTTCCGATTATGCCCAGACCGAATGTGGCCGTCCCTGAAACAGGGGCACACGCTCTTTTCCAGCGCCATAAATCTCAGGCAAGGCCATGTCGGCGCCCCGCCGCCTCAAGCCGCCTCGATCTCCCGCGTCGCCGCCTCGCGCAGCTTCTCCTCCGTCCAGCCCGCCAGGCTCTTGCCCGCCAGTTCCGCCGCCAGCACCGCGCGGGCGTGAACGACGGGATCGACGCGGACCATGATCTGGCCGGAATAGGGCTTTTCGGGCTTCTTGCCGGCCTTGGCGCAGGTGGCGATGTAGTCGGCAACAGCTTCGTGGAAGGCCGCTTTGAGGCCGCTGACGGTGTCGGCGTGGAAGCTGATGATGTCGGTGATCCCGGCGAGACGGCCGACGAAGATCTCGTCCTCGTCGTCGAACGCCACGCGAGCCATGTAGCCGTTGTGCTTCAGGACGTTCATGGCCTCACTCCAATCGCCGCGAGGAACGCGCGGGCGGCCCTGACCTGATACCGCTTGGCTTCCTTGTCCGGATGGGGTCGGTGGAAGCGGGCGATGACGCCGTTGCACTCGAACCGAACCACGGACCCCGAGCCTTCGATCACCCTGGCGCGGGCTCTGACATGCAGGCTTTCAATGTCCGCCCTTGCGTACCGCCTCTGATCTTCGCCGCAATGGTTGACCGCCTTGGCAAATCCCGCAAGGGTTGCTTGCTCGCAACAGTTGCGAGCGGGGGCTTAGGGGGATTTCATGGATGGCGCTCAATCGCCCGTGAAGGGCGAGACTCTGGCGTTTGGCCACACGATCAAGCCGGGGTCGTTCATCGGCCTCAGCCTGAAAAACGGCCTGCTCAATATCATCACCCTGACGCTCTACCGGTTCTGGGGAAAGACCGAGGTGCGCCGCCGGGTCTGGTCGCACATCACCCTGAACAACGAGCCCTTCGAATACACCGGCAAGGGCAGGGAGCTGTTCCTGGGCTTCCTGATCGCGCTGCTGGCTCTGGGCGTCCCCTATCTGGCGCTGATCCTGGCGATCCAGTTCGTCAGCCCGATGTTCACCCTGCTGATGCTGCCGCTGTACATCGCGATCATCGTGCTGATCGGCGCGGCGATCTTCATGACCTATCGCTACATGGCCAGCCGCACGGTGTGGCGCGGCGTGCGGTTCCAGCTCCGGGGCTCGGCCAACAAGTTTGGCTGGTCCTATCTGGGCTATACCCTGCTCGTCATGATCACCCTGGGCTGGTACGCGCCGGCCATGTCG
Source organism: Caulobacter sp. ErkDOM-E (assembly GCF_048541895.1). GTDB lineage: Bacteria > Pseudomonadota > Alphaproteobacteria > Caulobacterales > Caulobacteraceae > Caulobacter. The sequence continues at coordinate 2,946,841 of NZ_CP183331.1, read as the reverse complement.
ATGCGCATCGCCGAGAAGCTGTGGGGCGGCATGTCGTACGGAGACCAGAAACTCCGCTGGGAGCGATCGCACGCGGAAGGGCTCTATGGGCCGTTCGCGCTCGCCTGGGTGGCGGGGATCATCGGCTATGGTGTGCTCATCGCCGCCATCGTGCCGCCCATGATCGCGTCGATGCAGGCCGGGACCGAGCCGGGCGTGGCGCGGTTCCTGCTGATCTATGGCTATGCGTTTATCTATGCGCTGTTCGTCATGGTGGCCTCGGCGGCCTATCACGCGGTCCTGATGCGGACCATCGCGCGCTCGATCCGGCTGGGGGAGGCGCGTTTTGCCTTGAACGTGAAGGCGGGCGCGCTGATCGGCCTGACGCTGACCAACCTGCTGCTGACGATCTTCACCCTGGGTTTCCTAACGCCGGTTGTGGTGGCGCGGACGACCAAGTTCATGATCTCCCGGCTGTCCAGCACCGGCGAGGCGCCCCTGGCCGACGCAATGCAGGCCGAGCGGGGACCGAAGACGGGCGAAGGCCTTGCCGATGCCTTCGATGTCTCTCCGTTCTGACGTGGAGGGTCTGCTTTACGACGGCCAGACGTCCCGTCCCTGGCGGGTAGAGGTCAGCCTGGAGGCCGGCCGGGTCACCGCCCGGGCGCTGGACGATCCCGGCGTCGGGATCGACTGGCCGCTGGACGAGGTGCGGGAAACGGCTCATTCCGCCGGCCGCTATCGCCTGACCCGGGGTGATGGCGACGCGCGGCTGATCGTCGAGAGCGAGGCTTGGCGGACCTTGTCCAGGCGCTCGGAAACCGCGATCGCGCGGCGCGAGCGCGGCGCCGAGCGGACGCTGATCGCCGGACTGGTCGGGGCGGGCGCGACCTTCGCGGCGATCGTCTTCGTCGGCGTGCCCTTGGCCGCCGGTCCTCTGGCCCGCGGGACCCCGCCCAAGCTAGAGGCCCGGTTTGGCTCGAACATGGAAGTCCAGCTCAAGGTCGCGTTCCAGCCCTGCAAGGGCGACCGGCGCGGGGCGGCGATCCTGTCAGACCTGGGCGATCGCCTGGCGGAGGGCTCGGATTCGGCGTTCGACATCAGGGTGCAGGCGGTGAGGGCGCCGTTCGTCAACGCCTTCGCCCTGCCGGGCGGAGCGATCCTGGTCACCGACGACCTGATCGCCCAGGCCCGCACGCCCGACGAGTTGGCGGCGGTGATCGCCCACGAGATCGCCCACGTCGAGCGTCGTCACGCCATGCAGGCGGCCTGGCGCTCCATGGGGGCGGGGCTGTTGCTGGACGCCGTCGTCGGCGGCGGTACGGGCGCCGGTCAGCAGACTGTGCTTCTGGCCGGCGGCTTCGCCGACCAGAGGTTCAGCCGCGATCTCGAGACCGAAGCCGATGCGCGGGCCATCGAGCTGTTGCGGGCTCGGAATATCTCGACCCGGGGCATGGCGGACTTCTTCGGGCGGATGGCCAATCGCCAGGATGATCCCCGATTGCGTCGCGCCGCCGAATGGTTTGCGACCCATCCCGACACGGCTGGGCGCGCCAGCCGGGCGGCGGCGGCGGCCTTGCCCGGAACGCCGGCGCTTTCCCAGAACGACTGGCGCCGGGTGAAGGCGGCCTGCCAGGTGGGGGGACGCTAGCGTGAAGCCGGTCTCGCCCACCGTCCGGGGCAAAAACGTCACTCGTCCGACCCCAAATCGGACATTCGACCCATCCCGCATAACGATGTGCGACAAAACATCCAAAAAATCGCTCCAGTAAGGGATTCAGCAACGCGTGGCGTGGACTGATGCGTCCGCCTGCCGGGACCCGCGTATGAATCGCAACAATATCGAGCTGAAGATCTTCGGCCTGATCATGGGCATGGCGGCCGCCATGGTCCTGGTTGCGGCCGGTCTGTTGTTCACCGCCACCCGCCAGGCCGATCTGCGCGAGCGCCAGTACGAACAGACCCTGGTCAGCAATGGCCTGCGTCAGCGCGGCAAGGAAGTTCAAACCAGCCTCAATCCCTATGTCATCTGGGACGAGGCGATCCACAAGCTGGACAATGACTTCGACCTGGCCTGGGCCAACCAGAACATCGGCTCCTCGATCGGCGGCGCCCTGGGCTACAGCGTCGTCTTCGTGCTCGACGCCGACAACAGGCCGATCTACGGCCACATCAACGGCACGGATGTCGCGCCGGAATCCTTCGGCCTTTACGCCGCCCAGACCCAGAAGCTGATCAGCCAGGTTCGCGCGATCGAAACCGACCCCGCCAAGGTCGCCAAGATGCGCGCGGTCCATTTCAGCCGCGTCGAGCTGGTGGGCAACGAGGCGGTGATGATCACCGTGTCCCTGGTGCGTCCGGATTTGAAGGCTAGGACGCGCGGCGCCCGGGCGCCGCTGGTGGTCTCGGGCATGCCGGTCGCCAGCAGCGTGGTGAACGCCTTCTCCGAGCGCTTCCTGCTCAAGAACGCCCGTATCGAGATCGTGCCGGCCAGCCAGATCAAGGGCGAGAACGCCCAGACCCTGCTGGGCCGGGCGCCGGACGGCCGCGGCATCGTGCTGCGCTGGGACCCCCGCAAGCCGGGCGCCGAGCTGCTGCAGCAGGCCACGCCCATCCTGGCCCTGGCCGCCCTGGCCGCCGGCATCGGCGCTCTGATGCTGTTCCGCGTCACCCGCCGCGCCGCCAAGAAGCTGCTGCTCAGCGAGGCCGAGGCCAAGCATCTGGCCCTGCACGATCCCCTGACGGGCCTGGCCAACCGCACCCTGTTTACCGACCGCCTGATCCACGCCCACGCCCTGCTGCGGCGCAAGTCGGGCTATCTGGGGGTGCTGTGCATCGACCTGGACCGCTTCAAGGAGGTCAATGACAGCTACGGCCATGACGCCGGCGACCAGGTGATCCGCGAAGTCGCCCGCCGCCTGCAGGCCATCTGTCGCGAGACCGACACCATCTGCCGCCTGGGCGGCGACGAATTTGCGATCATCCAGCCCGACACCACCCCCGCCGGCTGCGCCACCCTGGCCCAGCGCGTGGTCGAGGGTCTGTCGGGCGATCTGGACCTCAGCATCGGCCGCGCCGAACTGTCCTGCTCGGTGGGCGTGGCGGTGGTGTCCGACGCCGACGAGGGCCAGGCCGAGATGCTGCGACAGGCCGATGTCGCCCTGTACCGCGCCAAGGAATCGGGTCGCGGCCGCTACTGCTTCTTCGAGCCGGAGATGGACGCCGCCCTGCGCCTGCGCAAGGGCCTGGAGCGTGACCTGCGCGCCGCCATTGACCAGGAGCGCCTGACCGTCGCCTATCAGCCCCTGACCGACGCGCGTGGCGTCATCCAGGGCGTCGAGGCCCTGGCGCGCTGGCGCGATCCCGAGCGCGGCGACATCTCGCCCGCCATCTTCATTCCGCTGGCCGAGTCCACCGGCCTGATCTCCGCCATCGGCCGGTCGGTGTTCCGCCGTGCCTGCTATGACAGCCTGCGCTGGTCGGGGCTGGAGGTCTCGGTCAACGTCTCGGCCCTGCAGCTGTCCGCGCCGGGCTTCGTCGACGAGATCGAGCAGATCCTGGCCGAGACGGGGGCCAAGGCCGCCGACTTCGTGCTGGAGATCACCGAGACGGCCTTGCTGAAAGACAGCGACGGCGTTCACGACGCCCTGCGTCGCATCAAGCGCCTGGGCTTCCGTCTGGCGCTGGACGACTTCGGCACCGGCTATGCCAGCCTGGCCTATCTGCGCCGCCATCCGATCGACAAGCTGAAGATCGACCGCTCCTTCGTGTCCACCCTGTCGCCCGACGGCGAGGTCACGTCGGTGGCCGGCGCCATCATCAGCCTGGCCAAGTCGCTGGGCCTGAAGACGACGGCCGAGGGCGTCGAGACCCAAGCCCAGTTCGACACCCTGGTGAAGCTGGGCTGCGTCGAGTTCCAGGGCTTCCTGCTGGCCCGGCCCATGCCCGCCGAAGACATCGCCGCCGCCCGAGACGCCCGCCAGGCGCTGGCGAACGCCGCCAAGGTCTCGGCCCGCCAGCGTCGCTAGAGCGTTATTCGGCGAAGTGGATACCGGTTCGCCGCCGAAATAACGCTTCAAAACAAGAATCTAGAGCAAACGACATGATTCAATCATGGCGACTTTTGCTCTAGACGCCTTCGCAAAGGAAGGCTGGTCAACCGGCGTTCTTGCACGGCATCCTCCGTCTCAACAGGGGCGCTGACCTCTGAGCTTGGGAAGGATGCGGCGTGGATCATCAAGGCGTGAGTCGGCGAGGCCTGGGGGCCATGCTTCTGGGGGGCGGGGTCGTCGGCGGGGCGGCGCTAGGCCTGTCGGGATGCGCGCGCGGGCCGGACACCGAGCTTGATCCCAAATCCCGGCAATTCCCGCAGGACTTCCTCTGGGGCGTGGCCTCGGCGGCCTTTCAGACCGAGGGCGCCCAGAACGTCGATGGGCGGGGCCCCAGCGTCTGGGACGTGTTCGAGAAGAAGCCGGGCATCGTCGTCGACGGCTCCGACGCCACCGTCGCCACTGACAGCTATCGCCGCTACGCCGACGACGTGGACCTGATCGCCGGGGCGGGGCTGGACGCCTATCGCTTCTCGATCTCCTGGACGCGAGTGTTGCCGACGGGGGAAGGGGCGATCAATCCGGCGGGGCTGGACCACTATTCAAAGATGGTCGACGCGATGCTGGCCAAGGGGATCACGCCCTATGCCACGCTGTTCCACTGGGACCTGCCCCAAGCCCTGCAGGACAAGGGCGGCTGGAAGAACCGCGACACGGCCCTGCGCTTCGCCGACTACGCCCATGCGGTGGTCGACCGGCTGGGCGACCGGCTCAAGCACTATATCGCCCTCAACGAGGCGGCGGTTCACGCGGTGTTCGGCCATGTGCTGGGCGAGCACGCGCCGGGACTGAAGGACATGGATCTGCTGGGGCCGACGGTCCACCACATGAACCTGGCTCAGGGGCTGGCGATGCAGGCCTTGCGGGCCGGGCGGAGCGACCTGTCGGTGGGCACCACCATGGCGCTGCAGCCGTGCCGGCCGGCCGGCGGCGAGCTGGCGTTCTGGAACCGTCTGGCCTCGGACGGCCTGGACGCCCTGTGGAACCGCGCCTGGCTGGATCCCCTGTTCAAGGGAACCTATCCCAAGGAAGTGCAAGACCTGCTGAAGGCCGGGGTGTTGCGCGACGGCGACATGGCCGCGATCCGCCAGAAGGTCGACTTCCTGGGGGTGAACTATTACGCGCCCGCCTATGTGCGGCTGGACCTGTCCTCGCCCAGCAAGATCGCGCCCGCCAATCCGCCCAAGGGCGCGGAGCTGGACGCCTTTGGCCGCCACATCGACCCGTCGGGTCTGTTCCAGGTGCTGGAGACAGTGCGCCGCGACTATGGCAATCCGCCGGTGCTGATCACCGAGAACGGCTGTTCCGACCCGTTCAGTCGCGGACCGGCGGTGATCGACGATACGTTCCGGATCAACTATCTGCGCCGCCATCTGGAAGCGGTGCTGGCCGCGCGCGAGGCGGGCTCGCCCATCGGGGGCTATTTCTGCTGGACCCTGCTCGACAATTTCGAGTGGGACCTGGGCTACACGTCCAAGTTCGGCCTGGTGGCGCACGACCGGGCCACCGGCGTGCGCACGCCCAAGGCGTCGTATGGGTGGTTCAAGGCCCTGGCGGCAAGCGGGGCGCTGCCGGTCAAGCCGTAGGGCGTACCGGCGCCACATAAGATCAAAAACGTTGTCATCCCGGACAAGTCCGGCGAAAGCCGGGCGCAGATCCGGGACCGCCGGAAGCGCCTGCGTTCAGGCGTCGGTCCCGGATCTTCACGCTTCGCGCTCGTCCGGGATGACAACCGCTTTTGATCAGATGCAATAATCCGCCCTTCAGGGGGAGGGCGTCAGTCCGGCTTGCAGACCAGCACGTCCTTGCCGTCGCGCTTGGCGGGCTCCAGGCGGCCGGGGCAGGGCTTGGGGTCGGCGAAGTCGATGATGAACTCCGCCTTGGCCGACGCTGTGGGCTTGGTCACAACCGGCTTGGCGGCGACCGGCTTCGTCGCGACCTTGGTTGCTGGCGGCTTGGCCACGGGCTTGGCCACGGGCGCGGGCTTGGGCGCCTCGGTCACCACTGGTTCAGACGGCGCGGCCTGTTCAACGGCAGGCGCCATCTCGGGCGCGGGAGCCGGTTCCGGCAGGGCCTCGACGGCCGATGCAGGGGCCTGTTCGATCGGCTTGGCGGCGTTGTAGATCAGGGCCTTGCCCAGGATATTGGACTTCTTTTCCAGCGTCTTGGCGCGGGTTTCGCAGTCGCCGGGCGGCGACCAGCTCATCCACACCTGGGCCAGGCGCGCCTTGTTGGCCGAATCCGCGCCGCTCCAGACCGAGCGGCCCTTCTTGACCGCCGCGCCGCCATATTCCGAGATTGGACGCGGGCTGGCCTTTTCGGCCGCCGTGATCGCCGCGGTGAACACCTTCATGTCGGCGCGGGCCTGGGCGCGCATCTCGGGATAGGTCTTCAGCGAGGCCGCGACCCCGTCGGGCCCGGGAAAGGCCTTCTCGATGCGGGTGACTTCCGGCATCACCTGGTCATAGAGATCGACATAGCCGCCCAGAGCGCCATAGCACCACGCGACATAGCCATAGTCGTCGCTGGGCGGCGTGGCGGCGGGAGCGACGGGCGCCTGACCCATCATGGCCAGGGCGAGAAAGAGGGCGGTCGCCATGCGGGCGGAAGTCCTTTTGAGGTCTGTGACGCTTTGACTAGAGCATTTCGGAGCGGAATGGGACCACAGCAAGGCGCCTTTGGCGTCAGCACGTTCCCAAGCTGGGCCATAACGGGCGAGGAGGCGAAAGGCTCCAGCATGAATTCGGGTTCATCCCACCGGCCCTGGGGTGGGGCAGGCGGCGGAATATGTTAGAAGGCCGATAGAGAGCGTGATCCGTATCGCGTTGTCGCGCGTACCTTTCCTGTCGTCACGTCCTCGCCATCACCCCGCCACCCTTTTGGGCTTTCACCGCTTCCATGACTTTCTGGCGCAACATCGCAACCATAGCCGCGCGCCGGCTTGACCTGGCCGACTGCCCGGACTGTCCGGCGGGTTTGCCAGGCGAGGATCCGGCGTTCTCGACGGCGGTCACGGCTCTGGGCGCCAAGCTGGCCAAGGCCGACGGCCGGGCCGACGGGCACGAGTTCGCCGCCTTCAGCGAGGTTTTCCAGCCCGATCCGGCCTCGGAAGACAACATTCACCGCCTGTATGACCTGGCCCGTCAGACCACCCATGGCTTTGAAAGCTACGCCAAGCGCCTGGCGAAACGCTATCGCACCTGCCCGCAGATCCTCGAGGATGTGGTCGACGGCCTGTTCCACATCGCCAAGGCTGACGGCATGGTGACCCAGGTCGAGCTGGATTATCTGGAGCGGGTGGCCGATCTTTTTGGCCTTTCGCCGCTGGCCTTTCGCCGGCTGCGCGCCGTGCATCTGGGATCGGGCGCCGATGATCCGTACATGATCCTGGACGTGGCGCACGACGCCGACGACGCTGCAGTGCGCTCGGCCTGGAAGGCAGCCCTGTCCGCCGCGCACCCCGATCGCGCCCGCGCCCGGGGGCTGCCCAGCGATTTCATCGAGGTGGCCGAGGCCAAGTCGGCGGCGATCAACGAGGCCTTCAGCACCGTGATGCGCGAGCGTCGCGAGCTGGGTCTGGCGACTGTCGGTTGACCCGCGCCGTGCGAGTCGCGGCGCGAGACACTATGTCTCGGGCGAAATGGGCTTTTCAGATCGATCACGCGGGTGTTGAGTTGACCTTCAGTGTCCGTGCACCAACCTTGTTGACCATAAGTGCTGAGTTGCGGCGTTCACGCTGAGAAGGGACGATCAATGACGGGTTCGACCACGATGACCGGCGGTTCTGCTCTGCGCAGCCTTGCATGGCTGGCCGGTGCGCTGGCGACCTCCGCTGCTGTCGTCATCGGCTCGGTGCTGGCCGTCGTCTTCGCCGCCACGGTGGTGGTCATCGGGTTCATGGGCAGCGCGCTCTTTGGTCTGGTGGCTCTGGCCCTGCGGGCCCGGCGCACCGTCCAGGCCAAGACCAGCAGCGATCCGACCCTGATCGAAGCCCGCAATGTCGGCGGCCATTCCTGGGTCGCCTACGGCTGGAACGAGCGGCCCTAATCTCCAACAGCTGAATTCCCGCCTTCCCCAACGTCGCCCTTGCGGCGAGCGTCGGTGTGGCCGATGCTGCTTTCAAACAAGCGTTGGGAGGCGAGCATGATCGGTGTAGTGGCGACCTTGAAGGTCCAGGTCGAAAAGACCTCAGAATTCGAAGCGGTATTCCTGGATCTGGCGGCCAAGGTGAAGGCCAACGAGCCCGGCTGCCTTCTCTATCAGCTGACCAAGAGCAAGACCGAGGCCGGAACCTACAAGGTCCTGGAGCTGTACGCCTCGATGGATGACCTGAAGGCGCACGGCGGCACCGACTATTTCAAGGCCGGCGGCGCGGCGATGGGGCCGTTCATGGCCGGTCGTCCCGAGATCGAATATCTGGACGCGGTGGAGTAGCAGTCATGGATCTCGCTTTTTCGCCTGAAGACCTGGCCTTCCAGCAGGAGGTCCGCGACTGGATCGCCGGCGCTTATGACGACGATCTGCGCCGCCAGATGAGCCAGTCCAAGAACGGCTATCTGGACAAGGCCGGCCAGGTGAAATGGCAAAAGAAGCTGGCCGAGCGTGGCTGGGCCGCGCCGGACTGGCCGGTCGAGTGGGGTGGTTGCGACTTCACCGCGTCGCAGCGCTACATCTTCAACATGGAACTGAGCCTGGCGGGCACGCCAAACCCCTCGCCCATGGGCCTGAAGATGTGCGCGCCGGTGGTCCTGGCGTTCGGCACCGAAGAGCAGAAAAGGCAGCACCTGCCGCCGATCCTGTCGTCCGACATCTGGTGGTGCCAGGGCTATTCGGAGCCGGGTTCAGGCTCTGACCTGGCCTCATTGCAGATGAAGGCCGAGCGCGACGGTGACGACTATGTGCTGAACGGCTCGAAGATCTGGACCACCCAGGCCCAGTGGGCCGACTGGATGTTCTGCCTGGTGCGCACCTCGACCGAGGGCAAGCCCCAGAACGGCATCAGCTTCCTGCTGCTCCGCATGGACAGCCCCGGCATCCAGATCAAGCCGCTGCCGACCCTCGATGGCCCCGCCGAGGGCGAGCAGGAGATCAATCAGGTCTTCTTCGACAATGTCCGCGTGCCGATCGCCAATCGTATCGGCGAGGAGAACAAGGGCTGGACCTACGCCAAGTACCTGCTCGAGTTCGAGCGCGGCAACGCCTATGCGCCGGGCCTGATGAACATGATCCGCAAGGTGCGCAAGATCGCAACCCTGGAGCTGGCCGACGATGGCGGCCGCCTGATCGACGATCCAGACTTCCGTTCCAAGATCGCCAATCTGGAGATTTCGGTCGAGGCGCTGAACGCCGCAGAACTGCGGATCTTCTCGGGTCGCAGCGCTGGCAAGGCGGTGGGACCGGTCTCGTCGATGCTGAAATGTGTGGGCTCGGAGGCCCAGCAGGCCATCACCGAACTGACCCTGGAGGCGGTCGGAACCTATGCCGCGCCGTTCGTCCGCGACACCTGGGCGCCGACCAATGAAGGCCGGGCCGGCCCCGACTATGCCGCGCCCGCCGCGCCCACCTATTTCAGCTACCGCAAGGCTTCGATCTATGCCGGATCCAACGAGATCCAGCGCAACATCATGGCCAAGATGGTGCTGGGCCTCTGAAGGCCGCCGTCCTTCGGAGCTCGCCAAGCGGGCTTCGAGGGACGCCTGGCGCCTCAGCCAGATACAGGTTCGGTTGCAGTTTTTCTGCATAGTCCACAATCGCAACCCGCTCCATAACCTCTCCCAACACCGACCCTCCTTCGGAGCGCCCCATGGCCCTCGACTCTCTCTTCAAGCCGTTCGAATTCAAGGCGCTGAAAATGCCCAACCGGGTGGTGATGGCGCCGATGACCCGGTCGTTCTCGCCAGGCGGCGTGCCCACCGACGACGTGGCCGCCTATTACCGTCGGCGCGCCGAGAACCAGGTCGGCCTGATCATCACCGAAGGCACGGGCGTGGCCCGCGACGCCTCGCTGAACGACGCCAATGTCCCGCGCTTTCACGGCGAAAAGGAACTGGCGGCGTGGAAAAAGGTGGTCGACGAGGTTCACGCCGCCGGCGGCCTGATCGCGCCCCAGCTTTGGCACGTCGGCGCAGCCAAGGGTAAGGATGTCCTGGGCAAGATCGATAGCCCCTCGGGCCTGTCCAAGGCCGGCGGCAACCCCTTCACCGAGCCGATGACGGAAGAAGAAGTTGCCGACACCATCGCCGCCTTCGCCGACGCCGCCCGCAACGCCAAGCTGCTGGGCTTTGACGCCATCGAACTGCACGGCGCGCATGGCTATCTGATTGACCAGTTCTTCTGGGATGGCACCAATGTCCGCGACGACGCCTTCGGCGGTCCGACCATCGCCGCTCGCAGCAAGTTCGCCGCCGAGATCCTGAAGGCCGTTCGGGCCGCGGTGGGTCCCGACTATCCGGTGATCATCCGCATTTCGCAGTGGAAGCAGCAGGATTACGCGGTCAAGAACGCCCCGACCCCGCAGGAGCTGGAGGCCTGGCTTTCGCCCCTGGCTGACGCCGGCGCAGACATCTTCCACTGCAGCCAGCGCCGCTTCTGGGAGCCGGAATTCGAAGGCAGCGACCTGAACTTCGCCGGCTGGGCCAAGAAGCTGACCGGCGCCCCGACCATCACCGTCGGCTCGGTGGGCCTGTCGGGCGAATTCATCGCGGCCTTCGGCGGCGAAGGCAGCCAGCCGGCCTCGATCGACGGACTGCTGGAGCGCCTGGATCGCGGCGAGTTCGACCTGGTCGGCGTGGGGCGCGCCCTGCTGCAGGATCCGGAGTGGGTCGTGAAGATCCGCGATGGCCGCAATGACGAACTGAAGAACTTCGAACGCGAAGCCCTAGGCGTTCTTTACTAGGCTTTCGGCCCTCCCCCTGAAGGGGGAGGGCTATCGCCTGTGGCTCAGACGCCAAAGAATTTGTCACCCCGGACAAGCCTGGCAAAGCCGGGCGCAGATCCGGGACCGACTTGGAACGCGGCGCTCAGGCGTCGATCCCGGATCTTCGCGCTGCGCGCTCGTCCGGGATGACAGCCGTTTTTGGTCATATGCGAGTGCCCTCCCCCTTCAGGGGGAGGACTTTTCCCTACCCGTTGAAGTTCAGCTTCAGCCCAGGCCTCGGCCACCGCGTCTTGTAGAGCTTGCCGGTCCCCGAGGCCGTGATCCACGCATCGCGCATGTCGGCCCCGCCAAAGCAGATGTTGGTGACGATCACGTCCGGGAAGGCAAAGTGCTCGGTCGACCCGTCGGTATCAAAGGCGGTGATCCCGCCATTGATGATGGTCGCCACGCAGACCTTGCCGCCGGCCTCGACCGCCAGGCTGTCGAGCAGCTGATAGCCCGGCAGGTTGCAGACCACATTGCCTGGCGCGAAGCCGGCTGCGGGGGGCAGCACGCCGGGCTCGGCGATGTCGAAGGACCACAGCCGGCCCAGCGAGGTGTCGGCCATGTAGACGGTCTTCTCGTCGGGCGAGAGGCCCACGCCGTTGGGCGAGACGAAGTGGTCGCGCTGCCGCGTGATCTTCGAGCCATCGGTCAGGGCGTAGTAGAGCGCGCCGAACTTGCGGCCCTCGGGCGTGCTGCAGCCGTGGTCGGTGAACCAGAACCCGCCCTGTTTGTCGAACACCAGGTCGTTGGGGCCCACCAGGGCCTTGCCGTCGCATTCGGTGTAGAGCGTCGTGATTGCGCCGGTCGCCAGGTCAACCCGCTGGATCGAGCCGCCCGTGTGGCTGGGCGGGGTAGGGCCGGGCACGTTCAGGCCGCCCATGTCGATGAACTGGAAACTGCCGCCATTGTTGGTGACATAGATCGCGCCGTCGGGACCGATGGCCGCGCCGTTGGGCCCGCCGCCGGTCTGCGCCACCGTCTCGCGCTTGCCGTCCGGGGTGATGCGGCTGAGCCGCTGGCCCTGGATCTCGGTGAGGATCACCGAGCCGCCGGCCATGGCGATGGGGCCCTCCGGAAACAGCAGGCCTTCGGCCACGAGTTCGATGTCCATCACGTCTCTCCCTGTGCGCCTCTGACGGGCGGATGGGGGGACTATAGCCGGCTGTTTCGACGCGGGGCTAGGATGACCCAAGGGCAGCGCTTGGCGCGGCCACTTCGGGGACAAGGGCGCGCATCACGGCCGCGATCAGGCTTTCCCGGTGGATGGGCTTGGCGACGTGGTCGTTCATGCCCGCCAGTCGGCAGCGCGCGATCTGCTCGGGCATGACGTCGGCGCTCAGGGCGATGATCGGGGTACTGGCCACAGCGCCGGGCAGGGCCCGGATGGCGCGAGTGGCGGCCAGACCATCCATGATGGGCATGTGGACATCCATCAGGATCAGGTCGAAGCCGCCGTCGCGCGCAGAGGCCACGGCCTGGGCGCCATTCTCGGCGGTGGTGACGACGCAACCGGCCAGGGTCAGCAGCGCGTGGCCCAGTTCCCGGTTCATCGGATGATCGTCAACCAGCAGCACGCGAGACGCCCCAGGGATGACCATCTCCAGACTACCGGCGCCGACCGTTTCGGTCGCGTCGACCGGCGTCGCCGGCAGGGTGATCCAGAACCGCGAGCCCTGGTCGGGGACACTCTGAACCCCGATCTGGCCGCCCATCTGGTTGATCAGGGCCTTGCTGATCGCCAGGCCCAGACCCGCGCCGCCATAGCTGCGGCTGATCGAGGTATCGGCCTGGCTGAAGCGCTGGAACAGGCGAGGCTGCACCTCGGATGCGATGCCGATGCCGGTGTCGGCGATCTCGAAGCGTATCGCTCCGGCTGACGGGTCCAGGTCCATGCGCGCCGACACTTCGCCGGCGGCCGTGAACTTCACGGCGTTGGCCAGAAGGTTCAGCAGCACTTGGCCCAGGCGCACTTCATCGAGGGCGAAGACCGCGGGCTTCCCCGTTTCGTCGCCGTGGAGGCTCATCGTGAGCCGAAGGCCCTTGGCCTCTGCCGCAGGCGCAACGATCGCCACGGCGTCGCCCAACAGTCGCGCGGGAGAGGCGGGCGCCAGGTTCAGATCCATTCGGCCCGCCTCGACCTTGGCGAAGTCCAGCAGGTCATTGACGATCCCGGCCAGCGATCGCCCGGCGCGGCCAACCAGGTCCAGCCGCCGCCGGCTCTCGGCCGAAAGGCCGGGATCGTCGGCGACCAGGCCGGCAAAGCCCAGCACGCTGTTGAGCGGGGTGCGGATCTCATGGCTGATCGTCGCCAGGAAGTCGGACTTGGCGGCGTTGGCGGCGATGGCCCGCGCCTGCGCAGCCCGCGCGACGGCCTGGCCGCGCAGCAGCAGGGTCTGCAATCGAGCCTGGCGGCTGAGCGCCAGGGCCGCGACCATGCAGACTCCATACAGGACGATATGGAACATCAACGCCTGGCGCAGGGGCGGCAGGGCGCTGTCGGGGTCGATGCCGGTCTTGCGGATCACCGCAGGGATCGTGGCCGCCAGGGACGCCGTAACGACCAGGGCCACAGCGCGCGGTCCGCCCAGGAACACCGCCAGCAACGCAGGCGCGAACAGCAGGGACTGCAGGAGCGGTTGGGTGGAAAATACGGCAGCGGCGGTCAGCGCTGCGATCAGGGCCATGGCCGAAGCCTCAAGCGGGCGTAGCCGGAAACCCCGCATCAGGCGGGTGTCGAGCAGGATCAGCACGGTGGGCAGGGCCAGAGCCATCCCCAGAACATTGGGCATCGTCCAGTCGTTCCAGCCCGTCCAGAAGGCCTGCCCTCGCAGCACGGCGAGCAGGCCGCTGATGCAAACCGAGGATGCCGCAGTCAGGAGCGCCGAGATCGACACCAGCAGCGTCAGGCTGCGCATGTCGCGCACGCGGCCGGGAAGCCGCAGCATACGCAAGACCGTAGCGATGGCGGCGACCTGGAGCGTGTCGAGGCAAGAGACCAGAAGCAGGTGAGGCAGGGGCATGCTGAAGGGCAGCTGGATCAGCACATGCAACAGCAAGGTCAAGCCCAGCAGCGCCCAGCGATCCGAGCGTGGCAGGGCCAGAAGCCCCGCGACCACGACCGCGTTGGCCGTCCAGATGGTGGGCAGGCCGCTCGCCGCCTCGGCCAGCAGCAGGCTGTATGCCATGCAGGCGGTGTAGGCGAGCGAGAGGCCCGTCAGCTTTCGCCAGTTGGCCGGCGCCGTGTGGAGATAGATGCTTTTGGGCACGCTACTGTTCTCTGACCGCAGGCCGACCTTACGCAGCACCCCGGATTTTTTGGTTAAGGCGCGATCGCGGCCTGGTGTCGCAACCCGCCGGGCCCGATCTAGAGCATTTTCCGATCCGACTGGATCGGTGAAATGCTCTAGTCTTTTGTTTTAACGCATTTTCTGACGACGAACCGGCGTCCACTTCGTCGGAAAATGCTCTAGCCGCCCAGGCCCAAAAGGATGATCGCCGCGAGGAACAGCACCATAGCGATGGCGCAGAAAATCAGCAGCAGAACGGTTCGCCACATCGCCGAGAAAGTCGACAGGCCGTAGGCGCCTTTCAGTTGAGCAAACATGTGAGCGGGCGGCGCCATCAAGGCGATCGGGAGCACGAAGCCGCTGAGCCAGGGCACTTGGCCAATCAGGCTCAGCACCATGCTCAACATCGCCATGAAGGTTAGCGAGTACAGTACAAAGACGCCATGATCATAGAGCGTAAATCCACGCTTCCATAGAAACAGTATCGCCATGAACGGTATGGAGAGTGGAACTAATAGAAACGAAAATTTGTAGAGAGTCTGTTGAATTTTGTAGAGGGCGAGGTCGGGGTTCGCCAGCTTCTTGAGGATCTTCTTGTTTGTCTCTTTGCCGCCGATGACCTGAATCTTGACGTCCTCTTTCGTCACGGCGTCGCGCATCGTGGCTTGCCAACTGCCAGGCGCCAGACCATCCGGGCGGGGGGCCGCCTTCGCCTCCATTTGCAGCTGTGTCACCCTGTTGCTGGCCTCGGCCAGACCATCGGCCGCCTCGTCGAGATCCTCTGTGGCCTTGGCCAGCAGCGCTTTTGCGTTCGCGGCTTCTGATGGGCTGGCGGTCGCGACATCCTTCTGAGCCTCGGCGAACTCACCCTTGGCTCGGGCGATCGCTTCGTGAGCGGCGGCGACCGATTGGCGCGCCGCCGTCTCGCTGTCGTGGGTGGCGGCCATCTTGAAGGCTTTGTCGCCGCCAAAGCTCAGGATGAAGAACATCAGAAAGATCGTGAACAGGAACAGGCCCAGCGGCGAAACATACCGCGAGCGCTTGCCTTCGACCCATTCGCGCGTCAGGCGGCCGGGATTGCTCACCAGCAGGGGCACGGTGCGCCAGATGCGCCCGTCGAAGTGCATCACCCCGTGCAGCAGTTCCTCGCCCAGATGCAGCAGCGAGCGGTGAACGTGGGTCGGCTGGCCGCAATGGGCGCAGAAGTTGCCGCTGACGGTTTGGCCGCAATCGGTGCAGGCGCCGGAATGAGCCTCGCCCGCCTTGCCCTGCGGCTTTTCCAGGGCGCTGCCCACCAGTCCGCCGGTAACCGCCCCGCCGGCTGCATCCATGTCGATCATCAGTCCGCCCTTTGCCCCGCGCCGTCTCTGCCCCGAGCCGGCGCGATCGTCAAAAGATTCGCCTCGCCCTGGGGCGCGCGGAGCGGAGTTTAGCGGCGCTCGAGCACACGGAAGATGAAAGCATGGTCATCGCCATCGCCGGCCTGGTGCGTTTCGCGGCGGACCTCGGTCCAGGCGGCCTCGTCGAACGCGGGGAAGGTCACGTCGCCGTCCACCGTGGCGTCGACTTCGGTGACGTAGAGCCGCTTGGCCTTGGGCAGGGCCATTTCGAACAGCGCCCGGCCGCCGATCACGCAGACCTCGTCGACGCCGTCGTCCTGCGCCTGTTCGCGGGCCATCTGCACGGCTTCCATGAAGCTCTCGCAGACCACGGCCTTCTCCGACTCGAAGCTGCCGTCGCGCGTCAGCACAATGTTCATGCGGCCGGGCAGGGGCTTCTTGGGCAGGCTGTCCCAGGTCTTGCGGCCCATGATGATCGGCTTGCCAAGGGTGTTGGCCTTGAACAGGGCCAGGTCTGACTTCAACCGCCAGGGCAGGTCGCCATCGCGACCGATGACGCCGTTGGCGGCGCGCGCCACCACGATGGAGAGGAGTGGGATCATGATCCCCTGCTTAGCCCCGGCCCATCACTGACGCCAGCCAAGAGACCTTGCCAGTTATCTGAACGTCGTTAACTTGCGAGCGGGGAGAACCAGCATGACCATATCGGCCTTCGAGATGCACATGGCCCGCACCGGCGGTGTCGAGGTTCTGCAGGGACGCTCCGTCGTGCTGGATCCGCCTGGCCCGGGCGAGGCGCGGGTGGCGATCGAGGCGGCGGGCGTCGCCTTTGCCGACATCGTCATGCGCACCGGGCTCTATCCTGGGGTCAAGGCGCCGGTCACGCCGGGCTATGATCTGGTCGGCCGGATCGAGGCGCTGGGACCGGGGGTCGAAGACCTTGCGGTAGGTCAGCGCGTGGCCGGCCTGACCGTGACAGGCTCCTATGCCGATCGCCGCAATGTCCAGTTCCGCCATCTGGTCGCCGCGCCCGAGGGCGTGGCCGCCGAGGCCCTGGTGGCCGGGGTGCTGAACGGCCTGACGGCCTGGCAGATGTTCAACCGCGTCGCCTCCGCCCAGGCGGGTGAGTGGGTTCTGGTGCACGGCGCCGCAGGCGGCGTCGGCGGCCTGCTGCTGGATCTGGCCCGTCTGGCGGGCGTGCGGGCGATCGGCACGGCCTCGGCAGGCAAGCGCGCCGTGGTCGAGGCCAAGGGCGGGGTCTATGTCGACTATCGCCGGGAGCCCGTCGCCGAGCGAGCCCGCGCCATCTCCGGCGGCGGCGTGGTCGCAGCCTTTGACCATGTCGGCGGCCCGCACCTGAAGACGGCCTCGATCGCCGCCCTGCGCGACGGCGGTACGGCCGTGCTCTATGGCGGCTACGACGCCACCAAGGGCGGCAAGATGCGGCCTGCGGCGATGATCCGCATGCTGCTGGCCGATCGATTGTCGGCGCTGAAGCTGTTCACGGCCAGCCAGGGTGTGGTCGGCTACAACGTCACCTCCTGGCGTGACGCGCGTCCGGACGCCTATCGGCAGGATCTGGCGGCGGTGATGGCCCTGATCGGCGACGGGCGCTTGAAGCCCGAGATCGGCCGGATCTTCCCGCTGTCAGAAGCCAGCGCGGCCCAGGCCCTGCTGCAGTCTGCGGCGGCGACGGGCAAGATCGTACTGAAACCCTAGGCTGAAAGCCGATAAATCAGCGCGTCCTCAAGATACACGCCATTGATCCGGTTGCGACTGAACCGCACCCGGCTATTGCCTTCGACATTGATAACACCGCGAAGCGCGCTGACGACCGATCGGTTCGGGTCGACAACATCGACCTTTGCCAGATCCAGCAGGTCCTTTCGCGCTGATCGGTGAATGGCCTTCGAGACGTCTAGATAGAAGCTTGTGATGTCTTTCCGCTCTTCTTGGAAAGCAATCACAAATCGCCAACGGGCCGCGTCGCCATCGTAAAGCCAGAGAGCGCTCCGAAGCGGCAGGTCCTGCTCGTCAAGAAACGTGACGAGCCGGCCCGCTGCGTCGATGTCTTCGGTCACCAGTGCGTCTTCAACCATGGCAGGACTCCAGCCGCTGGATCGCCGACAGCTGTCAGCATTCGATGGGCCGTGAATGGATCGACTGTCTCATATCGCGATGTCTCTTTCCATCCACTGACGAAGGCCCAATTTGCGTCGAACTGAGGATCGAGTGTCTTGGCGTCGTCAAGCGCGGTCTTTAGGCCAGAAAGAGAAATCAGTTCAGCCAAGTTATGAGTGTGAACCGCGTTCACGAAGCGTGGCGATGGGATGACCTGAGCTCTGAACGAAAGCGCTACAACGGCCTTCAGGCCACATTCAATTGAATAGCCTGAAAGATAGTAGGCAGCACTAAAACGCTCAGCTTGGAGCAGGACCTCGGCGTCGCGGAAGCGCATCTGAGCCAGAGATTTCAAGCTCTCAAAGCTGGGATCGGCCATCGCCCTAGACCGAAACTTCGGCCTTGATGTGCGGGTGGGCCTCATAGCCCTCCAGCGTGAAGTCCGCGTATTCGAACCCGAACAGGTCGCGCTTGTCGGCGATGGTCAGGGTCGGGAAGGGGAAGGGCTCGCGGGTCAGCTGTTCGCGGGCCTGGTCCAGATGGTTCAGATACAGGTGGGCGTCACCGAAGGTGTGGACGAACTCGCCCGGCTCCAGCCCCACCACCTTGGCGACCATCAGGGTCAGCAGGGCGTAGGAGGCGATGTTGAACGGCACGCCCAGGAAGACGTCGGCGCTGCGCTGATAGAGCTGGCAGCTCAGTTTCCCATCCGCGACGAAGAACTGGAACAGGCAGTGGCAGGGCGGCAGGGCCATGTCCTCGACATCGGCCGGGTTCCAGGCCGACACGATATGGCGGCGGCTGTTGGGATTGGTCTTCAGGCCCTCGATCAGGGTCTGGATCTGGTCAATGGATCCGCCGTCGGGCGTGGCCCACGAGCGCCACTGCTTGCCATAGACGGGGCCCAGATCGCCGTTCTCGTCGGCCCACTCATCCCAGATGCGCACCCCGTTTTCCTTGAGGTAGGCGATGTTGGTGTCGCCCTTCAGAAACCACAGCAGCTCGATGAAGATCGAGCGCAGGTGCAGCTTCTTGGTGGTCAGGACCGGGAAGCCCTTGGACAGGTCAAAGCGGATCTGCCGGCCAAACACGCCCAGCGTGCCGGTGCCGGTGCGGTCGCCGCGCTGGACGCCATTTTCCAGGATATCGGCGAGCAGGTTCAGATACTGCCGCTCGGGATGGTCGGCGGCAGCCTTGGGCGGGGCGAGGACGGCGGTGCTCATGACCCGTAGAGTGGCTGCGAATCGATGGTTTGCACAGTGTGAGGCAGGAACGGTCCACAGCGGTGAAACCATTTTCCCGACCGGACTTCCGCTTTTGTGGGCCCTTAGGCCTTGGCCGCCTTCAGCACGGTCCGTCCCACATCGGCGATCACCGCGTCGCGCTCGGCGTCCGGCGCCGTCGAGCCGCTGAGGAACACCGCCACGGCGAACTGGCGGCCGTCCTTCAGGCGGTAGAGGCCGATATCGTTGCTGGCCGGGGTCATGCCCAGGTCAGTTCGGGCGCTGCCCGTCTTGTGGGCCAGGCTGGCGCCTTCGGGCAAAGCGGCCTTCAGGCGGCCCTGTCCGGTGGTCGTCGCCGTCATGATGGCCAGCAGCCGATCGGTCGAGGCCCTGGAGATCAGCTGACCCGCCTGCAGCGCCGCCAGGAAGCGCACGGCGGCGCCGGGCGTGGCCGTGTCGCGCGGATCGGCCAGATAGTCGGCCATGGCCCGGCGGCGCATGGCGTCCGGAACCGCCATCATGACCGGTCCATAGGCCGGGCCCCGCCAGTCGGCGCGGAACGAGGCCATGCCCGAAATCTCGGGCTGCAGCTGTCGCTCATAGCGATCGATCCGGAAGTCATGAATGTTGTTCTGGTTTAGCCAGGCGGTCAGGGCGCCCGGCCCGCCGATCCTGTTCAGCAGCACGTCGGCGGCGGTGTTGTCGCTGGTCCCGCTGGCCGCTTCCAGCAACTGCGCGATCGTGTAGTCGGTCCGCCCGGGCCAGGCCTCGGCGATCGGGCTGAAGGGCGGCGACAGGTCGATGTCGCGGATCGTCACCACCTCGTCCAGGCGGATGCGGCCCTTGTCGACCTCCGACAGCACGGCCGCGCCCAGCGGGGCCTTGAACACGCTCTGCAGCGGAAAGCGCCGCTCGCCGTTGAAGGTCACGGTCTGGCCGGTCTGGGCGTCGCGCACCGCCACGCCCAGCACGCCCGGCGCGGCGCGGTCGGCCAGGGCCTGCAGGCTGTGGGTCAGGGGCTCGACGTCGAGCACCGGCTCCAGCTGGCCCAGCATGGGCTCTTGCGTGCAGCCCGCGCTCAGGGCGCCAAGGCAGACGGGGGCGGAAAACAGGAAGGCGCGGCGATGCATGGATGTGGTCTCACACGGGCGAACGCGGCCGTAAACGCGGGTCTGGCCGGTTGGGGACTTGCATCGGAACGCACAGCGGCGGCAAAGGGACGTCATGAGCCAGTCTTTCGCCCCGCCCTGCGTCATCCTCAACGAGCCGCAGATGGCCGAGAACATCGGCGCCGTCGCCCGCGTGATGGCCAATTTCGGCCTGGCCGACCTGCGCCTGGTGCGGCCGCGCGACGGCTGGCCCCAGGAACGCGCCTGGCCTTCGGCCTCCGGCGCCGACTGGCCGCTGGACAACGCCAAGGTGTTCGACACCCTGGAAGAGGCCATCGGCGACTTGAAACTGGTGTTCGCCACCACCGCCCGCCCGCGCGAGACGCGCCTGCCGGTGCTGACCCCGCGCGAGGCCGCCGCCCAGCTGTCGGACGATGTCGCCCAGGGCCGCGCCGTCGGCCTGCTGTTCGGCGGCGAACGCGCCGGGCTGGAGACCCACGACATCGCCCTGTGCCAGGGCATTGTCAGCATCCCCATCGACGAGCGCTTCCGCTCGCTGAACCTGGCCCAGGCCGTGTCGATCACCGCCTATGAGTGGAAGATGACGGTCGATGACCGGCCGTGGGTCAAGTTCGAGCAGAACGTCGAAGACCCCGCCGACCAGTCCAGCCTGCTGGGTCTGTACGGCCAGCTGGAAGACGAGCTGGAAAAGGCCGGCTTCTATCACCCGCCGGAAAAGAAGCCCTCGATGGTCCGCAACCTGCGCGCCCCCCTGGCCCGGGCGCGGCTGACCGAGCAGGAGGTGCGCACCTTCCGCGGCATGGTCACCGCCCTGTCGCGGGGCCGGGGCCGGGTGCTGGCCAAGCTGGCCGAGAAGGCCAAGGTGGCCAAGGGTGAGGGCGAGGGCTAGTCGCGCGCCATGACCGGGATCACCGCCGATTGATCCATGTCATGGCCGGGCGCGCTCGATGGGGCGACGGGTTGGGTCTCAACCCGTGAACGGAGCCTCACCCATGACCCCTGATGCAAGAACCCTGGTCGTGGTGGCCGATGGCCACCGCGCGCGTCTGTTGGAACAGCCGCGCATCGATGGTCCGCTGCACGATCGCCCCGAATGGCTTTCGGGCCTGAAGGAGCATCACCCCCATTCGCATGGCCCGGTTCCCCATGAAGGTGATCCGCACGACCTTGCGGAGCGGGCCTTCGTGAAGGACCTCGCCCATCGGCTGGAGGGCGTCGCCCGCGAGCAGCCGTTCGACCAGATGATCCTGATCGCCCCGCCCCGCGCCCTGGGCCATCTGCGCGACGCGCTGTCGCCCAGCCTCGCGCACAAGGTCATCGGCTCCAATCCCCATGAGCGGGTCGACGCCCCGATCATGACGCTTGAGGATGTGGTTCACGGCGTCCGTCGCGACGCGACGGCCTGACATTCTGTCTGTTCCCCTTGGGCCCGGATCCCCGGATCGGCGCCCAAGGGGGCTGACGCCCGTCCCGCAATGGCGCTAACCTCTGTTCAAACAGATGTTGGGGGCGAAGCGTCATGAACCGTCGCGAACTGCTGGCCGTGGCCGGCGCGCTGGGCTTCGCGCCTGGACTGGCCCTGGCCGGCGAAGATCCCTCGGCGACGATCGCCCGGGACGCCTGGCTGTTCGCCTTGCCCTGGATCGAGATGGCCACGACGCGGGGGCGGGTGCTCAAGCGCGGCGCGCGAACCAACCGGATCTATCACCGGCGCGATCTGTCGGATCACCAGGATCGCAGCGTCACCACGCCCAACAACGACACCCTCTATTCGCTGGCCTGGATCGACCTGACCCAGGGGCCTGTGACCCTGACCATCCCGCCCAGCGGCAAGCGCTATGTCTCGGCGGCGATCCTCAACATGTTCACCGACAATGACGTGGTGCTGGGCACGCGGGTGAATGGCGGCGAGGGCGGGGTCTTCACGATCGTCGGTCCGGGGCAGAGCCTTGAGGGCGACAGGGTGGTGCGTGTCCTGACCCCCCACGCCTGGGTCCTGGTGCGCACCCTGGTCGACGGCCCGGCCGACATGGCCGCCGCCCGCGCGGTGCAGAGCGGCTTCAAGGTCAGCGGATCCAAGGCCGCCAAGCCGCCCGCCTATCTGGAACGCGACGCCGAGCCGGACGCCTATTTCGCGACAGCGCGAGCCTTGCTGGCTGCAGACCCGCCGCGCGCGGTCGACGCCGCCTTTGTCCAGCGGGCGGCGGGGCTGCTGACCGAAGGCCCGTTCGACGCCGCCGCGATGGCGGCCGGAGTCGCCCAGGCCAAGGCGATCGCCAGGCTGGCTTCGGGGCGCGTGGCCTTCATTAACGGCTGGTCCTATCCCAAGCCCAATCTGGGCTTTCACGGCGTCGACTATGGCTATCGCGCCATTGTCGCCCTGCAGGGCCTGGGCGCCTTGCCGGTCGCCGAGGCCATGTACATGAAGGCGGCGGGCGACAATGACACCGGCCTCTATGACGGCGACGGTCTCTATCGCTTGACCCTGCCGGCCCAGCTGCCGCTGGACGGCTTCTGGTCGCTGTCGATGTATGAGGCCACGCCCGACGGCCAGTACTTCTTCACCGACAACCCCATCGACCGCTATGCCATCGGCGACCGCACGCCGGGCCTGAAGCGCCAGGCCGATGGAACCCTGGATCTGTGGATCAGCCGCACCGACCCGGGCGGCGATCGCTCGGCCAACTGGCTGCCCGCGCCCAAGTCGGGACCGTTCTCGATGACCCTGCGGACCTATCTGCCCCGGGCCGAGCTGCTGAGCGGCCAGTTCCGCTTCGCCCCGATCGTGAAGGTCTAGGCCATGAGCGACCTGCGCGCCGCCGCCGCCGAGGCGTTCCTCTACACCCTGCCGCTGATCGAGATCGCCGCCGTCCGGGCCCGCGGCCTGGCGGTGGGATCGCCGATGAACGCCTTCGCCTCGATGCGCAACCTGGCCGACCATCGCGCCCGGGCGGTGACGACGCCCAACAACGACACCTTCTACGCCACCGCCCAGCTGGACCTGTCGGAAGGCCCGCTGACCCTGACCGTGCCGGCTGGTGGCGAGCGCTATGTGTCGCTGCAGCTGATGGACGCCTGGTCCAACAGCTTTGCGGTGCTGGGCACGCGGACCACCGGTCCCGACGGCGGCACCTTCACCCTGGTCGGGCCGGGTGACGAAGCCGGCGTCGGGCCCGGCGTGATCCGCGCGCCCACCCGCCACGTCTGGGCCCTGGCCCGTATCCTGGTGACGGGGCCCGAAGATCTGGAGGCCGCGCGCCTCGTTCAGGCGGGCTTCACCGTCCAGGGCCCGGCCGCGCCGCCGGTCGCCGACTATGCGCGGCGCAGCGATCCCTGGCCGGCCTATTTCGCCAGCGCCGACCTGCTGATGAGCCAGAACCCGCCGCCGGCCAGCGACGTGGCCCTGCTGCGCCGCATCGCGCCGCTAGGTCTCGGGACCGGACGGTTCGACCCGGCGGCCTTCACCGCCGAGGAAGCCGAGGCGATCGCGGCCGGACTGGAAGACGGCCGTCGCGCGGCGCGTTCGGGCGGCGGACTGTCGGGCGAGGGCTTCATCGAGGGCTGGGCCTATCCGCGCGCCAAGCTGGGCGACTTTGGCCAGGACTACAGTCTGCGCGCCGCCGTCGCCCTGGGCGGACTGGCCGCCCTGCCGCTGGTCGAGGCCACCTATCTGCGCGCCGGCCATCAAGGGCAGGGCCTGTTCGACGGGACCCGGAACTGGCGACTGCATATCCCGGCCGACAGACCCATTCCGGTCGACTCGTTCTGGTCGCTGAGCCTCTATGAGGCCACGCCCGAGAAGCAGTTCTTCTTCACCGAAAACCCGATCAACCGCTACGCCATCGGCGATCGCACGCCGGGTCTGGTCTGGAACGCCGACGGCTCGCTGGACCTGTGGATCGGTCATGCCGAGCCGGACGCCGAACGGGTGAGCAACTGGCTGCCCGCGCCGGCCGGCCCCTTCGCCCTGTTCATGCGCGCTTACCTGCCGCAGCCACAATTGCTAGACGGTGGCTACCGCCTGCCCCCTGTCGAGGAGATCTGAGTCGTGAAGACCCGCGCCGCCGTAGCCTTCGCCGCCAAGCAACCGCTCGAGATCGTCGAGGTCGACCTGGAAGGTCCCAAGGCGGGCGAGGTGCTGATCGAGATCAAGGCGACGGGCGTCTGCCATACCGACGCCTATACGCTGGACGGCCTGGACTCCGAGGGCCTGTTCCCCTCGATCCTGGGCCACGAGGGCGCGGGTGTGGTGGTCGAGGTCGGGGCCGGCGTCACCAGCCTGGCGGTCGGCGACCACGTGATCCCGCTCTACACGCCCGAATGTCGCCAGTGCAAAAGCTGCCTGAGCGGCAAGACCAATCTCTGCACGGCCATTCGCGCCACCCAGGGCAAGGGCCTGATGCCGGACGGCACCAGCCGCTTCTCCTACAAGGGCCAGACCATCCATCACTATATGGGCTGCTCGACCTTCTCGAACTACACCGTGCTGCCCGAGATCGCGGTGGCGAGGATCCGCAAGGACGCGCCGTTCAAGTCGGCCTGTTACTGCGGCTGCGGCGTCACCACGGGCGTCGGCGCGGCGATCAACACCGCCAAGGTCAAGCCGGGCGACAACGTCATCGTCTTCGGCCTGGGCGGTATCGGCCTGAACGTGCTGCAGGGCGCGCGGCTGGCCGGCGCCAACATGATCGTCGGCGTCGACATCAATCCCGCCCGCGAGGACTGGGGCCGCAAGTTCGGCATGACCCACTTCGTCAATCCGAAAACCATCGACGGCGACATCGTCGCCCATCTGGTGGCCCTGACCGACGGCGGCGCCGATTTCACCTTCGACGCCACGGGCAACACCACGGTGATGCGCCAGGCGCTGGAAGCCTGCCATCGCGGCTGGGGCGAAAGCATCATCATCGGCGTGGCCGAGGCGGGGAAGGAAATCTCGACCCGTCCGTTCCAGCTGGTCACCGGCCGGGTCTGGCGGGGCACGGCCTTCGGCGGCGCGCGCGGCCGCACCGACACGCCCAAGATCGTCGACTGGTACATGGACGGCAAGATCCAGATCGACCCGATGATCACCCACGTCCTGCCCCTGGAGCGCATCAACGAGGCGTTCGACCTGATGCACGCCGGCGAGAGCATCCGGACGGTTATTGAGTTCTAGTTCCATGACCGTCGAAATCACCGCCACCCACCGCCTGCACGACGGAACCCTGCGCTACTGCAAGCACGCCAGCGCCAGCACCGGCACGCCGATGAAGTTCACGGTGTGGGTTCCGGACGGGGAGGGGCCGTTCCCCTATCTCGTCTGGCTGTCGGGCCTGACCTGCACGGAAGACAACTTCACCACCAAGTCGGGCGTCTATGAACACGCCGCCCGGTTCGGGATCGCCATCGTCGCGCCCGACACCTCGCCGCGCGGGGACGGCGTGGCCGACGATCCGGCCTATGATCTGGGGCAGGGGGCGGGCTTCTATGTCGACGCCACGCAAGCGCCGTGGGCGCCGCACTTCCAGATGTATTCCTACGTGACGAAAGACCTGCTGGAGGCCGTCGACGGCGCCTTCGCGCTGGACGCAGGCCGGCGCGGGATCTTCGGCCACTCGATGGGCGGCCACGGGGCCCTGACGATCGCCCTGCGCAACCCTGATCTGTTCCAGTCGGTCAGCGCCTTCTCGCCCATCGTCTCGCCGCTGAACTGCCCGTGGGGCGACAAGGCGATGACCGCCTATCTGGGCGAGGATCGCGCGAAGTGGCGGGTGCACGATGCCTGCGCCCTGATCGCGGATGGGGCAGGGGCCAGCTTCGACGACATCCTGATCGAACAGGGCCTGGCCGACAGTTTCCTGGAAAACCAGCTGAAGCCCGAATTGATCGAAGCCGCCGCCGCGAAAGCCGGCCGCAAGGTTTCGGTGCGGCGGCAGGAGGGCTACGACCACAGCTACTTTTTCATCACGTCGTTCATCGGCGAGCACCTGGCCTGGCACGCGCAAAGGCTGTAATTTCGCGAGCTGCCCGTGTCGCTGATCACAGCTGTGGTAGTCTCACGCCATGGTCCGTGAGCCCTCGATCTTTGACGACCTTGACGCCGCCGTCGAAGAGGCTGCGGACGCCGAAGGCTTGGCTGACATCGTCGCAGGTCGGGTTGTTCCCAATGCCGAGGTTTCGGCTTGGCTTGAGACCTGGGGGGCGCCAGACGAAAAGCCCATGCCAGTGTCGTGGCTGAACTAGTCTGATCGCGTCCGGCGCTTTCCGATCACAACGGTTGTCATCCCGGACAAGCGCGAAGCGCGCAGATCCGGGACCGACGCCTGAACTCTGCGCTTCCGGCGGTCCCGGATCGGCGCCCGGCTTCGCCGAGCTTGTCCGGGATGACAGATTTTTTGGCTGTGAATCCACAAGCTGGTGATCATTTCGCCCTACATCATCCGCTATCAGGTCATGGGCGACAGGGTGACCGTCATCCGCATCCGGCACGCGGCCCGGTCGTGAACTTTCGGTAATTCATCCACGGTTCAGGCGGCGACGGCTCATCTGGCTCCACGGTCAAGTTTCGACCGGTGGGGACCTTTGATTATGAAATTTGCTTCGCTTGCCGCCGTCGTCGCGCTGGCCTTCACCACCTCGGCCTGTGTGATCATCGACGCCGACGATCACCCCGACACCTCGGTCAACATCACCAAGACCGACCTGGAGCCGATCCACGGCGCAACCATCGACAAGGGCGATCTGGTGATCCGGGTGTCGTCCAACGGCTGCACCAACGCCGCCGACTTCGCCGTCGAGAGCAACCGCCGCGACGGCTCGGCGACCTTCGCCTTCACCCGCAAGCGGCCGGACCTGTGCCGCGCCCTGATGGCCGAGGGCGTCGATCTGCGCTTCCCGCTGGACGCTTACGGCGTTGACCGGGGCAGCAAGGTGCGGGTGCGCAATCCGCTTGTGCGGCCTTAGGGTCTGTCGTCGAACGCGGCGACTCGGGGCATACTTCGAACGGTAGTTCGCGTTGATCTCGCGGTGCCTTTCAGTGTTTCATGGCCAAGAGGCAAGACAGGTCATGTCCATGTTGCAAAACGACATCGTCGCGTTCGACGCCATGAAGGCAGATCTTGAGGCCGAGCATTTCGGCGAATGGGTCATCTTTCATTCCGGCGCCCTGGCCGCTGTCTGCAAGACGTTCGAAGACGCCGCGACCCAGGCCGTGGAGCGGTTCGAGCGGGGGCCGTATCTGATCCGCCAGGTGGGGGCCGCGATGGTCAATCTGCCGGCTTCGGTGATGTACCGCCCGGCCCATGGCTGAGACGCAGGCGGGCTTCAAGCACGGGAAGAGCGAACTCGCGCAGGATCTGCTGGTTCGTTTCGGCCCGACTTTGTTGGTCGATATCGGTTTCAAGCCCATCGCCATCACAGACAATGGCCCCGAACTGGAGTTCAGGGGCCTGAAGGCGCTGGTCGACACCGGGGCTGGCGACAGCTGCATCGACAGCGGGATCGCCGGGCGCGCCCGATTGCCGGTCATCGATCAGCGAGTCGCTAGCGGCATCGGCGGGGCGACGCGCGTGAACATCCACATGGCGCGGCTCTACATTCCATCCTTGAAGCAGATGTTGTTTCAGCCTTTTGCGGGTGTGGAACTGGAGACCGGTGGCCAATGGCACCAAGCGCTGTTGGGGAGAACCTTCCTGCGTCCCTACACCTTGCGCTATGTTGGACCGACTGGAGAGGTCGTGATCTCTCACGCCGATTGACTCCCCGCCGCCCCTCCGTCATAAACCGCGCCTTCCCGCCGCCGGCTCGCCGTGTGGCGTGGAATCATATGACGGACTGATGCGACGCCGCCGTTGAGATCGCGCCTCTACTAATTGAGGCGCCGGCCCGGATCGAACTGAAGAGCTACACATGTCCAAGCGCCATAGCGCCAAGTACAAGATCGATCGCCGTATGGGCGAAAACCTCTGGGGCCGGCCCAAGTCGCCGGTCAACCAGCGGTCCTACGGCCCCGGCCAGCACGGCCAGCGCCGCAAGCAGAAGGTTTCCGACTTCGGTCTGCAGCTGCGCGCCAAGCAAAAGCTGAAGGGCTACTACGGCAACCTGACCGAGAAGCAATTCTCGCGCACCTACGAGGAAGCCGCCCGCCGCAAGGGCAACACCTCGGAAAACCTCATCTCGCTGCTCGAGTCGCGCCTGGACGCCATTGTCTATCGCGCCAAGTTCGTGCCGACCGTGTTCGCCGCCCGCCAGTTCGTGAACCACGGCCACGTGACCGTGAACGGCAAGCGCGTCAACATCGCCTCGTACCGCTGCAAGGCCGGCGACGTCATCGCCGTCCGTGAGCGTTCGCGCAACATGGCCCTGGTGCTGGAAGCCGTCGTCTCGGCCGAACGCGACTTCGCCGAATACATCACCGTCGACGTGAAGGGCCTGTCGGCCACCTTCGTGCGCGCTCCGGAACTGTCGGAAGTGCCGTATCCGGTGAAGATGGAACCCAACCTCGTCGTCGAATTCTACGCTTCGTAAGAAGCCTCGACCTCGAAGAGATACTTCAAAGGCCCCGGAGCGATCCGGGGCCTTTTTTGATTCCCGCTGGGGGCCATCGCCGCCGCCTCCGAGCGCCCTGCAAGCCCAGCCTCACATCCCCACGAGAGGGACGTGATTCACCCCGCGAATCCGCCCTCATCCAGAAACGCCTGCTCCTCGGGTGTCGTCTCGCGGCCCAGGGCGGCGTTGCGGTGGGGGAAGCGGCCGAAGCGGGCGATGATGTCCCGATGCTCCAGCGCCCACCTGATGGTGTTCTCGTCGCCGCTGTCGGCCTGCAGGGCGGCGCACAGCTCGACGCTCAATTCCTGGTCGGCCAGGGATTCGGAATGCTCGAACGGCAGGTAGAAGAACGGCCGCAGTTGCGCCTCGACGGCCTGATCGTGACCGTCGGCCAGCGCAGCGCGGGCGAACATGCGGGCCAGGGGATCGGTGGCGAAGGCGTGGGCGGTGTTGCGGTAGAGATTGCGCGGGAACTGGTCCAGCAGGATCAGGAGGGCCAGTGCGCCTTCGGGGCTCTGCGCCCATGTGTCGTAACGGCGCTGGGCGGCTCTATAGTGGGTTTGCTCGAACCTCAGGGCGATCATGGAATCAAACGCGGCGTCCTTGGCGAACCATTTTCTGGGACCGGCCGAACGCCAGAAGCCGATAACATCCATGGGGTGAGCGGGCATCTGAAGTCCTGGGATATCCGTTCAAACGCGGTTCATCCGCGACAGCCGATGTTGCTATCAAGGGACAAAGCCGGGGCCGCGCACAAGGCCCCTTGGAGCACGAAATGAAGCGTCTGATCTCGACCGCCATGGTCTTGTCGCTGCTGGGCGGCGCGGCGGCGGAAGCCGGGTCCGCTGCGGCGGTGGTCGCCCAGCGCGAACAGCGGCAGGATGGCCCGCGCGGTGATCGCGGTGGCGGCGACCGTGGCGGTGGCCGTCAAGGCGGCGAACGCCAGGGCGGTCAGGAACAGGGCCAGCCGCGCGGCGACCGTGGCGACCGCGGCGATCGCGGTGGCGGTCGGCCCGACTGGAACAGCGGCGGCGGCGCTCGCCCCGCGCCCCAGGCGCCGACGGCCCCGCAGGCTTCGACCGCGCCCCAGGCGCAACAGCCGGGCGGCCGGCCAGACTGGAATCGCGGCGACCGTG
Source organism: Caulobacter sp. ErkDOM-E (assembly GCF_048541895.1). Lineage (GTDB taxonomy): Bacteria > Pseudomonadota > Alphaproteobacteria > Caulobacterales > Caulobacteraceae > Caulobacter. The sequence goes on along the minus strand of NZ_CP183331.1, from coordinate 2,917,065 downwards.
GCGGTCGCCCGGATCGTGGCGGCGAGGATCGGGGCCAGGGTCGTGGCGACCAGGGCCGGCCCGATCAGGGCCGTCCCGATCAGGGGCGCGGCGAACAGGGTCGGCCCGGCGGCGGCGACAATCGCGGCGGTCAGGACTGGAACCGTGGCGGTCAGGACCGCAACGGCGGCTGGGATCGCGGCCGCGACGACAGAGGCCGCGACGGCCGGGGCGGTTACGACCGTGGCCGTGACGACCGGGGCGGTTACGACCGTGGCCGGCCGGGGCAGGGCGGGCACTATCGCGACCGCGACAATGGTCGCTCACACTATGACCAGCGCCGCTATCGGCCCAGCTTCCAGCCCTCGCAACGCTACCGGGCCGGCGCCTATCGCGCGCCGCGCGGCTGGTACGTCCATAGCTGGTCGTTCGGCGACTATCTGCCAGGCGGCTGGTATTCGACCTCGTACTATCTGGACTGGTACCGCTACGGCCTGCCCAACCCGCCCATCGGCTGCGAATGGGTCCGGGTCGGCGACAACGCCATCCTGGTCGACGTCTGGTCCGGCCAGGTGCTGAGCGTCTATTACGACCTGTTCTGGTAGATCGCGCGCTTACAAAAATAGAAGCCCGGGCCGGATCGGCCCGGGCTTTTTCGTCTGCGATGCCAATGGTGGTCGGCCGACCATGGACCTTGCCCAGAAGTCTGGTCGCAACCTTAGCCGACGGCCAGCAACTGTGTTCTGACGCCCAGTTCCAGCGCCGCGAGCGCCAGGCGTTTGTCCAGGGTCACCAGCAGATGATCCTCCCGGCGGCAGGCGGCGGCGTGCAGCGCGTCGGGCGCCCGAAGCATCAGGTCGAAGCGCCGGACGAAGACATTGGCCAGACGCACATCGGAGGCCTGAAGGTCCAGATCATGAGCGCTGGCGGCGCGCCAGGCGTCAAAGTCGCTTAGCCGACGACTGGCGTCATCCTGATCCAGCAGGCCGGTTCGCACGAGCCGTGACAAGGCCGAGGCGACTTCGGCGGCGGCGAACTCGCTGATGATCAGGTCATCCTCAAGGCTACCGATGAACGCATCGACGACCGCGCTGGCGGCCCCCTGAATCAAGGTCGGCAGTATGACGCTGGCGTCGAGATAGACGCTCAAGCGTCCGGGTCCTCATAGAGTTGGTTGAGCAGTTCCACCGAGCTCAAGCCGACGGGCTTGCGGGCCTGACGGCGCGCTTGCAGCCAGGCATAGGTCGCCGATGGTGTTCCGCGCGATGCGGGGGCCACGGGGCGCAATTCGGCGACGGGCTTTCCATGCCGCGAGATGATCACCTCTTCCCCTTCAAGGGCGCGGTCGATCAGTCGCGGAAGGCCACTCTTGGCATCGGCTACGCTGTAGGTGCTCATAGGACCTCCAAGAATGACCATAATTATAGTCACAATGCTGCAGGTCGCAAGGCGCGCGCTCAACCGCCGTGCGGCGTGGTCCCATCGGGCGCGTGACGCGGCTCTTGACCTTCATCCGCGCGTCTCTGGAAATCCTCATCATGGGCAAACAACGCCCAACCGGCTAAAACCTCATAGCAGAGGCATTTGCGTCACAACGTTCTGTCGTCGTCGCCTTGACGAAACGGCAAAAAAACGCTCAAACGCCCGGCCTTTGTCGCTTCGCCGTTGCGCGAGGCGGCCCTGATTGACCAGTCTGGAGAATAAATCATGCGCGTCTATTATGATCGCGACGCCGACCTCGCCCGCATTCTCGACAAGAAGATCGCGATCGTAGGCTATGGTTCGCAAGGTCACGCGCACGCTCTCAACCTCCGGGATTCGGGCGCCAAGAACGTCGCCGTCGCCCTGCGCGCCGGCTCGCCCACCGCCAAGAAGGCCGAAGGCGAAGGCCTGAAGGTCATGACTGTCGCCGAGGCCGCCGCCTGGGCCGACCTGATCATGATCCTGGCCCCGGATGAGCATCAGCGCGCGATCTACAACGAAGAGATCGCCCCCAACATCCGCGACGGCGCGGCCCTGCTGTTCGCCCACGGCCTGAACGTGCACTTCGGCCTGATCGAGCCCAAGGACACCATCGACGTCCTGATGGTCGCCCCCAAGGGTCCCGGCCACACCGTGCGCGGCGAGTATCAAAAGGGCGGCGGCGTGCCCTGCCTGATCGCGGTGCACCACAACGCCACCGGCAACGCCCACGACCTGGGCCTGGCCTATGCCTCGGCCATCGGTGGCGGTCGCTCGGGCATCATCGAGACCAACTTCCGCGAAGAGTGCGAAACCGACCTGTTCGGCGAGCAGGCCGTCCTGTGCGGCGGCACGGTGGAACTGATCCGCTGCGGCTTCGAAGTGCTGGTCGAAGCCGGCTACGCGCCGGAAATGGCCTATTTCGAGTGCCTGCACGAGCTGAAGCTGATCGTCGACCTGATCTATGAAGGCGGCATCGCCAACATGAACTACTCGATCAGCAACACGGCCGAGTACGGCGAATACGTCACCGGCCCGCGCATCGTCACCGCCGAGACCAAGGCCGAGATGAAGCGGGTTCTGGAAGACATCCAGTCGGGCAAGTTCGTTCGCGATTTCATGCTGGAAAACCAGGTCGGCCAACCTTCGTTCAAGGCCACCCGCCGCCGCGCGGGCGAGCATCAGATCGAAGAAGTCGGCGCGCGCCTGCGCGGTATGATGCCGTGGATCGCCAAGAACAAGCTGGTGGACCAAGCCAAGAACTAGCCGGTCCCTCTCCAAGGATCGTTGTCAGAGCCCTCGGCCGCCCCCGGCCGGGGGCTTTTTCATTTCGAGGTTGCGGTCCTGTGGCGACGACCGGAAAGTGCGTCTCGTCCCGCTTGAGGGACTGGGAGGATCATCGATGAAACGCCTGTTTGCCGCCCTGACCGTTTGCGCCGCCGTAGGCTTTGCCGCCACGCCGAGCCTGGCCGCCGAAGTGGCCTACAAGCTGGATTCTTCCCACACCGAGACGATGTTCATCATCGATCGCTTTGGCTTCAACTCGGTGATCGGCCTCTTCGGCGGGGCGGAGGGCACGATCTGGCTGGACGAGGCCGCGCCGGAAAAGTCGCGGGTCGAGGCCACCATCCAGGTTGGCAGCCTGCAGTCCGGTCACGCCACCCGTGACGAGCACCTCAAGGCCGCGCGCTGGCTGAACGCTCCGGCCTTCCCGACCATGACCTTCAAGTCGACCAAGGTGGAAAAGACCGGGCCCGACACCGCCAAGGTGACGGGCGACATGACCATCATGGGCGTGACCCAGCCGGCCACCCTCGAGGTCAAGCTCAACAAGATCGGCACGGCGCCCAACAATCAGAAGAAGCAGGCCGGTTTCACCATCACCGGCGCGATCAGCCGCAAGGCCTTCGGCAGCGCCACGGGGGCTGGCGCGATCGGCGACAGCGTCGCCATCCGCATCGAGGCCTTGGCGATCGCTCAATAGAGGCTGTCATCCCGGCCCAGCGCGAAGCGCGCCGAGCCGGGAACGCCGGAGACGCGGGCGTCTGTCGCGGTCCCGGCTCGGCGCTGCGCTACGGCCGGGATGACAGTGGAGCTACCCCAGAAAGAACACCGGCCCCCAGGCCACCTGGTAGCGGTGCTCGCCTGACGACAGGTGCGGGCGCAGCTGCCATGCCCCGGGCGGCAGGACCGACGGCGGGCGCCCCGCGACAGAGGTCGTGGTCAGGACGTCGCCGCCGGGCTCCGAGACCGAGAACTGACCGATGGCCGGGGTGGCGCCCGACAGGGCGGCGGCGATCTCGTCGGATGAGCGGACGCGCAGCGGCGCCGGGCGCGCCAACCGGGCGCTGACCTCGGCATAGGCGCCCACCGCGATCACGCGCGGCCCCTGGCGCAGGACGCCATAGCCCACATGGGTGAAGCCTGCGGCCACCAGATTGGCCCGGTGGCCGGGGCTGTTTCGCCACTGGTTCATGATCTGGTCGGGCGTGACGGGCCCGGCGGCGTTGCGGCGCATGGCGATGTTCTCGCCCGGCGCGCCGACCAGGTCGCGGGCCAGCAGGCCGACCCGCCCTGCGGCGCTGAAGCCGTCGGAGGTGAAGTGGTCGAAGACACCGCTGACCGCCATGTCGGCGGCGTGGGCGCGTGCGGCCAGAATCAGACCCCGGTCGGGCCGAAGTCCGGCCACGCCCTGGCGCTCGCGGATGAGATTGTTGAGGTCCAGCAGGGTGTCTTCGAACCCGTCGTCGAAGTCGCCGCCCGCCGCGTCGGACAGGCCCTGGCGCAGCCTGCGGTCATAGGCCTGCCATCGCGCGATCGGCGCCGCGTGGGCCAAGCCGGCGGCGAGGACGAGGGGCGCGGTCAGCAGGGTTCTTCGAAGGATTTGCGGCATCGCGGCCCTTAACAGTGATTGACAGGAACCCCCGGGACCAAGCTCTAAGACCCATGCGTCCCGTGCGTTCCATATGGCTGGCCGGCCCCGATGTCTGGCTCCCCGATTCCGCCGCCCACGCGGCGCACCAGCGGGCCCATTGCATCGACGCCGGCTTTACGGGCCTGACTCCCGATCCCGCGCCCCAGAGCGCGGAGAACGGCTCCGAGCTTGAAGCGCGCGAACTCTACGCCGCCCGCATGGCGCGATTGCGTCAGGCCGACGCCGGGGTGGTGAATCTGACCCCCTGGCGCGGACCTTCGGCTGATCCCGGCGCGGCGTTCGAGACCGGCGTTCTGGCGGGGCTGGGGCGGCCGATCTTCGCCTATCTGAACGTGCCCGACGAATCCCAGGCCGAATATGTCGACCGGGTCGAATCGTTCGTCGGCGCCCAGCGCGACGAGGCCGGCGTCTGGCGCGATGGCGACGGCTGCGTGGTCGAGGACTATGGCCTGCCCGAGACGGTGATGCTGTGGGCCGAGGCGCGCCGGTTGTTCGTGATCGTCACCAGCGATCCGCTGCATGATCTGACCGGGCTGGAGCTGTGTCTCGAGGCGTTGAGGCTCTATGCGGAGTAGGGCGGGCTAAAAGTCCTCCCCCTAGCGGGGGAGGTGTCGGCGAAGCCGACGGAGGGGGAAGTCCGGCTAAATCAATGCGGTCTTCCCCCACCGGCCTCCGGCCGCCTCCCCCTTCAGGGGGAGGACCTGCTCCAAGTCACCACCCCAGATCCGCTTCCCCGCGCAGAATCGCCTCCGCCGCCGCCGAGTGCTGTCCACCATCCCGCTCGTGCAGCACCAGCGCCGGCAAAAGCACCAGCGGCGCCTTGCCGGTCTTGATCGCCCGGACGATGACCCGCTTGGCCGGAGCGTCGGCGAAGGGCTGGATCGGGCGGATCCTGAACGAGCCCGCCTTGGGCGCCAGCAGGGCCAGGATGTCGGCCAGACGGTCGGCGCGGTGGATAAGGGTGATGCTGCCGCCCTCGCGCACGGCCTTGAGCAGGAAACCCGTCCAGGCCGCCAGCCCGCCGTCGGCCATCCAGGCTCCGGTCTTGGCCGGGGAGGGGGCTCGCAGCGCGCCGGGGTCGTCGAAAAACGGCGGATTGCTGATCACCGCGTCGAAGACCGGCAGGCCCAGGGCGCGAAAGCCGGCTTCGATGTCGCCGGTGCTGATCTCGACCCGATCGGCCAGATCGTTGAGCGCCACATTGTCTCGCGCCAGGCCGGCGGCGTCCGGATCGCGCTCCACGCCATGGAATCGGGCGCCCGGCCGGCGAGTCGCAGCTGCCAGCAGCGCCCCGCCGACGCCGCAGCCGGCCTCAAGCACCCGGTCGCTGGAATGAGCGTCGCAGGCGGCCGCCAGCAGCGCCGCATCCATGCCCGCTCGGTATCCGCCGACCTTCTGGCGGAGGCGAACACGGCCGTTCAGCACGCTATCTTCGGTCAGCTGAGTGTCGTCCAACGCATCAAGCCTTGTGCTTGCCTTGACCCTGACCTATCCCGCCACCATTGTCCCTCGCAACGGCTGATCCTGCTGGGGACGGATGTGAGCCCGATCGCCCCTCGACAAGGGTCAAAGGTGTGTCGGTCAAGGAGAGTATAGTCTTGGACGCAGTTGCAGCGACCCTCGCCCGAGAGCCGGGATCGGTGGATCGACTGGTGCGTCTGGCGTCCGCCGACATGGGCGGGGTCGACCGCCTGATCACCGAACGCATGCAGAGCGATGTGCCTCTGATCCCGGCGCTGGCCGAGCATCTGATCGCCGCCGGCGGCAAGCGCCTGCGCCCGCTGCTGACCGTGGCCGCCGCGCGTCTGGCCGGCTCGGACAACGACGCCTGCCTGAAGCTGGCCGCTTCGGTCGAGTTCATCCATACCGCCACCCTGCTGCATGATGACGTGGTGGACGGCAGCCACCTGCGGCGCGGCAAGGTCGCGGCCCATCTGATCTGGGGCGCAGCCCAAAGCGTGCTGGTGGGCGACTTTCTGTTTGCTCGCGCCTTTGAACTGATGGTCGAGACCAACTCGATGAAGGCGCTGGAGATCCTGGCCCGCGCCAGCCGGGTGATCGCCGAGGGCGAAGTGCTGCAATTGATGCGCAGCCACGACCTCAATCTCTCGCAGACCATCTATCTCGACATCATCGCCGCCAAGACCGCCGAACTGTTCGCCGCCGCTTCCGAGGCCGGCGCGGTGTCGGCCGGGGTCGACAAGGCCCGTTCCGACGCCCTGCGCGCCTATGGCCTGAACCTGGGCCTGGCGTTCCAGCTCGCCGACGACGCCCTCGACTATGGCGGCGCGACCGAAACCCTCGGCAAGAACGCCGGCGACGACTTCCGCGAAGGCAAGGCCACCTTGCCGCTGCTGCTGGCCATCGCCCGTTCGGGCCCGCGCGAAGCCGAGTTCTGGGAGCGGGCCATCGGCCGTCGCGAACAGACCGAAGCCGACTTCCGCCGCGCCCGCGAACTGATCATCGGCTCCGGCGCCCTGGACGCGACCCTGGACCTGGCCGCCGACTATGCCGACAAGGCCAAGTCGGCCCTGGCGATGTTCCCGGCCAATGAGTGGCGCACGGCGCTGGAAAGCCTCGCCGACTTCGCGGTCAGCCGGAGAGCCTGATGGCCCGGCGGAAGCCTCTCCATCTCGGACTGCCCCGCGCCGCCCCTGGCGAGCGCCTGCCGCGTCTGGACACCATCATCGCCACTTCGGCCGCCAATCCGAGCGGCGACCCCAATGTGCGGGCCCAGGAGGCCGGCGAGGCGGCCGGCAAGGTGATCGGCGGCGGGGTAGGCGTGCTGGTCGGCTGCCTCCTGATCGTGCTGATGCTGGGCCCGGTGCTGTGGGCGCCCGGCTGGGCCGCCCTGCGGGCCGCGCGTCTGGTTCCCGGGCCCTGGTGGCCCTGGCTGGCAGGCCTGGCGGCCGGTCTGGTCGTGGCCTTGGTCCAGACCTGGCTGCTGGTCCAGCGCAGTCCGATCCTGCGCTATCCGATCGTGGCCCTGTTCGCCGCCGCCTGGGTTGGCGGGCTCTGGTTGGAACTGACCTCGCCCCGCCATGACTGGGTGACGACCGCCCCGACCCTGCACATGCCCGGTCCGTGGACCTGGGCGCTGCTGGGCCTGGGCACGGTGATCTATGCGGGCATCTATCTGCTGGCCCTGGGCCAGATCACCAAGGGCCGCTGGGTCCGCGGTTGGCAGCTGATCAAATAGCCGTCAGGCAGAGGTCCAGGTGTGTGCCCCTGTCGTCCTCGACATGCCGGGTCCAGGCCGCGTCGACCTTGGCGATGACCTGGGCGGCGTCACCACCGGCCACCCGTTCGCGCTTCTTCTTGCGGTGCAGGATCTCGACGCCATAGCCGAGGTCCAGGAAGAAGGTCAGCAGGGCCGCGCCATCGGCGCCCGAGATCTCGCTCTGGAAGCGCGGTGAGTATTCCAGGAAGGTGATGGGCTTCTGCTCGGCCATCAGGGCCCTGGCGCCCATGAAGGCGCGATACTCCATCCCTTCGATGTCGATCTTCAGCACATCGACCTTGCCGAAGTCGGCGCGCAGCAGGTCCAGCGGCACGACGGGGGCGATGTCGAAGGCGTCCAGATTTTCGGGAATGCCGTCGATGGGCGGCTCCATCTGGAAGTTGTTGTGCACGGTCTGGCGACGCAGATATTCGGTGCCAAGGCGGTCGGAGACGCCCACCAGCAGCAGCTGCATGTTGGCGACGCCGCTGGCTTTGGCGCTTTCCAGCAGCACGCGGCCGTTGCCGGCGCTCATCTCGATGGCGATGACCTTGCCCGTGCTCCCCACCGCCTTGGCTGCGGGAAGCGCGAAGGCGCCCCAGCTGGCCCCGACGTCCAGCACCGTCATGCCGGGCTTGAGGATCTTGAGGAAGTAGTCGAGCACCCAGGGCTCGTAGTCCTTGCCGTCGTCCAGCTGGCGGGTGATCACCCAGTGCTCCGGCATCCAGAACGTACAGCCGCGGAACTTCACTTCCATCAGGGTCGGGGCCACGCCGGCCGGCAGTTCGATCGGTCGACGCTTCTTGCGGAACAGGCCCATGATCGTCCTCGTCGGCGGCGCGGGTCTGCCCCGGCGCCCTGTGCTTGCAGGTACCTATCCGATTTTGACCCCTTGGCCACAGTCCCCTCGTTTGGGGGAGGGGGTGAATTCGCCGTAACGCGCGCGCCTTGTTCTCGACAAGTCTCGCGATACGCCCCACCTCTAGGGTCTGGGTTTATGGGCTGGGAGCCGTCTTCGTGATCCGACTGATCCTCAACATCCTCTGGTTCGTCCTCGGCGGCTGGCTTTCCGGCCTGCTGTGGCTGCTGGGCGGCGCCCTGCTGGCCATCACCATCGTCGGCCTGCCCTATACGGGCGCGGCCTGGCGCATCGCCGGTTTCGCCTTCTGGCCGTTCGGCAAGGAGATCGTCAGCCGCGAGATCGTCAGCGGCCGGGGCGACCTGGGCACAGGGCCTCTGGGCTTCGTGCTGAATGTGATCTGGTTCATCCTGGGCGGCTGGTACATCGCGCTCAGCCACCTGATGATCGCCGCCGCTGAGGCCGTGACCATTGTCGGCATCCCCTTCGCCATCAAGGACTTCCAGCTGGCGATCATCGCCCTGGCCCCGATCGGCCGCGAGGTGGTGGAGGTTCGGCGGTAGGCGTCAGAAGCTGGTGAACAGCCGGTCGAGGGCGCGGCGGATTTCGTCTTCGTGGGTCAGCAGATTGGTCGCCCTGCTTCGCAGCAAGCTTGCGGTCAGGCTGAAGGGCTCGCTGACAACCAGCATCAGCGGTTGCCCGTCTATTTCGACCCCGATCTCCAGACCGCTGACCTGGCGCTTGGCGTCGTTCACGGCGGGCGCGACCACGACCTCATCGAGCTCATGCAGATGATGCGAGGACAGCACCACCAGGAAGGGCGCCACCTTACGGCTCTCCGGCGAGGGATTCAGGTAGGCGTCGAACTGCCGCAACCTACCACCGTCTGAAGTGGTCTGAGATCAAGCCGCGCTGAGCAATGCGCTCATTGTGCTCTTTGATCGCTTCAGCATTCTCCGCCGCCCAGCGCCGGGCGCGGTCCTCGGCGCCGGCGGGATCGACCTTCTGCAGGTGCAGGCGAAGCTGGGTTTCACTGAGGCCCGTGATGGAAATCCCCAGCCGCTGGGCTTGAGCCAACAGTTCGGGGTCGATGCCGTCATCGCGTTCTGGGGCGTCCATGGGACGGGAGATTATCATTCCTCTTCATCCTCCGACAGCAGCACGTCCAGGAAGGTCTGGCGGCGGTTGAGGAAGCTGCGGGTCACCGTAACGTGGTCGAGGTCTTCATATTCCACGCGCTCAAGGCCGCGTTCGGAGGTCTCGTAGATCCAGGCGTCGGGATAGCCGAGGATGATCGGTGAGTGGGTGGCGATGATCAGCTGCGAACGGGCCAGCACCAGTTGATGCAGCTTGGCCAGGAACGACAGCTGCCGGCTGGGTGATAGGGCGGCTTCGGGCTCGTCGAGGATATAGAGGCCATCGCCACGAAAACGGTTGTCGAACAGGGCGAAGAAGGCCTCGCCGTGGGATTGTTCGTGCAGGGGGCGGGCGCCATAGGCGCTGGCGATGAAGGCTCCGCCTGGGTGTGGCTCCCGGTCGAGCGCTTCAATCTCGGTCTGGACGTTGAAGAAGCTCTCGGCGCGCAGGAAGTAGCCGTCGTGCGGACGAATGATCGATCGCACGGGGCGGATGTGGCTGTGCAGGTCGGAGTGCGACGCGCGGCTGCTGAAGTTGAAGTTCCGCGACCCGCCCTCGGCGTTGAAGCCCCAGGCCACCGCCAAAGCCTCGATCAGGGTCGATTTTCCCGAGCCGTTCTCGCCGACCAGGAAGGTGACGCGCGGATGAAAGGCGATGCTCTCCAGACCGCGCAGCACAGGCAGGTTGAAAGGGTAGGCTTCAGGATTCCAGCCCTCACGGCGCTGGATCAGGGCTTCGATCCAGTAGGGGCGGTCGAGCGCGGTCATGCGAGTGTTCTTGGTGTGTTCCGAAAAAACGCTTTAGCACCTCATCGGCGTAATTTGAAGCCTCACAACTCCTGCGCGTTCAGACCCAGCCATTTCAGACCGCCGGGCAGTTCAAAATCTGCATAGTCGACCTGCAGCACGCGCCTGCGCCGAGCCGGTTCGGCGCGGTCAGAGGCGTGAAGTATCGGTGTGGAGTAGGCCCAGACGTCGCCGGCTTGGGCGAGGCATATCTCGGTCCTAAGATTCTGTGCCGAAATGGCGACCTCGTCGGCCTTTACCAATCCCAGACGGTGAGACCCCAGCGCGATGCGAAGCGGCGCATTGCCTGAGTCCACGGCATCCAGATGGATGCGCAGGGTGACCATGCGCGCCAGCAGGTCGAAAGGCGGCGCGACATGCGTCAGTCCGTCCTTGGTCGTCCAGGGACCAAATCCCGCGACGTCGCACCGTTCACGCACGGGGATCACGCGATCCTGATGCCAGGCGACGGCCCAGTTGGCGGCGGGCGATTTGTCGAACATCACAGCCCTCACAGGGCGTGTGTCCGGCGAGGTCAGTTCGGCGGCCAGGGCTCCGACTACACCTGTCGCGGCAAGCTTTTCTGCAAGCCCTTTGGCATCGCTGAGCCTTGCCCCCGGCCGGGCGCCGACAAGGGCGTCGGCCAGAGCGCGCAGGTCTTCGAGATCAGCGGGTGACAGGACGGCCCTGAACAGAGCCGCCCCGTCGCGCTGGAAATCGAGCGTGTTCATCAGCCCGGCGAGATCATGTTCTCCGGACGCACATACTGATCGAATTCTTCGTTCGTCAGATAGCCGCCGCCGACGGCTTCCTCGCGCAGGGTGGTGCCGTTCTTGTGCGCGGTCTTGGCGATCTTGGCGCAGGCGTCGTAGCCCAGCTTGCCGTTCAGGGCGGTGACCAGCATCAGGCTGTTCTCGACACCTTTCCGGATGTTGTCGACGCGTGGCTCGATGCCGACCACGCAGTTGTCGGTGAAGCTGATCGCGGCGTCGGCGACCAGGCGCACCGACTGCAGGAAGTTGTAGGCCATCACCGGGTTGAAGACGTTCAGCTCGAAATGGCCCTGGCTGCCGGCGAAGGTCAGGGTCGAGTGGTTGCCGAACACCTGGGCGCAGACCTGGGTCAGGGCTTCGGACTGGGTCGGATTGACCTTGCCCGGCATGATCGACGAGCCGGGCTCGTTCTCCGGCAGGGCCAGTTCGCCCAGGCCCGCGCGGGGGCCGCTGCCGAGGAAGCGGATGTCGTTGGCGATCTTGAACAGGCTTGCGGCCACCGTGTTGATGGCGCCGTGGGTGAAGACCATGGCGTCGTGGGCGGCCAGGGCCTCGAACTTGTTGGGGGCGGTGGTGAAGGCCAGGCCCGTGACGCCGGCGATCTTTTCGGCCACCAGTTCGGCAAAGCCGACGGGGGCGTTCAGGCCGGTGCCGACGGCGGTGCCGCCCTGGGCCAGTTGCATCAGCATCGGCAGGGTCATCTCGATACGGGCGATGCCGTTCTCGATCTGCTGGGCGTAGCCGCCGAACTCCTGGCCAAGCGTCAGGGGCGTGGCGTCCTGGGTGTGGGTGCGGCCGATCTTGATGATGTCCTTCCACGCGGCGGCCTTGGCGGCGAGAGCCTGATGGAGGTGCTTGAGGGCCGGCAGCAGGTCGTGGACCACCTGTTCGGCGCAGGCGATGTGCATGGCCGTCGGGAAGGTGTCGTTCGACGACTGGCTCATATTGACGTGGTCGTTGGGGTGGACGGGCTTCTTGCTGCCCATCTCGCCGCCCAGCATCTCGATGGCGCGGTTGGAGATCACCTCATTGGCGTTCATGTTCGACTGGGTGCCCGACCCGGTCTGCCAGACCACCAGCGGGAAGTGATCGTTCAGCTTGCCGTCGATCACTTCATTGGCGGCGGCGACGATGGTCTCGGCGATCTTCGGATCCAGCTTGCCCAGGGCCAGATTGGCCTCTGCGGCGGCGCGCTTGACGATCCCGAGCGCCCGCACGATCGGCAGGGGCTGCTTTTCCCAGCCGATCTTGAAGTTGCCGAGGCTGCGCTGGGCTTGAGCGCCCCAGTAGCGGTCAGCAGTGACTTCGATGGGGCCGAAGGTGTCGGTCTCGATGCGGGTGGCGGTCATGGAGCGGATCCCTCGCGTTCTGTTGGCGCGGGTTTAGCCAATGGCGAGGGAGACTGCAAAGCCGGAAGGCCTTATGAGGCGCGGATGAATGAAGGTTGGACCCAACACGGCAAGGTGCGCGCCCGCGAGGCGGACGGCGAACTGACCCTTGAGGTCGATGGCCTCACCACCCAGGGCAAGTACTACAAGCCGCTGATCTACGAGTTCTTCCGCAAGGTCTGGCGCGGCGCGCGGCCTGCCTGGGGCGAGTTCGAGGTCGACATCTTCATGGAATATGTCGGCGAGCCGCCGTGGATGGATCTGGACAACCTGGCCAAGGCCCTGCTGGATTCGATCAAGGGCTACGCCTTCCACGACGACGCCCAGGTCGGCCGGCTGCTGGTCGAGCGCCGGCCGGGGGATCGCGAACGGATCATCATCCTGGTGCGCAAGCGCGCGTCAGGCCTTTTGCGGCGCACGCTCGAAGGCTGAAGCGGCCAGGGCCGTGAACAGCACCATCAGGAAGGCGCCGTAGCGGCCCAGGCTGACCGGGTCGGCGGCAGGCATCAGCGCCTCGAACTGGCCGATCACCACGGCGCTGGCCATCAGGCCCGGCGCGGCGAAGGTCAGCATCGGCAGCATGCGCTTGCCGCGCTTGATGTGACGCAGGCGCGCTGCGGCATGGAACACGAAGGTCACGAAGGCCGCCGCCGCGAAGGCGTTGATCGCATAGAACCAGAAGGCGCTCTCTAGAACCCCCGCGCCGAATGCGGCGTAGAACGCCGTCGCCGCCAGCCAGGCCCCCAGGCCCGCGCCGCCAAACACCAAACCGTCCTGCTTTGACACGTCTTCCCCTCCCAAGGCTGTGCTGTGGGAGAACGGTGCAATTTCAGCGCCGGTTCAGACCCGGAATCAGCCCTTCACAGGCAGCAGGAAGTTCCAGAGCATCAGCAGTACGCCGAGCACCGCATAGAGCAGGGCTGTGTAGGTGAAGGCCAGTTTGCGCAGGGTGGTCCAGCTATCGACCCGGCGTCCGCCGCGCCAGACCACGGGGGCCATGACCAGGGTGACGACGGTCAGGACACTGGCGACCAGCGTACACGCTGAGGCGGTCACCAGCCAGCCGCTGGGCCAGCCATAGAACACCCAGGCGATGTCGCCCGAATTGGCGGCGAACACCCCCACGCAACTCAGGGCGATCAGCCACAGGGTTGCCTGGGTGGTCTGGAGCAGGTTGGCCCGGGTCTGGGTCGGGGTCTGGCGAGTCTCGCGACGGTCGCGCATGAACACGCCCGCCAGGGTGGCGATGGCGGCGAACGCCGAGAGCGCGACGATCCAGATCAGCAAACCCGCGCCCATGGGAAAGGTGATCCGCTCAAAGGCCGAGAAGCCGGGAGACGGGTAGAACCGGCTCCCGCGCCCACCGACAGTTTCGAAGACGAGGGTCTTGGCGCTGTCGCTGGCCTGGAACACGCCAGGCTTTTCGGTGGCGTTCCACAGCGTTGAGCGGCCGTCGCTGAGCACGGCGAGCTGTCCGTCGGGGGTGACCCGCACTTCGGCCCGCTGAGTGATGCGGCCGATGAAGCCTTCAAGTCCGCCATAGGCGCGACGTGTGCCCAGATAGTCGCCTTCATAGATCCGGGCCGCGTCCGGGCTGAGGGGGCGCAGGGTCGGCACGGCGGGCGGCGGCGCGTAGAATCGCTCGATGATCGCGGTCGGCACGACTGACGGCAGCTCGGCGCCCGTATCCGTGTTCACGGCGATGAACACGCCCAGGCCAAGGTCAGGGACCACGACCATGTTGGAGAAGAACCACAGGGTCGCCCCGTTGTGACCATAGCCGCGCCGGCCGCCGGGCAAGGCGATGTCCTGAAACCCAGCATTCCAGCCGGCCGCTTCCGGAGCGGGCTGGTACATGAGTGTGCGGAAGGTCTGGGCGGTGCGCGGGGAATAGATGGTCTTGCCGTCGAGCGTTCCGTTGCCCAGCAGCAGCATCATATAGCGGCTCATGTCCGCTGCGGTTGACGAGCCGCCGCCGGCGGGGGCGACCTGGCCGGTCAATTCCGGCGGCTGCTCTCGCCAGCCCAGTTGGGTCCAGCGGAAGCCCGCCGAGCGCTCGGCGGCCAGGGCCGCGGTCATCGGCGCGGGCAGGTCGTCGCGCCACGGGCGGGCGTCACGGAAGGTGGTGTGGGTCATGCCGGCCGGGAAGATGATCTCTTCGGCCACCAGTTGCTCGAAGGGCTTGCCGGTGACATTGGCCACGGCCGCGCCGGCCAGGGCCACGCCATAGTTGGAATAGGCCGGCAGGGCGCCCGGCTCTCGCACACGACGCGGGCGCTCCTGGCGCAGATACTCGTTCAGGGGCCGCACGCGTTTCCAGTCCTGCTCGAACAGCTGCCCCAGGGCGCGATCCTCGAACCCGGGCGTGTGGGTCATCAGGTGGCGAAGCAGAACCGGGGCCTTGTCCTTGCCACGCACCTGCAGCGGTTCGGGCAGGTAGAGATTGACCGGGCCGTCCAGCCGCATGCGACCGGCCTCGATCTCGTTCATCAGGGCGATCCAGGTGAACGTCTTGGAGATCGAGGCGATGCGGAACAGGGTCTTGTCGGGATCGACGGCGCGGCGTTCCTTGAGGCTGGCGACGCCATAGCCCTTCTTCAGCACGACCTGGCCGTTCTGGACGACGGCGATGGTCACGCCGGCGATATGGTCCTCGATCATGCTGCGGCGGATCAGGCCGTCCACAAAGGCCTCAAGTTCGGCCGCCGGCAGGGGGGTGACGCCGGCGACGGGCCGAGCGATGGGCGCGGACGGTGCGATCACCGGCGCGGCTTCGGCCCGCCGGGGCGAAACGGGGCGCGGCCGGGCGCGGCGTTGCTGGCTGGCATAGGGCCTGGGGCCCTCGACGGCCAAGGTCGCGGCGGGTTCGGACGGCGGCGCCGGTGCAACATCCTGGGCCTGGGCGAAACTCGCCGACGCCAGGAAACCGATCATGACCGCGATGAGAGCGGCTCTGGACGAAAAGCGCGACGTCAAGGCCGACCCCTCAGGCTGAATGACTTCAGCTGACTTCTAGGGCGCCTCGCACCGCGTTCAAAGGGCGGCGTGCTCTATTGGCGTCTATTGCTGGGGACGCTCTCACGGCGCCGCCGGTTTGGCCCTTGCGAACGCATAGAGCGGCAGGAACGGGCGCAGGGCCGGGCCGATCCAGACCTGGGGCTCGGAAGCGGGCTCGGCCCCGACCTCGACCTCCTTGCGCGCCACGCAGGTCTTCACCGCTGAACCCAGGGCGACGAAGTCCCTGGCCTGGCGCGCGGACGACAGAAAGCAGTCGTCAAAGAACGGATACTTGTCACTCTCGCCGCAACCGAACGAGGCGCGGTCGCGGCGGGCGGCGGTCAGGATCATGCGGTCGGGCTTCTTCAGCGCCGGAATGAACACGCCCGAGAAGCAGGCCGAGATCACCACGACGCTGGGGCGCTGGGGGCAGGCGTCCTCGATCATGGCCGCCAAAAGCTGCGGCGGCAGGATACCATCGCCCAGCAGGGCGCCGTCGGGGCTGCCGTGCGAGCTGATGTAGAACAGGCAGCCGGCCCTGGCGC
The DNA here is from genome assembly GCF_048541895.1 of Caulobacter sp. ErkDOM-E. Lineage (GTDB taxonomy): Bacteria > Pseudomonadota > Alphaproteobacteria > Caulobacterales > Caulobacteraceae > Caulobacter. The sequence continues at coordinate 2,900,986 of NZ_CP183331.1, read as the reverse complement.
TCTGAGCGCTCTGCTTGAGGCTGGCGTGGATCGAGCGCGCGTCCGAAGGGCCCGGTGCGATGGCGGGATAGCGGTGGGGGCGCGTCGAGAACTGCCGCACCGCAGCGGGATCAAAGCCGAGGTCGGTGAGCGTCAGGGCGACATCCCGCCGGGCATTGTCGAAAGCCTCGGTGGTGCCGCCGGAATGGGCGCGCCAGTCGCCGGCCACAACCACGGCCGACCAGCGGTAGAACGGGGCCTCGGCCCGGGCGAACGACGTCAGGCTGAGAAGGAGAACGCCGACAACAATGCCCGCTACGTTCCGCATCGCCCGCCCCTATTTCTTGAACCGGGCGAACGGTGTCGGGATGGCCGTGCCGGACGCCTTGGCCAGCAGCCGGCCTTCGCCGTCATAGAGCTCGCCCTCGGTGAAACAGACGGTCTTGCCCCACTTGACCACGCGCCCCACCCCGCGCAGAGCGCCAGGGAGGGCGGGACGCAGGAAGCTGGTCTTCATCTCCAGCGTCGGCACCACATGGGTCATGCCCGAGCTGATCATGCCGGCCACCGACATGCACTCGTCCAGCATGGCGCAGACATAGCCGCCCTGGATCTGGCCCATCGGGTTGCACAACAGGTCGGCGCGGGCTTCGAACCCCACCTCGACCTCTCGGTCGGCCTGGCGCACGGCCAGCAGCTGGAAGCCCAGGGTGCGCGAGCCCGAGGGCGCGTTCTTGGACGCGCGGAAGCGCTCGAGGATCGCCTCGTCGGTCAGAACCTGGGGTTCGTCCGCCGCGACGTCGCTCACCCGCTACTTCTTCCGGAACTGGTCGAGGGAGATGATCTTGGGCGCGTCATCGCCGCCGCCTTCGGTGGGCGCTTCCGGCTCCGGCTCGACGGTGGGTTCCGGCGGAACCACCTCGGGGGCCTCGAACTGCAGGGCGAACTGCACCGACGGATCGTAGAAGCGGGTCACGGCCGCATAGGGCACCGACAGGCGCTTGGGCTGACCGCCGAACTTCAGGGTGACCGAGAAGAAGGTCTCGCCCGGCGCCAGGTCCCAGTACTGGTGCTGCAGGATGATGGTCATCTCGTCAGGATACTTGCCCAGCAGGTCCTGCGGACCCGACACGCCGGCCGCCTGGGTCTTGAACGTGATGTAGAGGTGGTGCGGTTCGGGCAGACCCCCGGGGGCGGCCGCCTTGCGCAGGGCCGCCTTCACGACGCCGCGCAGGGCGTCCTGGGCCATGGCCTCGTATTGCATAAGGTCTTCAGGCGGGTTGGTGGGGGCCATGCGGTCCGTCAAGAAACTGGGGAACTGATAAAGAGTCTCAGCCTAGCGCGTCACGCCCTCGCGGCAAAGGTGCGGGAACCCTCTCAGGGACCACAAATTTCAAGGATGGTTAAGTCGCGCGGTTCTGTCGCGCCTCCACGTCTGGAAAGTGGGGGGATTCTGTTGGCAGGCTCCCGCATTCCCTCGCAAAGAGAGGAGGGAGCCTCGGCTACCACTTTTGAAAGTGGAGGGATTCTGTTGGCAGGCTCCCTCCGGGCCCCGCCTAAGGATCTGAACCCCTAGGACTTAAGGCGCGAATTCACTAGCACCGCATTACGCGGCGATAGCGAACTCTTCAGCGAAGTTATCGTTCGCAGTTAGTTTAGCGGCCCGATACGGTGAGCCACGCCGAGAGAAAGCATTACACCTTTACACGTCTGTCGATGCTGATCGGCCCCATGCAGTCCCGTGATAACTCGGGAGAGATTGGTGGAGCCGCCGGGAATCGCACCCGGGTCCAGTCCGCTTATTACGTGCGCGTTTATCCCCATAGTCCGGCCGAGACCGGACAACCCCAATATAGGGGGTTCGCGCCCGGGATGGAAGGCTCGTCGGGTTGTTCTTCGCCCATGCCGAGCCGGTTGCGGGCGTGGTCCCCGCATCCAAGGTAAAATGGCTGGCATTCCAATAGACGATGAAATCCTGCATGGTCCTGTTCAGCACAATGATATGGGAGGAGTCGAAATGTCAAAAATTGTTGCCGAGTTCATCGGTACTTTCACCCTGGTTCTATTCGGATGCGGCGCGGCTGTACTGGGTGGAGACCATGTCGGTCAGCTGGGTATCGCCCTGGCCTTCGGTTTCGCGATCATCGCCCTGGCCTATGGCATCGGTCCGGTGTCGGGTTGCCACGTCAATCCGGCCGTCAGCCTGGCGGTCTTCGTCGCCGGCCGCATGAGCCTGGTGGAGATGCTGCGCTACTGGGTCGCCCAGTTCGCGGGCGGGGTGGCGGGCGCCGCCGTCCTGTACTGCATCGCCGGCGGTGTCGCCAAGGGGCTGGGCCAGAACGGCTGGGGTCCGGGCTATCTGGGCGAATATTCGCTGCAGGCGGCCTTCATCTTCGAGGTGGTGATGACCGCCATCTTCGTGATCGTCATCCTGGGCGCGACGGGCGCTAACGCCGCGCCGGGCTTCGCCGGCCTGGGCATCGGCATCGCCCTGGCAGTGATCCACATCGTCGGCATTCAGATCACGGGCGTGTCGGTCAATCCGGCTCGTAGCTTTGGACCGGCAGTGCTGGTCGGCGGCCAGGCTCTGGCTCAGCTGTGGCTGTTCTTCGTGGCCCCGGCGATCGGGGCGGTGTTGGGCGCGTTGCTCTACCGCTTCAACGTCCTGAAGGTGGGGTGACCGGCTGGGGCGTCAGCGGGATCGCCGCCGGCGCCTCGTCCCACAGCCGCATCGAGGGCCAGACCCGCGTTCATACCGGTAGGCTTATCGCCGCACTCCACTACATCCCTTCGAAGCCGCGCTCGATCGACAGCACCCCGGTGCGGGAAAGTTCCACCAGGCCGAGCGGGCGCATCAGGTCCAGGAACTTGTCGATCTTGGACGGGGCGCCCGAAATTTCGAACACGAAGCTCTCCAGGGTGGTGTCCACCGGCTTGGCGCGGAAGATGTCGGCGATGCGCAGGGCCTCGACCCGGTCGGCGCCCGAGCCGCGCACCTTGACCAGGGCCAGCTCGCGCTCAACGCCATTGGGATCGCGGGTCACGTCGTGGACGCGGCGGACATTGACCACCTTGTGAAGCTGGGCTTCGATCTGGTCCAGGGTGTGGCGCGTGCCGCGGGTGACCACGGTGATGCGGCTGGTGTGGGCCTTGTGATCGGTCTCGGCGACCGTCAGGCTTTCGATATTGTAGCCGCGCGCGGCGAACAGCCCGACCACGCGGTGCAGCACGCCCGGTTCGTTGTCGACCAGCAGGGCGAAGGTCGCCGTCTGCTCGGCCTGGGCTGCAGTGGGCATGTCGTAAGCGGATCCGGAGGCGGCGGGAGCGTTGGGCATGGGATCGTTTCTAAGCAAAGAGGAACCGAAGGGCGAGGGGCGGCCTAAACCAGCCCCGCCCCAGCCTCGCCGATGACGTTGCCGATGTCCTCGACGTCGCCCATGATCATCTCGTTGTGGGCCTTGCCCGAGGGGATCATCGGCAGACAGTTCTCGTGCTTCTCGACGCGGCAGTCGAAGACCACGACCTTGTCGCTGTTGATCATCTCCAGGATCTTTTCGTCCAGCTCGGCCGGGTCGCTGCAGCGGATGCCGACCGCGCCATAGGCCTCGGCCAGTTTCACGAAGTCGGGCAGGCTGTCGGAATAGGAGTGGCTGTAGCGCTCGCCGTGCAGCAGCTGCTGCCACTGGCGGACCATGCCCATCCACTCGTTGTTGATGATGAAGATCTTGACCGGCAGGTTGAACTGGATCGCCGTCGACAGTTCCTGGATGCACATCTGGATCGAGGCTTCGCCGGCGATGTCGATGACCAGGGCACCGGGGTGAGCCATCTGCACGCCGACGGCGGCGGGCAGGCCATAGCCCATGGTGCCCAGGCCGCCGGAGGTCATCCAGCGATTGGGCTCCTCGAAGCGATAGAACTGCGCGGCCCACATCTGGTGCTGGCCGACCTCGGTGGTGATGTAGGTGTCGCGGCCCTTGGTCAGCTCGTAGAGGCGCTCGATGGCGTACTGCGGCTTGATGGTGGTTTCCGAGCCGCGATACTTCAGGCACTGGCGAGCGCGCCACGCATCGATCTGGGCCCACCAGTCGCCCAGCGCAGGCTTGTTGGGCTGGTGGCCAGCCGCCTTCCACGCCGCGATCAGGTCTTCCAGGATGCTGGCGGCGTCACCGATGATCGGCAGGTCGACGCGGACGTTCTTGTTGATCGACGATGGGTCGATATCGATGTGGATCTTCTTGCTGCCCGGCGAGAAGGCGTCCAGCCGGCCCGTGACGCGGTCGTCGAAGCGGGCGCCGACGCAGATCATCACGTCGCAATCGTGCATGGCGTTGTTGGCTTCGAAGGTGCCGTGCATGCCCAGCATGCCCAGCCAGGCCGGATCGGCGGCCGGGAAGGCGCCCAGGCCCATCAGGGTCGAGGTGACCGGCGCGCCGGTCAGGGCCTGAAACTCGCGCAGCAGCGCGCTGGCCCTGGGGCCGGCGTTGATGACGCCGCCGCCGGTGTAGAAGATCGGCCGGCGGGCCTGGGCGATCAGTTTTGCGGCTTCGGCGATACGGCCCGCTTCGCCCTTGGTCTTGGGGCTGTAGGCGTGGGTCGAGCGCACTTCGGTCGGGCCGTAATATTCGCCCTTGGCGAACTGGACGTCCTTGGGGATGTCGATCAGCACCGGGCCGGGACGGCCGGTGGTGGCGATCTTGAAGGCCTCATGGATGATCTGCGGCAGGTCGCGGACGTCTTTGACCAGATAGTTGTGCTTGGTGCACGAGCGGGTCATGCCGACCGTGTCGGCTTCCTGGAAGGCGTCGGTGCCGATCAGGTGGGTGGGCACCTGGCCGGTGATGACGATCATCGGGATGGAGTCCATCAGGGCGTCCATGATGCCGGTGATGGCGTTGGTCGCGCCCGGGCCCGAGGTGACCAGGACCACGCCCGGCTTGCCCGAGCTGCGCGCATAGCCTTCGGCGGCATGGGTCGCGCCCTGTTCATGGCGAACCAGGATGTGCTGCAGGCGCGGCTCGTGGAACAGCGCGTCATAGATCGGCAGCACGGCGCCGCCCGGATAGCCGAACAGCACTTCGACGCCCTGGTCCACGAGGCCGCGAACCACGATCTCGGCGCCGGTCATGGCGCGGTCGATGGTTTCGCTGGGAGCCTGGCTCTCGATGGTCTGGTGGGCGGTCATGGCGGTGGTCCGTAGGGGGTGCGGGAAGGGGGAGGCTGAAAAGAAAAAAGGTCCCGAAGGACCTTTGCGCGCGCGACTGAACTACGACGTGACTTCAAGGTCACATCGCGGACAGCCGCTCCATAAGTACGATCATGGTTTTGCGCACGAGTCTTGCTCCAAAGCTACGGAAAGGGTGATGCCATGCGCGAAAGGGGGCGTCAAGGCGGGTTTGAAGGCATGGATGTGCCTTATTGTCCCAATTCACCCGTCCAGAGTGTCGAGCAGCAGCGTCAGCGCGGCGACCGCGAAGGCCTGCATGTTGGCGGGACGGTCGTTGACGCCGGTTTCCAGAGTGGCGCTGACCGACACCTCTTCGCCGACCACGGCCGTGCAGGTGTGGCCGGGAAGGTCGCCATAGCGGTTGCCGTCCGGCCCGGCTGCGCCGGTTTCCGACAGGCCCCAGGTCGCCTTCAGGTTCTTGCGCGCCACCCGGGCCAGCATCACGGCATAGGGTTCGCTGGCCGAGCGCAGGCCGTCCATGGCCTTTTGCGGGATGTCCATCAGGGTCAGCCGGGCCCGGGCCGTATAGACGACCGCCCCGCCGACATAAAACTTCGAAGCGCCCGGCACAGCCAGCAGGGCCGCCGAGATCAGGCCGCCCGAAGAGGACTCGGCGATGGCGAGGGTCTCGCCGCGCGCGGTCAGGCGCTCTGCGACGCGTTCGGCGAGGGCGTTGAGGTCGGACATCATGGCTTCCTTGTGATCGGACGAAAGCGGGTCAAACCCGCTCCCAATCCGGCGTCTGGTTCCTGAACCAGGTCAGCTGACGCTTGGCGTAGCGGCGGGTTTCCTGGCGGGCGGCGTCGAGGGCCTGGTCCAGGGTGGTCTCGCCGCGCAGGTGGGCCGCCAGTTCACGGTAGCCCAGGGCCTTGAGGGCGGGCAGGGCGGGGCTGAGGCCGCGGGCTTCCATGGCCGCCACTTCCTCCAGGGCGCCGTTCTGCACCATCACGCCAAGGCGAGCGTCGCAGCGGGCATAGAGGTCGGCGCGCGGCGGATCCAGGACCAGACCCTTCCAGCTGCCCGGCGCCAGGGAGGGGCGGGTGTCGTTCTGCCAGGCGGTCAGGGACCGGCCTGTGGCGACGGCGACGGCGTGGGCGCGCAACAGGCGCTGTCGGTCGCCGATCTCGATGCGGGCGGCGGCCTCGGGATCGAGCTTGGCGAGGTCTTCGCGAAATTCATGTTCGCCCTGGGCTTCGTAGAGCAGGCCGGAAATCTCGCGCTGGGTTTCCGACACCGCCGGCACGTCGGCCAGGCCATGGGTCAGGGCGCGGAAATAGAGGCCGGTGCCGCCGACCACGACGACCGGCTTGCCGCGATGGTCGATGTCGCGCAGGGCGACCATGGCCGCTTCCAGCCATTTGCCGACCGACCAGGTTTCAGCGGCGTCAACCGTGCCGAACAGGTGATGCGGGACAGCCGCCATCTCGTCGGGCGAGGGGCCGGCGGTCAGGACGCGCAGGTCGGCATAGATCTGCATGGAGTCGGCATTGACGATCTCGCCGCCGATTTCCTGGGCCAGACGCAGGGCGTAGGCCGACTTGCCGCTTGCGGTCGGGCCGGCGATCAGCCAGATGCGAGGCGCAATGTCCAAGCTCTCCATGATCCCGACTGTCCTCACCGTGGTGGGCGCTGATCCCGCCGCTTACGCTCAAGCCGTGTCGCGCGTCGAGGCGGCGCTGTCCAGCCGTCCTGCGCCTCTGGGAGCGCTGGCCGCCGACTTCTTGCTTGATGGCGCCGCCGTCGCGCCGCTCGAGGCGCTGCTCGCCGACCTGCCGGTCGATTTCGCGATCCAGCCGGTCGAGAACCGCAGGAAGCGTCTGCTGATCGCCGACATGGACTCGACCATCATCAACGTCGAGTGCCTGGACGAGCTGGCCGACTTCGCCGGCGTAAAGGCCCAGGTCTCGGAGATCACCGAACGGGCCATGCGCGGCGAGTTGGCCTTCGAGGGCGCGCTGCGCGAGCGGGTCGGCATGCTGGCCGGCCTGTCGGTCGACGCCCTGCAGTCCTGCTATGATGATCGCGTGCGGCTCAATCCCGGGGCCGAGACCCTGGTCAGGACCATGGCGGCCCACGGCGCGCGCTGCGCCCTGGTCTCGGGCGGCTTCACCTTCTTCACCACCCGCGTGGCGCAGGCGGCGGGCTTCCACCTGAACCGCGCCAACACCCTGATCGAAGAAGGCGGCAAGCTGACCGGCCAGGTGGGCGATCCGATCCTAGGCAAGGAGGCCAAGCTGGCCGCCCTGATCGAGGAGACCGCGCTTCTGGGTCTGACCCCGGGCGACGCGCTGGCTGTCGGCGACGGCGCCAATGACCTGGCGATGATCGAGGCCGCCGGCCTTGGGGTTGCCTATCGCGCCAAGCCGATCGTGGCGGCCCAGGCCCACGCCAAGGTCGATCACGCCGACCTCACCGCCTTGCTCTACTTCCAGGGCTACAAGGCCTCGGAGTTCGCCGCATGAGCTTCCCGCGCCGCGTCGAGGCGGTGATCTTCGACATGGACGGGCTGCTGCTGGACACCGAGATCGTCTATCGCGCCGCCATGATCGAGGCCGGCTCGGTGTTCGGCGTGGCCTTCACCGGCGAGATCTATGCGTCGATGGTGGGCAAGACCAATCCCGAGAGCGCCATCCTGCTGCGCGAACTCTATGGCGAGGATTTTCCGATCCAGGCCTATTTCGAGCGGGTCTGGGCCGACGTCGAGGACCTGCTGGAAGCCGAAACCAAGCTGAAGGCCGGGGTGATCGAGATCCTCGACCATCTGGATGATCTGGGCCTGCCCTGCGCCATCGCCACCTCCAACGGCATGGTGTCGGTCGAGAAGTATCTGGGGCGCTTTGACCTGCTGAGCCGGTTCAACGCGGTGGTCGCCAACGCCGACGTCGTGCGCCACAAGCCGCATCCCGATCCCTATCTGGAAGCCGCCCGCCGCCTGGGCGTCGATCCCGCCCACTGCCTGGCGCTGGAGGATTCCCATCCCGGCGTCCGCGCCGCCCATGCGGCCGGCATGATGACGGTGATGGTGCCCGACATCCTCGATCCCAACGAAGAGATGCACGACAAGTGCGTCCACATCGCCGACAGCCTGCACGTGGTGCTGGACCTGCTGAAGGCGTCGGCCTGAGCGAGCGGGCGAGAGGCTTCAGGCCTGCTTTAGCGCCTCGGTCTGGACCTGCTGCGGCAGCTCGATCGACCAGCCGCCCAGGAACGCGGTCAGCGCCTCCAGCCCCATCGGCCTGGCGATGTGATAGCCCTGCGCCAGATCGCAGCCCATCAGTTGCAGGAGGGCCAGGGCTTCGCGGGTTTCGACGCCCTCGGCGGTGACCTTCATGCCCAGGCTGTGGGCCAGGTCGATGGTCGACTTGACCAGCAGGGCGTCCTTGCCGCCGGCCTGCAGCGACAGCACGAAGGCCTTGTCGATCTTCAGTTCCTCGGCGCGGATCTGCTTCAGATAGGCCAGGGACGACAGGCCCGAGCCATAGTCGTCGATCGAGACCGGGATGCCCGCGGCCTCGAAGCGTTCCAGCACCCCCAACGCAACATCGGGATTGCCGATCACAGCCGTCTCGGTGATCTCGAAACAGACGCGGGCGGCTTCGCGGGTGACCTGCTCGATGGCGCGATCGGCAAAGTCGGCGTCGTCGATCAGCCGGCCAGAGACGTTGACCGACATCAGCACGTCGTGACCAGCCGCGCGCAGCGCCTTCTGGTCGGCGATGGCCTGGCTCAGGACGTAGTCGGTGAGGGCGCGGATGTGGCCGGTCTCTTCGGCCATTTCCACGAACAGGTCCGGACGCATCATGCCGCGCGTCGGATGGTTCCAGCGCACCAGGGCCTCGACACCGGTGATCTTGCCGGAACGAAGATCCAGCTTGGGCTGGTGATTGAGGAACAGGGCGCCGGTGGCCACGCCGTCCAGCATGTCGCTCATCAGCGACAGGTTGCCGGCCGGGTCGCCATAGGCGACAGGGTCGAACAGCATGACCTTGCGGTTGGCGGCGCGGCCCTGGTCCAGGGCGATCAGCGCCTGCTCAATGAGTCTGGGCGCATCCAGAGCGCCTGCCGTGGTGGCGGCCAGGCCGTGGGTCAGGTGCACATCCACCAGTTCGCCGCCGACGCGGATCGGCTTGTCGAGCGCCTTCGCCTCGACCTCGATCAGCGGCGTCAGGGCGGCTAGGTCTGTGAGGCTGGAGACGACGCACAGGGTCGAGGTGGTCAGGCGGCCGACCAGCAGGCCCGGCGTGATGGCCATGATCCGCTCGCCCAGATCGGCGATCAGCTGGGTCGCCAGCGAATAGCCGATGGCGCCGCGCACGAAGGTGAAGCGGTCTAGGCCCACGGCGCTGATGATGACCTGCTCGCCCTCGGCGGCGCTGGCCAGGCGGGTGGTGATCTCGCGCTCCAGGGCGCGACGGTTGGGCAGGCCGGTTTCCTCGTCGTGCAGGGCCTGATGGATCATTCTGGCTTCGCGGTCGCGGATTTCCGCAGCCATCAGATTGAAGCTGTCGGCCAGGCGGCCGATCTCGTCCTGGGTCTGGACCTCAACGCGGACATCCTCGCCCCGTTGCAGGCGGCGGGCGGCGTCGTCCAGGGCGGTGATGGGCCGGGCCAGGCCACGTGACAGGGCCCAACTGGCCACGACCACCAGGGCTGCGCCGATCAGTCCGGCGATGATCACGGCGGCGAACAGGGGGCGATACGGCGCCATCGCCTTGGCCATGGGATAGCGCAGGACCAGCGCCGCAGCGCCGTCCTGGCCGAGCGCCCTCAGCGGCTTGACGAGGATCAGGTCGTTCTGGCCGCCGGCCTTCAGCAGGCTGGGCTCGGCGATCCTGTCGCGCAGGGCTGTCTCGACATAGGCGCCAACCCGCCTGGCGTCGGAGCCCGCATCGTCGGTGATCCAGCCCTCGCCGCGCCGGTCAAAGACCTGGGCGTCCAGCTCGATCGCCGACAGGCGCTCCAGGGCTCGCATTTCCCGGTCGTCCAGCTTGGCGGCAAAGACGATCCAGCCGGTCAGGCTTGGGGCCAGGATCGGCGCCGAAATGACCTGATAGGGCGCGCCATCGACGACGAATACGCCCTGGGCGTCGTCGCCGGCGTCGAGCGCCGTCCACAGTTTCTCGAGATCCAGCCGGGCGGGATCCAGCCCCACCACATCGCCATCGACCCCGACGATGAAGGCCAGGTCCAGGCCCATGCGCTGGCGCAGATTGGTGATGGCGGACTCGACGGTCGGAACATCATGGGTGGCCACGGCCGCCCGGAAACCGAAGTCGCGGGCCAGCAGGTCGGCGCCGTCGCGCAGGCGCTGGGTGCGCAGCGCCCAGACGCTGTCGAACACCGTGCCGCTGACCGCCAGTTCCTTGCGCACCGCCTGCTGGGCGTTGGCCGCGATCGCCAGATAGACCGTCACCGCGACAAGGCTCAGCGCCAGGGCGAACAGCCCGGCATAGAGCACGGTCAGCTTGGTCTGGAGGCGATGGAACACGGCCGTCCTCTAATGGTGCGCCGGAGCGCGCAGCTCGATCGACACGGTCTCGCGGCTGTCACCGCCGCCGATCGCGGTGGTGGTCAGGGTCTTCTCGTTCTTCATGCCGCGCAGATATGGATGCCAGATCCGTACCACGACAGGCCCCGACGGGATGTCACGGACGCTCGCCACACCGGCGTCGTCGCTCTTGGCCGCATAGGGGGTGTCGACCACCTTGATGAAGCCGACCATCTGGTCGTGGATGTTGCAGCCGATGGCGGCCACGCCGACGGCGGGCAGCTTGACGGTGCGGTTCTCTTCGCGGCCGTAGAGCTTCAGCTCGAACTTGTTGCCGGCCGAGAACGAGTAGACGTGGTGGCGCACCTTATCGAGATTGGGGAACGCGACCTCGGCGCCCGCCGGCACGATCAGCACGAAGGGCGAGAACTGGATGTTCTGCTGGGCGACGCGATAAGGCCACGGGAACTTGATTGGCCCACGACTGGGCTGGCCGCCCGGATGGACCGTCACGACCGAGTCGGGAACGGGCTTGCCGTCGGCGCCGCGCACCGTGACGGTCAGGCTGCCCGCGAAGGCGGAGCCTCCCATGAACGCAACCATGAGAAGTGAAAGGGCGAATTTCATCAGGCAGTACTAGCGTCTGTCGAGTGAAATCGCCGTTAACGTGAATGTCTCGCCGCGACATCTTGTCGAGCGACAGGGTTGAACTGAAAGGTTCTGTAAAGTCTTCTGAACGACCCTCGCCAACTGAATGTCCAGACGCGCCGAGGGTCGATGAAGCTTCACTACAAGATCCTTCCGGCTTTGGGCTGTGTCGTGGCTGCAGCTCTGGGTCTCACCAGTCGCGCGGCGGCAACCGAGATCGAGACTGGGGGCAAGCTCTTGCTGACCGGGGGCGTCAGCGCCCTTGAAGGCGGGGCGGGCGGTGGCCTGGCCACCTGGGGCGTCATCGCCGGCAACGAGACCCGCAATGGCGTCGGCGGCAAGGTCCATGCGACCTATGTCGATGTTCCCGACTACCAGCTGCGCGCTGCGGGGGCTGCGATCGGCCTGTACGATCGGGTCGAGCTGTCGGTCGCCCGCCAGGAATTCGACACCGGCGCCACGGGCGCCAAGCTGGGCCTGGGCAAGGGTTTCACCTTCCGGCAGGACATCATCGGCGCCAAGCTGCGGGTGCTGGGCGACGCCGTCTATGAGCAGGACAGCTGGGTTCCGCAGGTCTCGGTCGGCGCGCAATTCAAGAAGAACAATCAGGGCGCCATCATCAAGGCTGTCGGTGGCCGGCATGACAGCGGCGTCGACTACTATGTCGCGGCCACCAAGCTGCTGCTCGACAAGAGCCTCGTTCTGAGTGGCGCCGTGCGCTTGACCAAGGCTAACCAGACCGGCCTTCTGGGCTTCGGCGGCGACCAGAACGACAGCTACAAGGCCCAGTTCGAGGGCTCGGCCGCCGTGCTGCTCAGCAAGCGCCTGGCGGTCGGGGCCGAATACCGCTCCAAGCCCAGCAACCTGGGCTTCGCCAGAGAAGATGACTGGGTCGACCTGTTCGCCGCCTATGCGATCAACAAGACGGTGTCTGTGACGGCCGCTTATGTCGATCTGGGCGACATCGCCACGTTCAAGGATCAGCGGGGCCTGTATCTCTCGCTGCAGGCCGGCTTCTAGGAGAGCGCGCGATGCATCGTTTCACCCGGAGCGCGGCCCTGGCCGCCGTCGCCACCCTTGGCCTTGCCGGCGCCGCCCTGGCGCAGGACGCCGTTCCGCCCGCTGAGCAGCCGGTCGATCCCTATGCGCAGTCCAACGCCAATGCGCACGCCACGCCCCTGACCGACACCCGGGTGTTTGACGCCTTCCACGGCAAGGACGGCCTGACGCGCATCGCGGCCGACATGGTCGATCGCAGCCTGGCCGACCCGCGCATCAAGGAGATCTTCGCCACCACCGACCTTCCCCGACTGAAGCGGACCCTGGCCGAGCAGTTCTGCTACGTGCTGGGCGGAGGCTGCGACTATACCGGCCGCGACATGAAGAGCGTCCACAAGGACATGGGCGTCACCAACCGGGACTTCAACGCCATGGTCGAAAACCTGCAGTGGGCGATGGAGAAGGAGGGCGTGCCCTTCTTCGCGCAGAACAAGCTGCTGGCCAAGCTGGCCCCGATGCAGCGCGGCGTGGTGGAGCGGTAGTCCAGATATCTGTCATCCCGGGCGAAGCGCAGCGCAGACCCGGGACCACGGCAAGCTCATGCGCTTCCTGCGGTCCCGGCTCGGCGCGCTTTGCGCTTGGCCGGGATGACAGTTTTAGCGACCCGGAACCGCGTCGGCGTAGCGCGGCCAGTTCTTCGACAGCTCATCCACCACCACGCCGCCGACCTTGAAGGCCGCGTCGAGCGAGGATTGCAGGGCCGGAACGCCGGTCTGCTCGCCCAGCAGGTTGGTCGCCGCGTCGCCGCCGGGGGGCTGGGTGGTGTAGTTGCTGGCCGTGCGCAGAACCAGCACGCGCCGGGGGTCGGCGCGGCCCGCGCGGCCCAGGGCGTCGACTGCGGCCAGGACGCCGGTGTCCTCCATGCCGGTCATCACGAAGCCGTCCTGGTCGCCGGTCCAGTAATTGGCCCAGGCCTCGTAGTGCCGGTTGAGGATCTCGCCGTGCCAGAAGGCCTGGCCGCTGACCTCGTCACCCTTCAGCACCATCGGCGGCGTCTGGGCCTTGGGCAGGCCCACATAGGGCGCGCGCAGGGCCTTGAGGGCGTCGTTGTCGGCGATGGCCGCGTCGCGCGTCAGGTCGAAGGCCCAGTCGCGCAGGGTCAGGTTCAGTGGGAACAGGTTTTCGCTGTTCGCCGGCGGCGGCCCTTCATAGGGCGCCTTGCGATGGAGGGGGATCTGGCCGATCGACCAGGCCTTGGGCGTCTCGCGCGGGTCGATCATGTAGCCGAAATCGCTGTCGATCACCGCGCCGATCCAGGCGGCAGAGCCGACCGAGCCCTGGTTGGGATTGACGCCGGCGATGGCCGCGATCAGCCAGTAGCTTTTGGAGAGGTCGAAGCGCGGATCAAGGCCCAGGGCCAGGGTCGAGATCGCCGCGCGGTTGGTGCCCATGCTGGTCGACAGCAGCAGCACCTTGCGGGCCGGATCATAGCGCAGGTCGCGGAAGCCGGTCTTGAACGGGATCTTCTGCGGCATGACCTGGGCCCAGGCCTGGAACTCGCCGGCCTTGTCGCCGGTGTCCTCGCCGATCTCGAAGGCGGTCACCACCACCACCCGCACCTCAAGCGGCGCGGCGAGGGCGGGCGCTGAAGTCAGGCAGGCGAAAAGACAGGCGAGAACCGCGAGACGACGCATGGTCTTCCTCGAAAGAAAAAGGGCCGCGAGAGAATCTCGCGGCCCCGGTTCTTACTGCGCTTGCGGTCCGCGCTGGAAGTACTTGAAGAAGGCGCTGTCGGGGGAAAGCACCAAGGTGGCGTCTCCCTGACCAAGTGACGCCTCATAGGCCTGCATCGAGCGATAGAAGGCCGCGAAGTTGGGGTCCCGGCCGAAGCTGGAGGCGAACAGTTCGGCGCGGCGGGCGTCGCCCTCACCCCGGATCTTTTCGCCTTCTTCGGTCGCGGTCGCCACGATCTCGCGCTTCTGCTGCTCGCCGATGGCGCGCAGCTGGGCGGCCTCCTGCTGGCGGGCGGTCTGCATGCGCTCGAACACGGCCTTCTGGTTGGCCTCGGGCAGGTCGGCGCGGCGGATGCGCACGTCGATGATCTGGACGCCAAGATCGGAAGCCTTCACCTGGCGGCCGACCTCGTCGCGGATGGCGGCCATGACCACGGCGCGCTTGCCGGCGATCACTTCCTCGGAATTGGCCCGGCCGATGGTCTGGCGCAGCGAGGCGTTGACGATGCGCTCCAGCCGGTCCTTGGCTTTCGTCTCATCGCCCAGGGTCTTGTAGAACTGGCGCGGGTCGCTGATCCGGTAGCGGACGAAGGCGTCGACCACCAGGCGCTCCTGGTCGGCGGCGATCACCTCTTCCTGGTCGGCGTTCAGGGCGATGTTGCGGTTGTCGAACTTGACCACACGATCCAGGAACGGCGCCTTCAGGTGCAGGCCCGGCGCGCGGACCACGCGGATCGGGTCGCCGAAGCGGATGACCAGGGCCTGGTGGCGCTGATCGACCTGATAGACGGTCGAACCCAGCAGGACCAGCAGGGCGCCGGCGGCGGCGCCGATGGCGGTGAGACGGTTTTGCGGACCGATCATTGGGCGGCTCCGTCGATGGACTTGACCACGGTGGCGGTCCGCGGGCGGAACGCGTCGGGCGGCAGGATCACCGGGGCGCTGGCGCCCTTGCTGTCGATGATGACCTTGTTCGAATTGGCCAGCACGCGCTGCATGGTCTCAAGATAGAGGCGCTCGCGCGTCACAGCCGGGGCCAGCTTGTACTGGTCATAGATCTGGTTGAAGCGGGCGGCTTCACCGGCCGCCTCGCGCACGACCTGCTCGCGATAGCCCTTGGCCTGCTGGACGATCTCGGCGCTACGGCCCCGCGCCACGTTGGCGGCGGACTGGGCGTTCTGGCTGGCGCGCTGCACGTCGCGGAAGGCGTCGATGACCGGCGGCGGCGGGGTGGCCGTCTGGATCTGCACGCTTTCGACGAAGACCCCGGCGTCATAGCGGTCCAGGATCTGCTGCATCAGGACCTCGGCTTCCAGCTGAAGCTGGCCGCGGCCGGTGGTCAGGATGGGGGTCAGGGCGGTCTTGCCGACCACCTCGCGCATGGCGCTCTCGCCGACGGCGCGGATCACGCTCTCGGGATCGCGGACATTGAACAGGTACTTGGGGGCGTCAGACACCCGCCACTGCACCGAGAAGGCCAGGTCGACGATGTTCTCGTCGCTGGTCAGCATCAGGCGCTCTTCGCCACCGTCCGTGCCGGTGGCGCCGATGTCGGTCGTGCGGATCTCGCTGACCGAGACCTTTTCGACGCTCTCGACCGGGAAGGGCAGGTGATAGCGCAGGCCCGGATTGGCGACGCGCGAGAAGGCGCCGAAGGTGCTGACGACGCCCTGCTGGTTGGGCTGGACGACATAGACGCCCGTCACTGCCCACAGGGCGACGACGGCGCCGGCCGCCGTGGCGATGGCGCGGGGCCGGTCAGGACCCTGAAAGTAGCCGCGCAGGCGCGCGGTCAGATCTTCGATCACCTGGTTCAGGTCGATCGGGGTCTGGGGATCGCGAGGTCCGCCCGATGGGCGGCGCGGACCAGGGCGCGGCGTGTTGTCCTTGTCGCCATTCGGCGGCGGAGAACCCCAGGGACCAGGGCCGGCATTGTCGTTCCAAGGCATGGGCGGCGTTGTCTTCCCGTCGGATTTTGATTTTTCAGCGGGGATTGTAAATCGTTCCCCACACGCGGATATGAGGACCCCCACCCCACAAGGCAAGACATAGACGTGACCGGCGCCGCTTCAACCACCCTCGACGAGGCCCGCGCGGCCCTGGATCTCATCGTCGATCCGTTGACCGGGCAGGGACTTGTGGCTGCCGGACTGGTGCAGGGCCTGGTGGTCCGCAATGGTCGCGCCGGCTTCATGCTGGAGGTCCCGGTCGCCAAGACGGCCGCCTATGCGCCTGTGCGCGAGGCCGCCGAGAAGGCCCTCGCCGACCTGCCGGGGGTCGATGTCGCCCAGGTGGTGCTGACCGCCCAGGCCGCCGAGGGCGCCACCCGGGTGCGCAAGGGCGCCAAGGTGTCCGAGGATCCGAAGGCCCGCATGGTCCCGCCGCCGGAAGCCGAAAAGCCCGCCCATGTGAAACACGTGATCGCCGTGGCCTCCGGCAAGGGCGGGGTGGGCAAGTCCACCGTCGCCACCAACCTGGCCTGCGCCTTCCACGCCATGGGCCTGAAGGTCGGCCTGCTGGACGCCGACATCTACGGCCCGTCCGGTCCGCGCATGATGGGCGTCAATGGCGAACCCAGCTTCGAGGACGGCAAACTTCAGCCCCTGGAGGCCCACGGGATCAAGATCATGTCGATCGGCTTCATGGTCGATGAAGACAAGGCGATGATCTGGCGCGGTCCCATGGCCTCGTCGGCCGTCCGCCAGATGATCCACGAGGTTGCCTGGGGCTCGGAAGCCGCGCCGCTCGATATCCTGGTGGTCGACCTGCCGCCGGGCACCGGCGACGTGCAACTGACCCTCGTGCAGAAACTGCGTATCGACGGCGCCGTGCTGGTCACTACGCCGCAGGAGATCGCCCTGATCGACGCGCGCCGCGCCGCGATCATGTTCGGCAAGACGGCCACCCGGATCCTGGGCCTGATCGAGAACATGGCCTTCTTCGCCGACCCTTCGACCGGCGCCCCGATCCCGATCTTCGGTTCCGGCGGCGGCGTGGCCGAGGCCAGGGTGCTGGGCGTGCCGGTGCTGGCGGAGGTTCCGATCGAACTGGCTGTCCGCGAAGGCGGCGACCACGGCCTCCCCGTGGTGCTGGGCAAGCCCGACAGTGCGGCGGCCCGGGCGTTTGTCGGGGCCGCGAAGGCGTTGTGGGGCATTGTCAGGAACTAGCATTGCCTGACGCCCGTACAGGCGCATAGGGGCCAGAAAAGCCGTCCGAGCACGGCCCGGACGGCCTGTTCCTGTCTAGATCACGTCAGCCCTAGAAGCTGAAACGCGCGCCCGTCGACATCACGACGGCGGATCCCGTCACGTCGCCGCGCAGGTTGACGATCGAGCTGGTCGCCGTCACGTCGGTTCGATTGATCTTCGTGTCTTCGAAGCCGATGTAGCTGAGGGCCGCGTCGAGCTTCAGGTTCGGCTTGGCCGCCCAGGTGGCGCCGGCCGCATACATCATGCGGTTGCCGTCCGGCACGCGGGCCGTGCGGCCGATGTCCGGGGTCGGGGTCGGATCGTACTGCACGCCGGCCCGCAGGGTCAGGCGCGGGCTGGCCTGATAGTCGACGCCGACAGCGGCGGTGGTGATGTCCTTGTAGTCCTGGACGCTGGTCGAGCTAGAGGTCGCATACTTGACGCGGATGGCGTCGAACTGGCTCCAGCCGATGCGGCTGACCGAACCGTTCAGGGTGACGCGGTCATTGACCGCCCAGCGCGCGCCGATGATGGCCATCCAGGGGGTGGTGATCTGGGCCTCGCCGGCGGTCTTGAAGTTGCTGGACGCCGGGATGGGCGCCAGCAGACCCGAGACGGCGACCTCGCCCTTCAGGGTCTGTTCGACCTTGGCGCGGTAGCTGGCGCCCAGGGTCAGGGCCGGGGTGGGACGATATTGCGCGCCCACGGTCCAGCCATAGGTCCAGCCGTCGCCCTTGAGTGACTGCAGGCCATCGGCCTGCAGCGGCGAGATGTTGGGCAGGGCGTTGGTCAGTTCCGCGTCGGCATGGACGGCGCTGACGCCGACGCCGAGGTCCAGCTTGTCATTGACGCGCCAGGCCACCGTGCCCTGGAGGTCGGCCGTGGTCAGGCGCGACTTGAGCGCGTCATAGCGGGTCCAGCTGCGCGGACCATATTCGGTGGTGAAATTGTAGGGCGCGGCCAGCGACAGGCCCAGGGTCAGGTGCTCATTGATCCGCCAGGCGCTGGCGAAGTTGGGCACGACGCCGCTCTTGATCGGCTTGGAGACGCGGCTGTCGCCGCCGATCGCCGTCGTCACCGGCACGGGGCGGGTGATGGTCGAGCCGTTGTTGTTGACGTCGGAATCGACCTGGATGGCGTGCAGACCGCCATAGACCTCATGGGCCTCCAGGCCGGCGATCGCGGCGGGGTTCCACCACAGGCTGGATGCGCCGTGATCAGCGACCTCGCCCGAATAGGCCCGGCCCGCGCCGCGCACCGATTGTTCCTGCAGATAGAAGGCCGAAGCGGAGGCCTGGGAGGCGGCGACGAGCACGCCAAAAGCCACGCCGACGGCGAGGCGGTTACGCGAAAAAGTCATGAACTGACGAGACCTTCTTGGGGAGGAGAAGTCCCCAAGCGTCTTGCGGCGCTGGAGGAGCGCCGCGTCTAGCGGATTGAGTCAGAAACCGTCGCTATTTCTCAGTTGTGGGGCGAATTTTATACATCCAGTCAAAGAAACGGGGCCGCGAAGGCCCCGTTTCAACCGCTGTTATGTCAGTAATGGCGCAAATGCGGCCCCAAAGGGGTCGCTTTCACTACAAGACTATTGTCAGCCGCCCGCCATTTTGCGGAAGAACTTCTGACCTTGCTCGCCGCCGTTGAAATAGGCCTTTTGGCCGTCTTCGGCGGTGATCTGGCCCCAATGGTCGCGGATGCCCTCGGCCGACAGTTCGCCGTCGCTGAGATAGACGCCTTCGGTTTCATAGAGGCGCGTCAGGGCGAAGGCGCCGGCGCCGGCGGTCAGGATCGCGCCGGTCGGGGCTTCGTCGGAGACCAGATACATCACGCCTGGCGTGACCGCCTCGGGCGCCAGCTTGGCCAGCACTTCGGGCGGCATCAGGCCCTCGGTCATGCGGGTGGCGGCGACCGGGCTGATGGCGTTGATGTGGACGTTGTTCTTTTGACCCTCCAGCTTGAGGGTGTTCATCAGGCCCAGCACCGCCATCTTGGCCGCGCCGTAATTGGACTGGCCGAAATTGCCGTACATGCCCGACGACGAGGTCGTCACGACGATGCGGCCGTAGTTCTGGGCCTTCATGATGTCCCAGACCGCCTTGATCGGCTTGAACGTGCCCCAGACGTGGACCTGCATGACCGCCTCGAAGTCGGCCAGCTCCATCTTGCTCAGGGTCTTGTCGCGCAGGATGCCGGCATTGGCGATCAGGATGTCGATCCGGCCCCAGGTGTCCATGGTGGTCTTGACCAGGTCGGCGACGCCGGCGTCGTCGGTCACCGAGGCGCCGTGGGCGATGGCTTCGCCGCCGGCGGCCTTGATCTCTTCCACGACCTTCAGGGCGGCGTCTGACGAGCCGCCCGAACCGTCGACGCTGCCGCCCAGATCGTTGACCACCACCTTGGCGCCGCGACGGGCCAGTTCCAGAGCGTGCTGTCGGCCAAGGCCGCCACCTGCGCCCGTAACGATCGCTACCTTGCCGTCAAAACGGATGTCCGACATGCCCTAGTCTCCCTCAAACGCGTGTTTAGTTTGGCGCGTTTGTGCGGCGCGGGAGGGGAGGCGTCAAGGGCGCCGGCGCCGCGCGGCCCAGACGTTTTGCGCCGCTCAGGCGTTCCGTGTCCGAGCCTTGATCCTGATCACAGTGTCATGGGCCGCAGAGGCATATGGCGAAGGCCGGACGCCAGGAGAACCTCGCTATGCCTGACCATCCGCCACACCCTGCCCACGCTCCCAAAGGCGCGGCGCCGGGGCCCGCCGCGATTGGATCTTTCTACACCTGTCCGATGCATCCCAGGGTTCGGACGGTGGGGCCCGGTGTCTGTCCGATCTGCGGCATGGCGCTGGAGCCCGAGGCGCCGCAGCTTGACGATGGCCCCAATCCCGAACTGACAGACATGACCCGGCGGTTCTGGATCGCTCTGGTCCTCACCCTGCCGGTCTTCGTGCTGGACATGGGCGCGCACCTGTTTGGCCTGATGCCGCCCTGGGGGGACCGCGCCAACGCCTTTATCCAGCTGGCTCTGGCTTCGCCGGTTGTGCTGTGGACGGGCTGGCCGTTCTTCCAGCGTGGCTGGGCGTCGATCCTGGCGCGCAGCCTCAACATGTTCACCCTGATCGCCCTGGGGACTGGCGCGGCCTATCTCTATTCGCTGGTCGCGACCCTGGCGCCGGACCTGCTGCCCGCCAGCTTCAAGGGCCATCACGGACAGGCGCCGGTCTATTTCGAGGCCGCAGCGGTGATCACCGTCCTGGTCCTGCTGGGCCAGGTGCTGGAACTGCGGGCGCGCGAGCGCACCGGCGGCGCCATCCGCGCCCTGCTGGATCTGGCCCCGCGCACGGCCCGGCGCATCGGCGCCGACGGCCAGGACGCCGAGGTCGACATCGACGCGATCCTGGTGGGCGACCGGCTGCGGGTCAGGCCCGGCGAGACGATCCCCGTCGACGGCGTGGTGCTGGAAGGGCGCGGCCATGTCGACGAGGCCATGGTGACCGGCGAGTCGATGCCGGTGCTCAAGGCGCCGGGTTCGCTGCTGGTCGGCGGAGCGATCAACAAGAGCGGCGGTTTTGTCATGCAGGCCCAGCGGGTCGGGCGCGACACCCTGCTGTCGCGGATCGTGGCCATGGTCGCCCAGGCCCAGCGGTCGCGCGCGCCGATCCAGCGGCTGGCCGACCGGGTCGCGGCCTGGTTC
The DNA here is from genome assembly GCF_048541895.1 of Caulobacter sp. ErkDOM-E. GTDB lineage: Bacteria > Pseudomonadota > Alphaproteobacteria > Caulobacterales > Caulobacteraceae > Caulobacter. The sequence goes on along the minus strand of NZ_CP183331.1, from coordinate 2,880,037 downwards.
GTGCCCATCGTGCTCGCCGCCGCCGTCCTGGCCTTCGCGGCCTGGGCGCTGGTCGGGCCCGAGCCGCGCCTGGCCAACGCCCTGGTTGCGGCCGTGGGGGTGCTGATCATCGCCTGTCCCTGCGCCCTGGGATTGGCCACGCCGATGTCGATCATGGTCGGGGTCGGGCGCGGCGCCCAGGCGGGCATCCTGCTGAAGGACGCCCAGGCTCTGGAGCGGCTGGAGCGTATCGACGTGCTGGTGGTCGACAAGACCGGCACCCTCACCGAAGGCCGGCCTGTCCTGACCGCCATCCAGACCGTCGGGGTGACGGAGGACGAGCTCCTTCGCCTGGCCGCCAGCCTGGAACGCGGCAGCGAGCATCCGCTGGGCAAGGCGATCGTCGAGGCCGCCGAGGCGCGAAAGCTTGCCCTGGCCGAGGTCGCCGGGTTCGACTCGCCCGTGGGACGCGGCGTGACCGGTCTGGTCGAGGGCCGCCGCGTGGCGATCGGGGCCGAGCCTTACATGTCCGATCTGGCGATCGCGGTCACCGATCTGGCCAAGGGCGCCGAGGCGCTGAGAGGCGAGGGGGCGACGGTGGTCTTCGTGGCGCTGGACGGCGCGGCCGCCGGGCTGCTGGCGATCAAGGACCCCATCCGTCCGTCCAGCCGCAGCGCGATCAAGGCGCTGAAGGACCAGGGCGTTCGCGTGCTGATGATGACCGGTGACAATGAGGTCACCGCCATGGCCGTGGCTCGCGCTCTGGGCATCGATGAGGTGGAGGCCGGGGTGCTTCCCGACCGCAAGGCCCATGTCGTCGAACGGCTGAAAGCCGGAGGGGTTTCGGTGGTCATGGCGGGCGATGGCGTCAATGACGCCCCGGCCCTGGCGGCGGCTGATGTCGGCATCGCCATGGGCGGCGGCGCCGATGTGGCGATGGAGGCGGCCGGCGTCACCCTGCTGAACGGCGACCTGATGGGCGTGGTCCGGGCCCGCTCGCTGTCGCGGGCGGTGATGCGCAATATCCGCCAGAACCTGACCTTCGCCTTCGCCTACAACGCTGCCGGCGTGCCGATCGCGGCCGGGGCGCTGTATCCGGCCTTCGGCCTGACCCTGACGCCGCAGCTGGCCGCCCTGGCCATGGCGCTCAGCTCGGTCAGCGTGATCGGCAACGCCCTGCGGCTGAGGACCTGGAAGGCCTGAGCCCCAACGAAAAACGCCGGGCGGAGAACCGCCCGGCGCCTCGTGGTCTCTGGAAGCGGGTTGGCTAGCTCGGCTTGGTCATGCCGCCGCCGACGGGGGCGGTCGGCTTGTTGCGCTTCACGCCGGCCTTCTTGCCGGGCTTCATGAACTTGACCAGCACGCGCTGGCCGACCAGCAGCGGGGCGCCGTCGGCGCTGACCACCACCTCGACCACGCGCTCGTCGCTGCGTTGGCTGGGATCGTCGGAGGCCAGCTTGCGGGCCCCGAACACGGCGGCGCGGCGCAGGACCTTGCCGATATAGACCTTGTCGGGATCGCCTTCGGGCTGGATTTCGACCTCCTGGCCGTTGGCCACATTGGGGATGTCGGCCTCGACGATCTCGGCGCGGACGATGCGCTGGGTGTCGGGCTCAAGGTCGAACATGTTGGACACGTTCAGGGTCGAGGCGCCGGCGCCGGGATTGGCGTAGCGGCGGGCGATGCGGCCGTTCATCGGCGCGCGGATCACCGTGAGTTCCAGGTTGTACTGGGCCTCGTTCTTGCGGGCGATGGCGGTGGCGACCTGGGCCTGCTGGGCGGCCAGGGTGGCGCGGGCGTTGGCGATGGCGTCTGACGCCGCATCGACGCGCGTGCCGGCCACGAAGTTGCTGGCGGTCAGCTTGCTGAGACGCGCATGCTCGCGCTGGGCGGTGGTCAGCTGGACGCGGGTGGCGTTCATCATGGCGCGCGCCTGGTCGACTTCGGCGCTGGCGCGTTCGACGGACAGGCGGCCCTCGTCGCTCTGCTGGCGGGCCAGGATCTGGTCTTTCACGACCACGTCGCCTTCCTGGACATAGACGGCCTCGACCACGCCGCCGCGACGGGCGGCGACCTGGATGATGCCGCCCTCGACATCGGCCTTGCCGTTGGCGATGGCCGCATAGGGGCTGGGCTCTTCCTGGGCCGCGGCCACCTCGAGCTTCTTCTTTTTCTCGGCCGCCTGGCCCTTCATGTAGAAGAACCCGCCGCCGCCAGCGGCGAGCACGACGATGACGATCCAGAACATTGGGCGGCGCAAAAAGCCGAACATATCAGTTTCCCCCAGAAATCAGTGGCTGAGCGGACCGGGATTGGCGTCGGGCGTTCTACGCACGTCGTCCAGGATCCGGCCGTCTTCGATGTGGATGACGCGGTCGGCATAGGCCTCCAACCGCGGGTCGTGGGTAACGCAGATCACCGCCGCGCCGCGCTCGGTCGCCGCAGCGCGCAGGAGCTTGATGACGGTTTCGCCGCTCTTGCCGTCGAGGGCCGAGGTCGGCTCGTCGGCAAAGATCAGGTTGGGGTTCTTGGCCAGGGCGCGGGCGATGGCCACCCGCTGCTTCTCGCCGCCCGACAGTTCCGAAGGCCGCTGATTGACGCGCGGGCCAAGGCCCACCGACTCCAGCGCCGCCTGGGCGCGGCGCGAGGCCTCGCCCGGACCCACGTTCTGGTACTTCAGAACGGTCATCACCTGCTGCTTGGCGGTGAGGGCCGGGAACAGGTTGAAGCCCTGGAAGATGAAGCCGCAGTGGTCGAGGCGGAACTTGTCGATCTTGCCGGCCGACAGCGACCAGAGGTCATTGGCCTCCAGCGCGGTGACCTTGCCCTCGTCGGGCTTGAGCAGACCGGACAGGGCGGCCACGAGGGTCGACTTGCCCGAGCCCGAGGGGCCCATGACCATGGTCACGTCGCCATGCTTGGCGTCGAAGTCCACGCCCTTGAGCACCTCGATAAAGGTCCGGCCGGTCTTGAACCGCTTGACCAGGCCTTGGGCCGAGAGGGCGCTCTGGCCGCGCAGGTGGCTGTGATCGTTGCTCATCGCAGCAGGTCCGCGGGTTGGCTGTTCTTCAGGATGCCCAGCGACAGGAAGCCGGAGAGCATGGCGATCAACACGAGGAAGATCGCGACGGTGATGATCAGGCTGGGCGGGAAGAACATCGGCACGCCGCCGGCGCTGGCCAGCAGGGTGACCAACCAGGTCAGCAGACCTGCGGCCCCGACCCCGACGATGCCGACCCAGAAGGACAGCTCCATGACGATGTTGCGCAGGTCGCCCATCGACACGCCCAGGGCGCGCAGGGAGGCGAACTCCTTGATATTGGCCATGATCGCGCCGCGCAGGGTCTGCCAGGTGATGGCGACGCCGATCAGCAGGCCCAGGAAGGCCGAGAAGCCCAGCATGATGCCGATGATCTGGTCGTCCAGCATGGCGCTGGAATTGGCGTCGGCCAGTTCCTGACGGGTCCAGGCGCGGAACTTGCCGTCGGCCTTCTTGTTCAGCTGGGCCGCCACGATCTCGGCGCGGGCCGGGTCGCGGATCTGCACCATCAGGGGACCGACCCGCTGGCCGGTGTCGGCCTCGCCCAGCATCCGCAGGGTGTCGCGCGACATCACCAGGGTGGGCTGGATGATGTTGGGATAGCCGGTGGTGACCACGGCGATATTGATGGTCTTGCCGTTATAGATCGCCTTGTCGCCCTTCTTGACGCCCAGGCGCTTCAGGGCGGTCTGATCGACGGCCACGGCATAGGGCTGGCGCAGGGCCTCGACCATCGACTGGGTGTAGTCGGTCGGCACGGTGACATAGCCGGGGATGGCGTCGATCACGGTGACGTTGACGAACTCGGTCTTGCGACCGCCGCCTTCGCCACCGGCCGGCTTGCCGCCCTTGGCGGCGGCCTTGGTGCGGGCGTCAATCTTGGCCTGCTCCTCGGGAGACAGGATGTTCTGGAACCGGCCGCCGGACCCGTCGAGGGGCGCGACCTGGGTCACTTCAGGGTGGCTGTAGACCAGCGGGATCATGCGCCGCGGCAGGCCCGAGGGACCGCCGAACAGCGCCTTGGCGCCGGGGCCCAGCACCATGATGTCGGCGCGCGCCCGGTCGATCTGGGCGGTGAAGCCCTTGCCGATGCCGACGAACATGCCGACCTGGGCCAGCACCAGAAGGCCCGAGAACGCCAGGGCGACCACGGCCGCCATGTATCGACGCCACTCGTAAAGCAAAGTGGCCAAGGCCAGCGACATGCGAAAAATGCTCCCCCAATCAAGGGTTGCAGCAATGACCGGCGTTCATCCAGCGGCCAAGTTAAATCGGGGTAAGGCGGAGCATCCGGCGGCGTGGCGGGGGCGCCGGGGTTTCAGCGGTGCAGCTTTCCTCGATATTTCCAGCCGGTAACATGCTGAAATATGGAATGTTTTTCGCTGGTCATTGCGTGCGCCGGCTCACTCGGCGCGGGCGCTCCGCTCTTTGGGGTCGGGCGCTGCAATCTGAAAGGAGAGCGCAATGACCGTCTCAAGTGTCGGTTCCTCATCGCTGACGCAGCAAATGCGGCAGCTTCAACAATCGATGTTCACCACGGCGGACGCCGATTCCGACGGCGCGCTGTCGCTGACCGAGTTCCAGTCGATTGGGCAGAAAGTGCAGGGCGGCGGCGATCGCCCCCCTGCGCCGCCCATGGGCGGGCAGGGCGGCCCCGGCGGAAATTTCAGCGGCGACACACTGCGCTCGCTGATGTCGGTGCAGATTCTGGGCTCGGACGCCGGTTCGATCCTCGGCAGCGGCGACACCGATGCCGACGGCCTGATGTCGGCCGACGAGATTTCCACCGCCCTGGCCGCCAATGCGCCGGAACAGGCCAAGGGCCTGGGCCTGGAAGGCAAGATGGCGCAGGACATGATCTCCGCGCTTGATTCCGACGCCGACGGCGCCCTGTCGTCTGACGAGATCGCCTCGGGCCTGTCCTCTGCGCAGTCGGCCCTGCAGGGCATGGGCGGTCCGCCTCCGGGTGGTCCGCCGCCGTCTGAGGTCGCCGGCCAGAGCGCCTCGGCGTCTTCTGGGGCCAGCGGTTCCAGCACGACCTACGACACCCGCGACACCAACGAGGACGGAACCGTCTCGGCCAGCGAGCTGCTGGCCTCTCTGGACACCGATGAAAACGGATCGCTGTCGACAACCGAGTTCGACGTGTTGATGGACGCCCTCAGCGCGGTCCAGGACTCGAGCGGCAGCGCCCTCGCGGGCGCGGCGAGCGATGGCGGCGGGTCAGGCGCCGGCGCCTCCCGGCCCAGTGTGGCTTCAGACCTGATGCAGAAGCTGCTGGCGCAGCTGAACACCGCGATGACATCCGGTTCCGCGTCGGCCGACTCTATCAGCGCCACGGCCTGAAGTCATCCCTTTCCTCCGGTCCTTCCGGCGATACAGCCTATCGCCGGGAGGGTCGGGGGCGGGGGAGATCCTGCCGTCCTGACGGCACAAGTCCCTTCCTGCGGCGCGAGGTGCGCAAGCCGCTTGCCTCTAACGGTAAACTTGGTGTCAATCTCGGCCCTTGGCTGACGTCGCGGGGGCGTCGCCTAGTTCAAAGGTTCTTCTGTCTTGATGTTTCGTCCCGAGAACGTTCAAGCCCTCGCGGGTCTGGCGCTCACCCTCGCCCTTTGCTGGCTGGTCTCCGAGAATCGCAAGCGTTTCCCCTGGGTGCTGGCCATCGGCGCCATCGTCGTCCAGGTCGGCCTCGTGCTGCTGCTGTTCGGACTGCCCCAGGCCCAGACGCTGCTGCGCGGCGTCAATGGCGCGGTCGAGGGCCTGTCGGCCTCGACCCAGGCCGGCACCATGTTCATCTTCGGCTTCCTGGCGGGCGGCGATCAGCCCTATCCGGTCAGCAATCCGGGCCTGGGCTTCATCTTCGCCTTCCGCGTCCTGCCGGTGATCCTGGTGGTCTGCGCCCTGTCGGCGCTGCTCTGGCACTGGAAGATCCTCAAATGGGCGGCGCAGGGCTTTGGCTTTGTGTTCCAGAAGACCCTGGGCCTGCGCGGCCCGCCGGCCCTGGCCACCGCCGCCACCATCTTCATGGGCCAGATCGAGGGCCCGATCTTCATCCGCGCCTATCTCGACAAGCTGTCGCGGTCTGAACTGTTCATGCTGATCGCGGTCGGCATGGCCTGCGTCAGCGGCTCGACCATGGTGGCCTATGTCACCATCCTCGCCGATGTTCTGCCCAACGCCGCCGCCCACGTGCTGACGGCCTCGATCATCTCGGCCCCGGCCGGCGTGCTGCTGGCCCGCATCATCGTGCCGGCCGATCCGATGGAAAAGGTCTCCAGCCTGGACCTCAACATCGACGACAAGACCTATGGCAGCTCGATCGACGCTGTCATGAAGGGCACGACCGACGGCCTGCAGATCGCCCTAAACATCGGCGCCACCCTGATCGTCTTCGTGGCCCTGGCCACCATGGTCGACAAGGGTCTGGCCGCCCTGCCGGACGTCGGCGGCCAGCCGCTGAGCATCGCCCGCGGTCTGGGCGTGGTCTTCGCGCCCCTGGCCTGGTCGATGGGCATCCCCTGGAAGGAAGCCGGCACCGCTGGCGGCCTGCTGGGCGTCAAGCTGATCCTCACCGAGTTCACGGCCTTCATCCAGATGTCCCAGACGGGCGCCGCCCTGCTGGACGAGCGCACCCGGATGATCATGACCTACGCCCTGTGCGGCTTTGCCAATATTGGCTCGGTCGGCATGAACGTGGCCGGCTTCAGCGTGCTGGTGCCCGAGCGCCGGCAGGAAGTGCTGGGCCTGGTCTGGAAGGCGATGATGGCCGGCTTCCTGGCCACCTGCCTGACCGGTTCGCTGATCGGCCTGATGCCGCGCGAGCTGTTCGGGCTCTGATGCTATGAGTGTCCAGGCGCTTCCCAGCGTCTGGACACGACCGCCATGGAGGGAGCGACCTTGTCGAACTTCATCCAGATCACGCCGTTCATGCACGTGCCCGAGCTTGAGCCGGCGTTGACGTTCTTCAACGACATCCTCGGATTCAAGACCCTCTTCCGTGAGGGTGACTACGCCTATGTCGAGCGGGAAGGGGCGGGCGTCCGCATCCTGGCCGGGCAGGGCGAGGACGGCGCGCCGCCGGGCAACCGCCGCTTCTGCTACTATGTCGACGTCCGCGACGTGGACGCCCTGTACGATGAGTTGAAGCCGCGCCTCGACACCCTGCCGCCCCGCGACGTCCACGGTCCGGCGGACAAGCCCTACGGCCAGCGCGAACTGCTGGTCATCGCGCCGGACGGCAACCTGATTGCGTTCGGCCAGGCGATCACCGGGGTCTAGCGACCGCCTCTTTCCTTCCCCCACGAAACCCGCTCATCCTCCCGTCTAAACGGGAGGATCTCACCATGAAGCTCTATGACAGCCGCCGCGCCCCCAATCCTCGCCGGGTCCGCTGGTTCATAGCCGAGAAGGGCATCGAAGACGTCGAGATCGTCGACATCGACATCTTCGGCGGCCAGCACAAGACGCCCGACTATCTGGCGAGAGCCGGCCTGCCCAATGTGCCGGCGCTTGAGATCGACGAGCACACGACGATCACCGAGTCGGTGGCCATCTGCCGCTATCTGGAAAGCGTTTATCCCGAGCCGAACCTGTTCGGGCGCGATCCGCTGGAGACCGCGATCATCGAGATGTGGACCCGCCGCGCGGAGATGCTGCTCTCGACCCCGCTGATGATGGCCGTGCGGCATGGCCATCCCGCCCTGGCCGCCATCGAAACCCAGGTGCCCGAAATCGCCGAGACCAATCGCAAGGCCGCCGAGCGGGCGCTGAAGGTGTTCGACCGCCGCTTGGCCGAGAGTGAGTTCATCGCCGCCGATCGGGTGACCATCGCCGACATCCTGGCGGTCACGGGGATCGATTTTGCCCGGATGGTCAAGTTCCGGCCGGACGCGGAACTGGTCAATGTCGGGCGGTGGCTTGAGCAGATGATGCAGAGGCCGGCGGCGAAGGCTGGGGTGTAGCGATCACTGGCCCCCTACGGATCGCTCCGCGATCGTCTTCCCCCGGAGGGGGAAGATGAGTTCATCCGCCCCCTACGGGGGCGGACGGTCGCGAAGCGACCAGGTGGGGGCCAGTGGCTATCGGTTCCGGATCTTCTTGATCACGCCCGAAAAGTTCAGCATCGGCGAACTGCCCGTCGAGACCAGCCCGCGCACGAACAGCAGCGAGCCGCCGGCCTTGGTGACCTCGCCGGTCGCCGTCACCAGGTCGCCGGGCCGGGCCGGGCCCATGAACTCGCCGTTCAGGCTGACGGTCACGGCGTGCTGGCCGGCCAGCGCCCGCCACGAGATCGCAAACAGCGAAAAGTCGGCGAAGGTCAGCATGCAGCCGCCGTGCATGAAGCCGCCGCCGTTCATGTGGCGGGTCTCGGCCTTGAAGGCGGTGGTCACCAGGCCGGTCTCATCTTCCCTGAAATAGAAGGGTCCGGACTGGTCCTCGAACGGATCCAGACCCGACCAGGTGCGCCAGCCGGCCCACTCGCCGCTCTCGACCAATCGCGGCCCGCCGGGCGCGTCATTGCCGCCATCCATGTGCTCGTCCCCTCAAATCAACCGGCCTGAGCTAGAGCCGTGTCGAATGACGCGCAAGCCGTCCCTCGCGTAAGGCGGCGATCCGTGGCATGGAGCGGCCCATGACGACCCCGATCCAAGAGACCATCCTTTCCCAGCTGGCAGGCCTGCCGGAGGGAAAGTCCATCGACCCCATGAGCGTCGCCAAGGCGGTGCAGCCCGAGCGCTGGCAGCAGATCCTGGGCCATGTGCGCAACAACGCCATCGAACTGGCGCGCGCCGGAACCATCGTGATCCTGCGCCACAACAAGCCGGTCGATCCCGAGAAATTCCGCGGCGTCTATCGCCTGCGCACCCGGCTGCCGGGCGATCCGACCAGCTTCGAGACCGCCGCTCCGGATGACGACGCGGACGACGATATCTGACCCCTGTCGACTAAGTCTTGAAACGAAACTCAATCGATGAACTATGAGCCCCAACATTAGGGGAGTTTACCGATGCTGATTCACGGCTCGTCGCTGTCGCCGTTCGTGCGCAAGACCATGGCCTTCGCCACCGAGAAGGGTCTGACCTTCGAAAACAAGGTCGCCCGGCCCGGCTCGCCCGATCCCGAGTTTCTGGAGATCAGCCCTTTCAAGAAGATTCCGGGCTTTCAGGACGGTGATTTCAGGATCTCCGACTCCAGCGCCATCGTCACCTATCTGGAGGCGGCCTATCCCGAGCCCAACCTGATCCCGCTTGAGCCCAGGGCGCGCGCCCGGACGATCTGGTTCGAGGAGTTCGCCGACAGCATCTTCGTCGGTGCGGCCGGCAAGATCTTTTTCAACCTGGTGGTCGGCCCTCGGTTCATGGGTGTCGAAAGCGATCTGGCGGCGGTCGAAAAGGCCACGACCGAGGAGATGCCGCCCGTGATGGACTATCTGGAGAAGATCGCTCCCGAGAGCGGCTTCCTGATCGAGGACCGCCTGACCCTGGCCGACATCGCCGTGGCCAGCCCCTTCGCCAACCTGATGCATGCGGGTTTTGACTTCGCCAAGTGGCCCAAGGCCAAGGCCTGGGCCGACAGCATCCTGGCCCGGCCGTCGTTCGAAACGGTGATCGCTAGGGAGCGGGGCTTCCTGGGCGGCTAGAGTTTCTCTTGGGCGGCGACGCTTGGATAAGCGCCGCCGCGCCCTGGATTGTCCCGATGCTCGACGCGCTTCTCTCCGACATCGCCGCCTGCCGGGCCTGCGCGCCGTACCTCCCGCACACGCCCCGGCCTGTGACGCGGGTGCGCGAGGAGACCCGCATCCTGATCGCCGGCCAGGCGCCGGGACGGCTGGTCCACGAGACCGGCCTGCCGTTCAACGACCCGTCCGGCGTGCGCCTGCGCCAGTGGATGGGGATCGACCGCGAGACCTTCTATGCCCGGCCCGAGATCGGCGTTGCGGCCATGGCCTTCTGCTTTCCGGGGACCAACCCCAAGGGCGGCGACTATCCGCCGCCGCCCCGCTGCGCGGCGATGTGGCGGCCGCAGTTGCTGGAGCAACTTCCGAACGTCGAACTGACCCTGCTGGTCGGCAGCTATTCTCAAGCCTGGGCGCTGGGTGACCGGGTCGGCAAGACCATGACCGACACGGTCGCCGCCTGGCGGACCTTTGGTCCCGATGTGCTGCCCATGCCGCATCCGTCGTGGCGCAACACCGCCTGGCTCAAGCGCAATCCGTGGTTCGAGAACGAGGTCACGCCCTATCTTCGCCAGCGGGTGGCGGGCATTCTGGGGGCATGAACCGCCGTAGCCTGATCCTCACCGCGTCCGCCGCCGCCCTTAGCGGCTGCGCGCCCCTGACCCAGAGGCTGGACCTGGGGCCGCTGGGCTTTCGAGGGGCGCGCTTCGAGGGCGAGGATTTCGTCAGCTTCGACGGCGCGCGGCTGGGCCTGAGGACCTGGCTACCGGCCAGAGAACCCGAGTGGGTGATCGTCGGTCTGCACGGCATGAACGACTATTCCAACGCCTATCATCTGGCCGCCGACGGGTGGGCCGGGCAGGGGATCGCCACCTACGCCTTCGACGTGCGCGGCTTTGGTCGCTCGCCCGAGCGCGGCGTCTGGGCGCCGGTCGGGATCGTCATCGAGGATGTGCGCACCTGCGTCGCCCTGGTCCGTGAGCGGCATCCGGGCGCGAAGATCGCCCTGGCCGGCATCAGCATGGGCGGGGCGCTGGCCATCACCGCCATGACCGATCCGGATCCGCCTGTGGTCGATCGCCTGCTGCTGTTCGCCCCGGCTGTCTGGGGCTGGTCCGAGCAACCGCTGCCCAACCGCGCCAGCCTTTGGGTCACCGCCCACATGGTCGGCGGCTGGGTGGTCGAGCCGCCCGACTGGCTGGTGCGCAAGGTGATGCCCAGCGACAATCTCGACGAGCTGCGGCGCATGGGCAAAGACCCGCTGATGATCTGGGGCGCGCGGTCCGACACCGTCTACGGGCTGGTCGGCCTGATGGAGAAGGCGTGGCGCTCGACCGACAGGATCACGGTTCCGACGGCCTGGTTCTATGGGGTCAATGACAAGATCATCCCCAAGGCGCCGACGGTCGAGGCGTCGGCCAGGCTGAAGCCCTCCGACCGCACGGCCTGCTATGAAAAGGGCTGGCACCTGCTGCTGGTCGACCGGCAGGCCCCGACCGTCTGGCGCGACGCGGTCAGCTTCCTGAACGACCCCGCCGCGCCCTGGCCGTCGGGCGCGCCGCCGATCCCGTCCAGCGTCAAGGTCATGGAGGCCATGGCCTCAAGGTCGCAGACCAAGTCTTCGGGGTTGTGACCGCGCGCCGGGGAGCGTACACCCCGGCGCATTCTTCTGTCTGAGGCGAGACCTGCGGCATGACCTTGTTCGATTCCCCCGATTTCGAGGGACATGAAGGCGTCCACACCTTCTTCGACGAAAAAACCGGTCTGAAGTCGATCATCGCCATCCATTCCACCGCGCGCGGCCCCGCCGCCGGCGGTTGCCGGATGTGGGACTATGCCAGCAGTGAAGCCGCCTTGACCGACGCCCTGCGGCTGTCGCGCGGCATGTCGTTCAAGAACGCCATGGCCGACCTCGACTTCGGCGGCGGCAAGGCCGTGATCCTCGGCGACAGCCGCAGCCAGAAGACGCCGGAGTTGTTCGAAGCTTTCGGCCGCGCGGTCGACAGCCTGAACGGCCGGTACTGGACCGCCGAGGATGTCGGGGTCTCGCCGTCCGATCTGGAGAGCACCCGCAAGACCACCCGCTATGTCGCCGGCCTGGAAGGCCATGCGGCCGCCTCTGGCGATCCGTCGCCGGTCACCGCCGAGGGCGTGTTCCGCGGCGTGCGGCTGTGCGTCGAGAAGGCTTTGCAGCGCGACCTGACGGGCGTGCGCGTCGCGATCCAGGGCGTCGGCCATGTCGGCGCCTATCTGGCCGAAAAGCTGCACGCGGCCGGCGCGGTGCTGATTATCGCCGACGTCAACCAGACGGCCCTGCAAGAGGTGGCCGCCAAGACCGGCGCGACCATCGTACCGACCGACGCCATCTTCGACGTCGAGGCCGACGTCTTCGCCCCCTGCGCCCTGGGCGGCGCGATCTCGGCCGCGACCCTGCCGCGCCTGAAGGTCAAGGTGATCGCCGGCGGCGCCAACAACCAGCTGGCCGACGCCATGATCGGCCAGACAGTGTTTGATCGCGGCATCCTCTACGCCCCCGACTATGTCATCAACGGCGGCGGCATCATCAATGTGGCCGCCGAGATCCGCGCCCTCGAGGCCAATGGGTCGTTCGACGGCCAGTGGGTGGCGACCAAGCTGGACCGCCTGGCCCAGACCCTGGGCGAGGTCATCGACCAGTCGATCGCTGAAAAGCGCCCCGCCAACCTGGTGGCCGACGAGATCGCCCGGGCCCGCATCGCAGCGGCGCGGGCCTAGAGCATTTTCCGTCCTGATTGAGTCAGTCCGGAGCTCTAGATGTTTGTTTTGGCGCATTTTATTCACGCGAACCGGGATCCACTTCGCTCGAAAACGCTCTAGCCTTTTCGCCGCGTCGCGCGTTCCATGTTGGAAATCATGGAGCCTGCCATGTCCAACACCCATCTCGACGACTTGAAACAACAGATGGAAGCCGCCGTCGCCGCTCAGGATTTCGAGACGGCGGGCAAGTTGCGCGACCAGATCGAGGACCTGCGGCGGGGTAACCTCGTGCGCGGTGTCGAGGACGCGCCCCAGGCCTCGTACTTCCAGCGACAGGTTCCGGGAAGGATGGGTCTGGGCACGGAGCAGCAGGTCTATGCGCCGCCCGAGGGCTGGGTCCCGCCGAAAAAGCCCGATCCGATGACCGCCGGCCACTCGCGCGGCGCACGTCGCCGCAAGACCTAGCGCTTGGGCTTGATCGACAGGGTCACGCCATAGACCATGTCGCGGTCGGAATAGGCCTGGGCCTGCAGCTTGCGACGGGTGGCGCTGAGCGACAGTTGCTTGCCGCCCTTGCGCCAGCCTACGCCGAGTTGATGGGTGCCAAAGCGCGTCAAACGGTCCTGCGACCAGCCGGAGCCGCGCCATCCTTCGACAGAACTGCGGATCATGTTCCAGCTCAGGGCCTGGCCCGAACTGGCGGCGAACAGCACCCAACGGCCCCGGCGTGGATCCTGGGCCACGCCGCTCATCTTGCCCATCAGGGCCGAGGCGTTGACCGACAGGCGCTGGGATGTCGAAGGCGCGTCGAGCGAGCCGAAGGGCTGGATGTCGATATCCTCGACCTTGACCACCGGAATGCGCCGTGTCGAAGCGCGGACAAGGCCCAAGGCTGACGGCTGCGTTTCGGCGACGGTCACGGCGGTCGGCGCAGAGCGCTTGCGGGGCTCTGCGAGAGTCTGGATCGCGGGCGGGGTCTTGGCTCCGGCGCCGGCTTCGATCGCGGGCTGGGTCTGGGCGACCAGCAAGGGCTTGGGAGCGGGGACAGAAGCTGGGCCGCCGGCCAGGGGCGCGACCGCTCCGGCCAGATCGACGGGCGAGGGGGCAAGGGTTGAGGCGGGCGCGGCGGGCGCGCCGCGTGGCGCATCGCCATAGCGGGCGGTGGCGATCGGAGCGTCCGGATCGATGGCGGCGGCGTCGCCGCCGGCCAGGGTCAGGGTTGCGTCATAGGGCGCCGGCGCATGGGTCGACAGGGCCGTGGCGGTCGTGGCGACAACCCCCAGCCCGGCCGCAACCAGCGCGCCCCTTATGATGACCCCAGCCCGCATCGATCCGAACGTTCCCTCGCGCTCGCGTCCCCCAGCGTGCCGTTAACGGTATGCTGAACAGTGTGACGCCTGTACAGGCCCTACACACCGACGAAATGTGAAATTAGGTTCGCGCCCGCTTTTCTGGCGCCCCAGGGGGCGTTTTGCCGGGCGGCCGAGGCTTGTCGTCGGTGGGCCCGTCGCCATCACCGCCGTCCTCACCGGGCTTGCGGCGCGCTTCGAAGAAGAAGTTGGCGCGCTCGGACAGCCATGCGGCGACCCGGTCGGAGAACATGCCCGCCAGGACACCCACGCCCGCAAAGGTCATGACATTGGCGTCGCCCTCCAGCGAGGAGGCGTCGCCCAGCAGCACCGCGCCACTGCCCAGGATGATGTAGACGCAGACCGCGACCATGCCGCCCAGCCCGATGCGCGCCTCGAAACCCTCGCCCTTGGTCAGGCCCAGCTGATTCTCGGGATAGACGATCAGGATCTGGGCGATCAGCAGCGCCCCGAAGGCGCCCGACATGAAGGCCAGCAGGATCTGCAGGGTGGCCGGCGGAAAGCCCTCGAACAGCCCGCCCGCCGCCATCCAGGAGCCGCGCAGAAGATCGAAGTCGCCGAACTTTCGGCCCACCTGCAGGGCCCACTGCCCCTGCTTGTCGGCCTCGTCGAGGGCTTCCTTGGAGCTGTCGACACTGTTCCTGGCCTCGTAGAAGGCCGTATCGGCGCGCGAGGCGTTCTCCATCACCTGCTTGAAGTTGGGTGAGCGCGCGACCAGCGAGTCCCATATCTTCTGGTCGCGGGGCCTGAGCTCGCAGCTCTGAACCGTCTCCCAGTCCTGGAGCTTGCTGGCGTTGGGGCTGAACTCGCACAGGGCCTGGGCCCTCAGGCGGTCGCGAAAGCTGAAAAAGGCGTCGGACTCGCTCGAGATCGCCGGCTCAAGGCCGATCCTCAGGGACCGGGCCTTCTCCATCGCCTTGCGTTCGGCGTCGTGCTCGCGCCAGGCCTGGTCGCGGGTCTTTTTCAGCTCGGCGGATTTCTTGTAGGCCAGATAGGCCTGGCTATAGGTGACGGGCTTGCCGTCTTCGTTGGCCACATCCTTCAGCCCGGCCGAGATCGACTGCTGGGCCGAGGCCGTCATCAGGGTGGCCAGGAAGGCATAGACGACGAGGATCGACAGCAGGACGCGCGCCAGGCCGATCGCGAAAACGACCCGTGGATCTCTGGTCTCGCCCATGCTTGCGCGCCCCCAAGCGAATTTCAGCCCAGGGTAGTAAGCGCGACGGCAGGCGGATTGTCAAAACCTCGAAGAACGCCGTTCGCCGTCAGTGGCCCGGTCTGGGCTCGAATGTCCGTCGTTCCTTGAACTTCAAGGCTTCCTCATCAGGCTTGCGGCCATGCTGGGCCTTGGGCTCGGACTTGGGCACGCTGTAATTGGTCATGGGGTCTTGCTGCTGGAACCCATTGGTCATGGCTCTCACTCCCGATCGACCGCTCATTTTATCACGCGGGCTCGAAAACAGTGTCGACCAAGGCGACATCCACGGAGACGTGAAGTCGAGCCTCGCCGGGGTCGCCCAGAATGGCTCCCGAGACGGGCAGGGCCTGGGCCGGGGTGCGGGTGGTGGCCACGCGGATAAGGTCCGGCGACTCGGCCAGGCCATTGGTGGGGTCGAACTCCACCCAGCCGAGGTCGGGCAGGAACAGCTCGCACCAGGCATGGGTCGCGCCCGCGCCGCGTACGGCCGAGGCGCTGGGCGAATAGAGATAGCCGGTGGCGAACAGCGCCGCATAGCCCAGCCGGCGCATGCCCTCGACCATCAGCCAGGCCAGGTCTCGGCAGGCGCCCTTGCCGCTGGCCAGGGTCTCCAGCGGGCTCTGGACGCCCTGCTCGTATCGGGTGGTGTAGTCGAACTGCTGGTGGATGACTGAATTGACCCGCAGCAGGAAATCCAGCGCCGGCTCGTCCAGGCGTCCGCGCAGGCCGCGCAGCCACTTGAGAAGTATGGCGTCGGGATCGTCGGTGACCGGCGCCATGAACGGGGCCAGGGTGGCGCGGTCTTCGCGGTCATAGACGATCGGCGTCAGGGTATGGGGATTGTCGATCCGCAGCGGCGACAGCGGGGCGGGGAAACGATCGATAATCAGTTCACTGATGATGCTCAGCGAGGTCGACTGGCCGCGCGGGCTGAACAGGCACACGCAGTTGCCGTTGGCGTCATAGGTCCAGCGGGTGGGGCCGGGCGGGGTGACATAGAGCGAGGCCTCGACGATGCGCAGGGCATGGCTGTCGCGCGGGCGGATCAGCAACCGGTGCGTGCCGAAACGGACCGGGCGGTCATAATCATACCGCGTCTCGTGCAGGATTCTGAGTCTCGCCATTGCCGAGCCTAACCCCGGCCGGGTCGCTTCGTTCCGTCAGGCGGCGCCAGATCGCGCAGGTATCAGGCGGCGAAACCCGCCTCGGCGAAGGCCAGCATCCGCGCCAGCAGGGCCTCCACGTCGCCCTCGCTGGTGGCGCCTTCCGACAGCACGTTCAGGCGATCGAACTCGGCGAAGCGGTTGTTGTGCAGCATGCCCAGGGTGAAGTGCAGGCGCCAGTAGACGTCTTCCGGCGACAGGGTAGGGCGGGCCGCCAGCAGGGCGTCGGAGAAGCGGCGCAGATGCGAGACGTCGGTCTTCAGGATCTGGCGGATCTGGTCGGTGCCCTCGCTGCGGGCGCGGATCAGGAACTGCAGCGAGATGCGGCGCTCGTGGTCGGGGGCCAGCCAGCGCAGGGGCGGGGTCAGCAGGGCGGCCAGCACCTCGCGCACGGGCGGCTTGCCGGCGTTGCGGTCGTTGGCCTCGTGCAGCATGCGGGCGCGTTCGCGGTTCAGTTCCGTCGTGCGGCGGCGGAAAATCTCGAACAGCAGGGCGTCCTTGGAGCCGAAATGATAGTTCACCGAGGCCAGGTTGACACCAGCTGCTGCGGTGATGTCGCGCACCGACACGTTCTGGAAGCCATGCAGGGCAAACAGTCGCTCGGCGGCCACGAACACCAGATTCTTGGTCGCGGCTTCGGTCTCGGCGGCCTCGGCCACCCCTTCAGTCAGAAGCGGCGAGACGGCGGCGTCGGTGGTCGGACTCACTACAATTCCCCTTTACCCGTGGGGAAGTCTTACGGGCGTTTGAATTTGGCGCAAGCGTCAAGATCGGCCGAAGGCTGATGAAGTACTGGCGGGACTGCTTGTTTGGCGCAGCGATGCGCGGCGGACTTCGCGTTCTGGGAGAGACCCGGAGTTCGGGGACAAACTGCGCGCCATCCCCGGATGGGCACGAGGATCAAAGCTCCAGGTCGTCCCCCTGAAGAGGGAGCATCACGAGCCGCCCCATACAGTCCCCGTCATCCCGGGACGTGTTTCCGGGACCCATCGTTCCGTTGCACCGTAAGGGGTCTATGATCCACGGACCGTGCGGCCGACCCATGGGTCTTGGGAACACGTCCCGGGATGACGGGCGTTGTTGTGCGTCACGCTCTTGCGCAGGCGCCACGGGCGCCCAGACAATCGACGCAGCCCCCTTAAAACCTGCCGTATTCTGTACTCACCTCGTCGCGAGGAAAGGGCGCAAGGCCAGCGACCATTGCGGCGGCGGGGGGTGATCGAGCGGGACTGGGCTTCAGGGGGATACTGAAGCGTGTCCGGGGCTCCTGGCGTTGCAGGACCCGCCCGCCGTCGGCGTGGATGGGGATCAAGGCGAGTGTTGGTCAGAATTGGCCCCACGCCCCCCGACCTTCGGGACTTCGGGAAACCGAAGCTTCCGGGTTCCGGTAAGGCCCCAACTGGGCCACCCGCTGGGACGCTGACGGATAACGATGACGCGGAGCGCCCGGCTTCGTCGAAACGGTATTTGCTACTCACTCATCCGGACGTGGTCCGGACGCTCCGCGACCCTTTTCATCAACTCGGCGGTTCCCGCGCGAGGTCGCGAAACTGTAGCTGCTCCCCCTCTGGGGGAGCTGTCGCGGAGCGACTGAGGGGGCTAGCTGGAAATCGGCCGTGCTGGCCCCCTCCGGCCCTCCGGGCCACCTCCCCCGGAGGGGGAGGATCAGCCTACCCCCGCACCAGCTCCCGCATCGCCTTGTCCAGGCCCTCGATCGTCAGGGGGAACATCCGGTCGTTCATCAGGGTCTTCATCACCCCGATCGACTGGGTGTAGTCCCAGTGCCGCTCTGGCGTGGGATTGAGCCAGACGCAGCTCTGATAGATGTCGGCCACGCGCTCCATCCAGATCGCGCCGGGCTCTTCGTTCCAGTGTTCGACACTGCCACCCGGATAGGTGATTTCGTAGGGGCTCATCGTCGCATCGCCGATGAAGATCACCTTGTAATCGCTGGGGAACTTGTGGAGCACGTCCCAGGTCGGGATCTTCTCCACCTGCCGGCGGCGATTGTCCTTCCACACGGCCTCGTAGAGGCAGTTGTGGAAATAGTAGAATTCCAGGTTCTTGAACTCGGTCTTGGCGGCGCTGAACAGCTCCTCGCAGAGCTTGATATGGCCGTCCATCGAGCCGCCGATGTCGAAGAACAGCAGCACCTTGATCTTGTTGCGCCGCTCGGGGCGCAGTTGGATGTCCAGATAGCCCTTTTCCGCCGTGCCGCGGATGGTGCCGTTCAGGTCCAGCTCCTCGGCGGCGCCTTCGCGGGCGAACTTGCGCAGGCGGCGCAGGGCCACCTTGATGTTGCGGGTGCCCAGTTCGACGCTGTCGTCGAGGTTCTTGTATTCGCGCTTGTCCCAGACCTTCACGGCCTTGCCGTGGCGGCTCTTGTCCTGGCCGATGCGGACGCCTTCGGGATTGTAGCCGTTATTGCCGAACGGGCTGGTGCCGCCCGAACCGATCATCTTGTTGCCGCCCTCATGGCGCTTCTTCTGTTCCTTGAGGCGCTCCTGCAGCATCTCCATCAGCTTCTCGAAACCGCCCATGGCCTCGATCGCCGCCTTTTCCTCGTCGGTCAGGAACTTCTCGGTCAGGGCCTTGAGCCACTCTTCCGGGATGTCGGCGGCAAGGCCGTCACTGACGGTCTCCAGGCCCTTGAAGACGTGGCTGAACACCCGGTCGAACTTGTCGAGGTTCTTCTCGTCCTTCACCAGGCTGGCGCGGGACAGGAAATAGAAGTCCTCGACCGAACGGTCGATGACGTCCTTGTCCAGGGCCTCCATGAGCATCAGGTACTCGCGCAAGGACACCGGCACCTTGGCCTGGCGGAGCTCGGAGAAGAAGCGAAGGAACATCGGCGCGGGCTTTCGAACAGATGTTCGGAGTGTGGAGGGTTCTTAAACGGGACGCAACGCCCGAACCGCTCAACCCCGCCGCAGAATGAACTCCAGATCCCTGATTTCGCCGACCGGGAAAAAGTACTCGCCGACCTTGGCGAACCCCAGCCGCTCATAAAGCCGCTGCGCGCCGAAATTCTCGGACCACACGCCGATCCACAGGGGGCGGGGGCCATCCTTCTCCAGCCACTCCAGCGCCGCGTTCATCAGCATGGAGCCCTTGCCGCCGCCCTGGTGGTCTTTCAGCACATAGATGCGCTTCAGCTCGCCATCGCCCGGTTGCACGTCGTCATGCGGCAGGTCGCAGGGACCGGCCAGGGCGTAGCCGATCGCCTCGCCGTCATCCTCCAGCAGCCAGGTGGCCTTGTCGGGATGCGCCAGATCGCTCCGGGTGCGCTCCAGCCCGTAGGCATAGGCGATGAAGGTCTCCAGATCCGCCGGCGGATACAGATAGTCGAAGGTCTGGATGAAGGTGCGGGCGCCCAGGCTGGAGACCGTGTCGGCGTCTTCAAGCGTGGCGCGGCGAAGGGAAAGGCTCATGTCTTGCTTGATAACCGCGATGGACCGGTTTCGTCCAATGGCTGTCCGCGCTACCGTCGGGCCATGAGCATCGCCCTGTTCACCCATTCCGACATGCTGGACCATCGGCCAGGCGACGGCCATGCCGAGCGGCCCGAACGGCTGCAGGCGGTGATCGACGCCCTGAGCGACGACGCCACGCTGGATCTGGAAACGCTCGAGGCGCCGCTGGTCGATATCGCCGACCTGGCCCTGGTGCATCCGCAGGCCTTCATCGACGCCGTGCTGGCTTCGGCCCCCAGCGCCGGCCGCCACGCCCTGGATCCCGACACCATCCTGACCCCTGGCAGCCTAGTCGCGGCGCGGCGAGCGGCCGGGGCGGCGGTTTCAGCCGTGCGCCAGATCGCGGCCGGGGAGGGGATGCGGGCCTTCTGCGCGGTGCGGCCGCCGGGCCATCACGCCGAGCCGGGCACGGCCATGGGCTTCTGCGTGTTCTCCAACGTGGCCGTCGCGGCGCGGGTGGCCCAGGCTTCGGGCCTTCGCCGGGTGGCTATCGTCGATTTCGACGTCCATCACGGCAACGGCACCCAGGCCGCGTTCGAGAACGACCCCACCGTCTTCTTCGCCTCGATCCACCAGTCGCCGCTATATCCCGGCACCGGCGATCCGTCCGAGACCGGCCTGGGCAACATCGCCAACGCCATCGTGGCGCCGGGCGCGGCCCGGGAAACCTGGCGGGCGGGGTTCGAGGGGCTGATGGACAAGGTCGACGCCTTCTCGCCGGATCTGATTCTGGTGTCCGCCGGCTTCGACGCCCATGTCCGCGATCCGCTGTCGGCGCAGAACCTGGAAGCCGAGGATTTCGCCTGGGCGACCCGGGCGATCGTCTCGGTCGCCAACGCCCGGTCGCGGGGCCGTATTGTTTCCTCGCTCGAGGGCGGCTACGACCTACAGGCGCTGGGGCGCTCAGCCGCCGCGCATGTCCGCGCTCTGCAGGAGGGATGAAGGGATCGACGGGTAGCCGTCGCTCTCTCGGGAACATGGCCGACGCAAGCAACGCCGACCACATCCTCGCGGAGGAAAGACCGGTGCGTCCGGGCCTCATCACCCTGGCCCGACATGGCGAGCCGGCCCTGTCTCGCAAGGTGCGCTTCAACTGCGCCGCCTATGGCGAATGGTGGGCGCGCTATGAAGTGGGCGGACTGAAGCCCGGCCAGACGCCTCCGGCCTCCCTGGTCGAAGCCGGCCGGCAGGCCAGCCTGGTCATCGCCTCGACCCGCCGCCGCTCGATCGAGACCGCCCAGGCCGTCTGCGAAGGTCGCGCCTTCTCCACCGATCCGCTGTTTGTCGAGGCGCCGCTGCCGCCGCCGCCCTGGCCGTCATGGATCAAGATGAAGCCCAGTCACCTGGGATTCTTCGCCCGCTTCTGGTGGTGGTTCTTCAACCACCACGGCGGGCAGGAGACCCGGGCCCAGGCCGAGATCCGCTCTGACCAGGCCGCCGACCTGCTGATCGATCTGGCCGCCGGTGGACAGGACGTGCTGGTTCTGGCTCACGGCTTCTTCAACTGGATGATCGCCCGGTCGCTGAGAAAGAAGGGCGCGCGCCAGCTGCTCGACGAAGGCCACGCCTATTGGAGCGTCAAGCGCTTCACCCTGGCCTGAAGACCACGCTCCCGAGATGGGAGGGCGCATTCCGACTTCCCTTAACGACGGCCACATTCTAGGTCGTTGCCCGCATCTTCCCGCCCCACTAGGGTGCGGCCGTTCTCCTCGGAGTTGAAATGACCGACGCCTCGAACGCCACGGATGGAGATCTCGCCGGACTGAGCTTCGAGCAGGCCCTGGCCGAGCTGGAAAAGATCGTGTCCGAGCTGGAGTCCGGCCAGGCGCCGCTGGAGCGGTCGATCGACATCTATGAGCGCGGCGCGGCCCTGAAGGCCCACTGCGAAAAGAAGCTCGAGGCCGCCCGCCTCAAGGTCGAAAAGATTGTTCTGGGCCAGGGCGGCGCGGTTAGCGCCGAACCGGCGGACTTCGCCTGATGGCTTCAGCACCGATTACCTATGACGACTTCGAGAAGGTCGATATCCGCATCGGCACCGTGACCCGGGCCGAGCCGTTTCCCGAAGCGCGCAAGCCCGCCTACAAGCTGACCATCGATTTTGGCCCGGCGATCGGGATCAAGCGCTCGTCGGCTCAGGTGACCAAGCACTACGCCCTGGACGATCTGGTCGGGCGCCGGATCGCGGCGGTGGTCAATTTTCCGCCACGTCAGATCGGTCCGGTGATGTCCGAGGTTCTGTGTCTGGGCTTTCCCGACGCTGAGGGTGATGTGGTGCTGGTCAGCGTGGATCGCGCCGCGCCAGACGGGGGGAAGCTGTTTTGATCGATCTGGAACGTCGCATCGTTCAGGCTGCCGACATCGTCACCGTGGCGCTCGACGAGCTGCTGCCCCGGGCCGACGGCCCCGAGAGTCGGCTGACCGAGGCCATGCGCTATGCGGCCCTGGGGCCGGGCAAGCGGCTGCGGCCTTTCTTCGCCCTCGAAACCGGCAAGATGTTCGACCTGCCCGAGCGGCCGGTGCTGCGCGCCGCCTGCGCCCTGGAATGCATCCACGCCTACAGCCTGGTGCATGACGACTTGCCGGCCATGGACAATGACGACGTGCGTCGCGGCCGTCCGACGGTGCACATCCAGTATGACGAGGCGACAGCGATTCTGGCGGGCGACGCCCTGCAGACCGCCGCCTTCGAGATCATGGCCCACCCCGACACCCACGATGACGGCCATATCCGCGCCGAACTGGTGCGCAAGCTGGCCATCGCTTCGGGCGCCAAGGGCATGGCGGGCGGTCAGATGATCGACATTCTGGGCGTTCGCGATGATCTGGGTGCCGTGGCCCGCATGCAGCGTCTTAAAACCGGCGCCCTGATCGCCTTTGCTTTCGAAATTCCGCTGATCATCGCCCGGGCAAAAGATTCCGAGCGCGCCGCCCTGATGGGCTTCGCCCAGGACCTGGGTCTGGCCTACCAGATCGTCGACGACATTCTGGACGCCGAGGGCGACGAAGCCGTGCTGGGCAAGGCCGCGGGCGGCAAGGACGCCGCCATGGGCAAGACCAACTATGTCACCCTGCTGGGCCTCGACGCGGCCAAGGAACGGGCGACGCTTCTGGCCGCTCAAACCAAGTCTCACCTCGATATTTTCGGCGAACGCGCCAATCATCTGCGCCGCAGCGTTGATTTCGTGCTGGACCGGCGCAACTGACCGCGCTTTCTTCGGACATGACCACCGTGACTCCTCTTCTCGACAAGATCGCCTCGCCCGCCGATACGCGCGGTTTTTCCGTGGCTGAACTGAAGCAACTGGCCAGCGAGGTGCGCGCCGAAACCATCGACGCGGTGTCGGTGACCGGCGGGCATCTGGGCGCGGGCCTGGGGGTGGTCGAACTGACCGTCGCCCTTCACCACGTCTTCGAGACGCCCAAGGACATCCTGATCTGGGACGTCGGCCACCAGGCCTATCCGCACAAGATCCTCACGGGGCGTCGCGACCGTATCAAGACCCTGCGTCAGGGCGGCGGTCTGTCGGGCTTCACCAAGCGGGCCGAAAGCGAATACGACCCGTTCGGCGCGGCCCATGCGGCCACCTCGATCTCGGCGGCGCTGGGCTTCTGCGCTGCGCGTGACCAGAAGGGCGAGACCAACAAGGTCGTGGCCGTGATCGGCGACGGCTCGATGAGCGCCGGCATGGCCTATGAGGCGATGAACGCGGCGACCGACACAACCAAGCAACTGACCGTCATCCTCAACGACAACGACATGTCGATCGCCCCGCCGGTGGGCGGGATGAGCGCCTATCTGGCCAATCTGGTTTCGGGCGGCGCGTACCGGAAGGTGCGCAAGCTCGGCAAGACCGTGGTCGAGAAGCTGCCGACCCCGATGCGCGAAGCGGCCCGCAAGGCCGAGGAATACGCCCGCGGCATGGTCACCGGCGGCACCTTCTTCGAGGAGCTGGGCTTCCACTATGTCGGCCCGATCGACGGCCACGACATGGACGCCCTGGTCAGCGTGCTGAAGAACGCCCGTGAATTCGAGGACAAGCCGGTCCTGGTCCACGTCGTCACCCAGAAGGGCAAGGGCTATGCCCCGGCCGAAGGCGCTGACGACAAGCTGCACGCCGTGGTCAAGTTCGACGTGGTCACCGGCCAGCAGCACAAGGCCGCCGCCGGCCCGCCCAGCTACACCAAGGTGTTCGCCCAGGAACTGGTCAAGCAGGCGCAGCACGACTCCAAGATCGTCGCCATCACCGCCGCCATGCCCTCGGGCACGGGTCTGGACATCTTCCAGAAGGCGTTCCCGGAACGCATCTTTGACGTCGGCATCGCCGAGCAGCACGCGGTGACCTTCGCCGCCGGCCTCGCCGCTGACGGCATGAAGCCTTTCGCGGCGATCTATTCGACCTTCCTGCAGCGCGGCTATGACCAGGTCGTCCACGACGTGGCCATCCAGCGCCTGCCCGTGCGCTTCGCCATGGACCGCGCCGGCCTGGTCGGCGCCGATGGCCCCACCCACGCCGGCACCTTTGACGTCGGCTTCATGGGCGCTTTGCCCGGCATGATCCTGATGGCCGCCGCCGACGAGCTGGAACTGGCCCGCATGGTCGCCACCGCCGTCGAGATCGACGACCGCCCCAGCGCGTTCCGCTATCCGCGCGGCGAGGGCCTTGGCCTCGACATGCCGATCGGCCGCGCCGATCCGCTGGAGATCGGCAAGGGCCGCGTCGTCCGCGAGGGGACCAGCGTCGCCATCGTCTCGTTCGGCACCCGCCTGGGCGAAAGCCTGAAGGCCGCCGACCTGCTGGCCGCGCGGGGCCTGTCGGCCACCGTCTGCGACGCCCGCTTCGCCAAGCCGCTGGACATCGACCTGCTGTTGCGGCTGGCCCGCGAGCATGAAGCCATCATCACGGTCGAAGAGGGCGCCATGGGCGGTTTCGGCGCCTTCGTGCTGCAGGCCCTGGCCGAGCACGGCGCGCTGGATCGCGGCCTGAAGATTCGCACCCTGGTGTTGCCGGATATCTTCCAGGATCAGGACAAGCCTGATGTCATGTACGCCCAGGCGGGTCTCGACGCCGAGGGCATCATGCGCGGCGCCTTGTCGGCGCTGGGGATCGACAACATCTCGGCGGCGGGCCGCCGGGCCTGATCAGGCCGCGGCGCACG
This sequence comes from Caulobacter sp. ErkDOM-E, assembly GCF_048541895.1. Classification (GTDB taxonomy): domain Bacteria; phylum Pseudomonadota; class Alphaproteobacteria; order Caulobacterales; family Caulobacteraceae; genus Caulobacter. Next base: position 2,855,245 of record NZ_CP183331.1, on the reverse strand, counting down.
ACCTGAAGAACGCCTTCACCTGTCCCTCGTCTTCATGCCTGGCGTGAAGATTGTGCCGGTCGCCATTCGTCAGGATGGTCAGGTCGCCGGTGTGCTGAAAGCCGGCCAGGGCAGGGGCGCTCATCTGGCCGCGCGCTTCCAGCAGGCCGGTCTCGACCAGAGCGCTGCCGGCCTTCTCGGCGGTGAATCGGCTTTCGATGCGGGCGGACGCCAGGACGATCTCGCGGCCCTCGAGGCCCACGGCTGAAATCTGGACGCTGTCGGCCCCCGGCGAACAGCTGAGCATCAGGATCACATCGTCTGTGAAAGGCCGGCCATAGGCCAGGCGCGGGGCCTCGCCGGCGTCGCTGAGGAACGCCCAGCGATAGCCGCTGTCGGCGACCGTCTCGTGGGCGCAGCCCGCCAGGCCGGCGGCCAAAAGTCCCAGAACGGCAAGTGCGGCGAGCGGACGTCCCATGGCGATTCTCCTGCCCGGAACAACGCGGCCGCAGCGCGGGAGTTTCGCTGGGTCCAGAAACACATCAGGCGCGGACACCCTTGGGGGGCTGCGCCTGAAGGCCTTGAAGGGAGGGGCCGGTTCTTGCGCGAACCGCTCGTCGCCGGATCAGAAGGGCGAGAAGCGTTCGACCAGGGCCTGGCCGGCCGGGGTTTTCTGGACGCGGCTGATGTCGCCACGGCCGCCGTAGCTGATGCGGGCTTCGGCGATCTGGGTGTGCTTGATGGTGTTGGCCGAGGAAATGTCTTCCGGACGGACGATGCCGGCGACCGTCAGTTGGCGCAGTTCGGCATTGGTGCGCACTTCCTGCGTGCCCTGGATGATCATGTTGCCGTTGGGCATGACCTGGCTGACCACGGCGGCGATCGTCAGGCTGATCTTCTCCGACCGGCTGACGCTGCCGCCGCCGGCGTTGGTGAAGGTGGAGTTGGTGCCGATGGCGTTGGCGGGATCGAAGCCGCCCGGCAGGATCTTGCCCAGGCTGGATTCCAGACCCAGGAAGTTGCTGACGCCGGTCTGGGTGGTGGAGGCGCGGTTGCTGGCCGAGTTGTTCTTGGTGCTGGCGCTGTCGTCGATATCGATCTGGACGGTCAGGATGTCGCCGATCTTGCTGGCGCGCTGGTCGTTGAAGAAGGCGCGGGCGCCGACCCGCCACAGCGAGTTGGCGGACGCCGCCTGGGGCGTCTGGTCGCGCGAGGCGACGAATTGCTGGGTCATCGGCGCCAGCTGGGCGGGATAGCCGACGGGGGCCAGTTCAGGGCCCTTCACGGCTTCAGTGACGGTCGAGCAGGCGGCGAGCGGGGCGAGCAGGGCGAGGGCGGCGATCAGGGCGGGGCGCATGCGAATGACCTCTAGCGAGCGGCGTAACGGACTGACGATCGGTTTTGCAAGGACTGCGCCTGCGGACCGACCATCGCGGAACCAGGACCGGTCGCGACCGCCTGGATGATCTTCTTGGACAGTGAGTTCTGGACGGAGACCGGGTCGCCGGCGGCTGCGGCCGACATGGCTTTTCCTTGCAGGGCAAGGGAAACGCCGCCGTTTTCGTAGGTCACGGTGATGATGTCGCCGTTCTTGATCACCTGGGCGGCGGACACATCGCGCAGCGAGGCTGCGGCGCCTTCACGCAGGGGGCGCTTGGCGCTCATGCCGATCAGCGCGTCGGCGTCCTGGGGCGCATCGCTGGGCGAGGCGGCCATCTTCACCCAGATCAGGTCCTGGGGCTGCACGATCTCGCCAGCCGTCAGGCTGCGGGCATAGGCAAGAACTTCCACATTGCCCCTGGCGCGAACCACGCCGCCGCTTGCGCCGCCGCCATCGGCGCCCTGGCGGACGATAATCCGGCGCAGACCCTGCGAATTGCTCCAGTCCAGGCCGGCGCGGCGAGCGGCCGATTGCACCTGACCGGCGTCGAGAACGGTGGTGGCGCCGATGCGGGTGGCGACCAGGATGTCCGAGGCCGAGCCGGCCCCGTCGAACAGGTCGCCCAGGGTGACGCGGCCGTCGGCGTCGGTGGTGTCCATCTTCAGCGAAACGGTCTGTCCGGCGAGCGCGGGACCGGCGAGAGCCAGGGCGCAGACGGTGATCAGGAGGCGCTTCATGAGCTTAGGACCTCAGCTGCGAGGTGGCCTGGAGCATCTGGTCGGCCGTGGTGATGACCTTGGAGTTCATCTCGTAGGCGCGCTGGGCGACGATCAGGGCGGTGATTTCGCTGACTGCGTCGACGTTCGAGGACTCCGTGTAGTTCTGCAGCAGGGTGCCAAAGCCGGGTTGGCCGGGGGCGGCGATGTTGGCCGGACCCGAACCGCCGGTTTCCATGAACAGGTTGTCGCCGATGGCTTCCAGGCCGCCTTCGTTCATGAAGTTGGCCAACTCGAGCTGGCCGATGGTCTGGGGCGCGGTCTGGCCCTGCAGGGTCACCTGGACCAGGCCGGTCTTGCCGATGGTGATGGCGGTGGCGTTCTGCGGCACGGTCAGGCCGGGCTGCACCGCATAGCCGTCGTCGGTGACGATCTGGCCCTGGTCATTGGTCGAGAAGTTGCCGGCGCGGGTATAGGCCGTCTCGCCCGAAGGCATCAGGATCTGCAGATAGCCCTTGCCCTGGATGGCCACGTCCAACTCGTTGTTGGTCATGGTGGGGGTGCCCTGCTCGGTGATCCGGTAGACCGAGCCGGCCTTCACGCCGCCACCGATCTGGACGCCGGTGGGCACGACATTGCCGTCGCTGGACGACTGGGCGCCGGCCCGTTCGATGGTCTGGTAGAGCAGGTCCTGGAACTCGGCCCGCTGACGCTTGAAGCCAACCGTATTCATGTTGGCGATGTTGTTCGAGATGACCTCGACGTTCAGCTGTTGGGCTGACATGCCGGTCGCGGCGGTGCGCAGAGCTTGCATCGTCTAGTTTCCCTTAGTTGGCTTTGCCGAGGCGCTCGACGGCGGAGCGCGTCAGTTCGGCGGCGTTGTCCATCATCTTGGCCATGCTCTCGTAGGCGCGCTGCACCTCGATCAGCTTGGTGATCTGGACGACGGACTGGACGTTGGAGGATTCCAGCATGCCTTGGTGCACGACGGCGTTGGGCGCCTGCTGGAGGGTGGCGTTGGCGGTGTTGCGATAGAGGTTGTCGCCGTCCTTGCTGAGCGAGGACAGGTCGTCGGCGCGAACCACGGCGATCTTGCCGACGCTCAGCTGACCCTGGCTGACGATGCCGTCTTTGCCGATGGTGACGGGCCCTTGCTTGGGGTCGATGAGGATCTCAGTGCCGCCCTCGTCCAGCACGGGATTGCCGGTCTGGGTGACCAGCTTGCCTTCGGGGTTGGTCGTGAAGCGGCCGTCGCGCGTGTAGCGCTCGCCGCCCGCCGTCTGGACCTTGAAGAAGCCCTGGCCCTCGATGGCCACATCAAAGTCGCCGCCGGTCTTGGTCATGGCGCCTTGGGTGAAATCACGCGCCACGCCGTCGTCGAGCACGAACTTGACGGGATTGGTCCCGCCCAGGGTCCGGGCCGGCTTGGCGGCTTCCGTCCGGACCATCAGGTCCTCGGTCTTGAAGCCCGTCGTGTTGGCGTTGGCGATGTTGTTCGCGACGATGTCCAGCTCGCGGCGGAGCGTCATCTGGCGCGAAAGGCCCACATACAGCGCGTTGTCCATGACGAGTTAACTCGGGCGGCTGGCGCGACAAATGCGCCGCAGTCCTATCAGCAACCTTCGTGCCAACGTCAAAAAGTCAGCAAAAACAAACAATAGGAAGGTTAACGCGGGGGTGTTGGGCGGAGTCTGCCGGGTGGATTCTGCCTGCGACGAATTGGCCTCCAAAACACATCGTTAACCATGGTCGCGCATGAGTACGGGGGTAGATTCCAAGGAACCGCGCGCGTGGCCAAAAAACCCCCCAAGGAAGCTCCCGCCCCCGAAGGCGAAGAGGGCGCTGTCGAGGGCGAAGCACCAGCCAAGAAGAAGCCGCCGATCGTTCTGATCGCGGCCGCTGCTGGCGTGCTCGTACTGGGCGGTGGCGGCGCTGCAGCCTTCTTCCTGATGAAACCCAAGCCGCCAGAAGCCCATGGTGAAAAGGGCGCTGAAGAGCACGGCAAGGAAAAGAAGGAAAAAAAGGAAAAGAAGGACGACAAGAAAAAGGAAGGCGACCACGGCGCCGCCGCTGGCGCCGAGGGCGCGGCCGGCGTGCCGGTGATCAAGGAAGGGCCCGACGGGATCGTCTTCTACACCCTGCCTGACATCGTCGTGAACATGCAGACCGCCGACGGCAAGTCGACCTTCCTGAAGCTGAAGCTGACCTTCGAGCTGCCCGACGAGGAAGCGGCCGAGGTTCTGACGCCGAATCTGCCCAGGCTGCAGGACATGTTCCAGACCTTCCTGCGCGAGCTGCGTCCGGAAGACCTGAACGGTAGCCAGGGCACCTACCAACTCCGCGTCGAGTTGCTGCGTCGGGTCAATCTCGTCGCCGCGCCGTCAAAGGTGAACGCCGTCCTGATCGAGGAGATGCTGATCAACTAGCTCCCTAGGGAGCTGGCTGGGCAAACCAACATGGCGGACGAACTCGACGATCAGGCCGCGATGGCCCAATGGGCTTCGCAGAACCCTCCGGGCGGGGCCGAGGGCGGCGGGGCTGCGAGCGAATTCGGCGATTTCAGCGGCGGCATGGGCGGTGGCGGCTGGGACGACGGCGGCGGCGACATGGCGGGGTCCGAGCGGATCCTGAACCAGGACGAGATCGACAGCCTGCTAGGCTTTGACCTGTCGGGTGACGGCAACGACGACCGCACCGGCATTCGTGCGATCATCAACTCGGCGCTGGTCAGCTACGAGCGCCTGCCGATGCTCGAAATCGTCTTCGACCGCCTGGTGCGGTTGATGACCACCAGCCTGCGCAATTTCACCAGCGACAACGTCGAGGTCAGCCTCGACAACATCAGCTCGATTCGTTTCGGCGACTATCTGAACTCGATCCCGCTGCCGGCCATCCTGGCGGTGTTCCGGGCCGAGGAACTGGACAACTACGGCCTGCTGACGGTCGATTCCAACCTGATCTACTCGATCGTTGACGTGCTGCTGGGCGGCCGTCGCGGCACGGCGGCCATGCGCATCGAAGGTCGCCCCTACACCACCATCGAGCGGGTGCTGGTGCAGCGGATGATCGAAGTGGTCCTGCACGACCTGAAGGCCGCGTTCGAACCGCTGCATCCGGTCTCGTTCTCGCTGGATCGTCTGGAGACCAACCCGCGCTTCGCCGCCATCGCCCGGCCCGCCAACGCCGCGATCCTGGTCAAGCTTCGCATCGACATGGAAGACCGCGGCGGCCGTATCGAACTGCTGCTGCCCTATGCGACGCTGGAGCCCATCCGCAAGATGCTGCTGCAGCAGTTCATGGGCGAGAAGTTCGGCCGCGACAACATCTGGGAAGGCCACTTGGCCACCGAGCTCTGGACCACCCAGATGGAGGTCCGCGCCGTTCTCGACGAGCAGCAGTTGCCGCTGTCAAAGGTGCTGAACCTCCAGGTCGGCGACACCATGATGCTGAACGCCACGCCTGACAGTCTGGTCGAGCTGCGCGCCGGGGCGATCCCGCTGACGCGCGGTCGCATGGGACGTCGCAATCACTCCATCGCCATCCGCGCCGAGGCGCCGCTGTCGCCTGCGGCCAAGAAAGCGGTTCAAAAGCTGAAATGAGCCTCGTCGCCGTCGCCATGAATGGTTTGCTCGCGGTGCTGCTGATTGTGGCCCTGGGCTTTGGCTGGCGCCTTGAGCGTCGCCTCAAGGCCCTGCGCGACAGCCATGTCGGCTTTGCCAAGGCCGTGGCCGACCTGGATCAAGCCGCCGCTCGCGCCGAGCAGGGCCTGGCTGATCTGCGCGCCGCCACCGACGAGGCTTCCGAAGCCCTGGCCGATCGCATCGAGCGCGCCACAGTCCTCGCCGCCAAGCTCGACGAGCGCCTCAATCGACCAATGGTGACCCCGCCTCCCGCCGCCGCCTCGGCCCCTGTGGCTGCGCGCGTGGAGGCCTCCGAGCCGAAGGCGGATCGCCGCCTCAAGGCCGAGGATTTCGAGCGCCTGCTGGATCGCGAAGCCAAGGCCAGTCGGCCAATCGAGTCTTCCGCGCGCGCCAACCTCGACCCGCGACCCAGTGTCGCCAAGGAAACCCCGCGTTCACGAGCGCGGGTTGATGATGACCTCTTCGAGGGCCCGGTCGATCCGCCGCGTCCCGGACCCAGTTTCAGAGCCCGGTGATGAAGAACATTCCTCGTATTCTCCCGCTCGTCGGCGTCGCCGTTGGCGGCGTTCTGGCCGTTAACGCCCTGGCCGGCGCCAAGTCGCTGCCGGACATGCTCGGTGGCGCCAAGGCCTTTGCTGAGGGTGTGGTCAAACCGGACGCCAAGGCCGAACACGGCGAAGAGGCAAAGTCGGCCGAGTCTGCTGGTCATGACGCCGCCGCCTCGGCGGCCTCGTCGGTTCCGCCCCGCGTTTGCGCCCCTTCGGTGACCGATCTGGCCCGAGAGGCCGGTCTGTCGCCCGCTGAACTGCGCATCCTGCAAAGCCTGGGCGCGCGTCGCGGCCAACTGGACCAGCGCGAGCAGGACATTGACGTGCAACTGCAATTGCTGGCCGCCGCCGAGGCCAAGCTGGACGCCAAGGTCAAGGCGCTGAACGGCCTCAAGGGCGATATCCAGGGGCTTCTCGGCCAGGCTGACAGCCAGAAGTCGGCCGAGGTCGACCGCATGGTCACCGTATTCTCGAGCATGAAGCCCAAGGACGCCGCCGCGCGGATGACGATCCTGGAAGATTCGGTTCGTCTGCCGATCGCCGCCAAGATGAAGGAGCGCACGCTCAGCCTGATCCTGGCGAACATGACCCCGGTCGACGCCAAGGCTCTGACGGAGCGTCTGGCCAACCGCTTCGCCAACGACGTGATCAACAAGGGCAAGGCCGCGATTGCCGAGAACGGAGCGCCTGCGGCCGACGCGAACGCCCAGGGCAAGCAGGCGTCCGCCGCGCCGCTGGCGGGCGCCGCTGCGCCCAAGAAGGCCGGTTAGGCGTTCCATGAGCCTTCGCGCGATCCTGCGGTCCAGCGTCGCGGCGGTTTGCATCGCCAGCGTGGCGGCGCCGTCGGTCAACGCCGCCGGTCCGGTCGCCGCGTCGCGTGGCGCCCTCGACGTGCGCGTCGCTCAGGCGGCCCAGTTCAGCCGTCTGGAGTTCCATTGGGCCGGCGGCGCCCGCATGACGTCAAAGCGCGACGGTCAGGTCCTGACCCTGCGCTTCAATCGCGACGCCAATCCCGACATGTCGACCCTGCGGCTGAATCCGCCGCGCTGGGTGAAATCCGCCGAGGCCCGTCATACGGGCGGGGTGCTGGAAATTATCGTCACCCTGGCCGACGACGCTGAGGCCCGCGTCGGCAATGCGGACGGCGCCGACTTCGTCAATATCTTTGCCCGTGCGGGCGCCATGGCCGACGTCGCCCACTCGCCGGCGCACGTCGCCCCGGTCGGCCGTCCCAATCCCATGCCGCCGGGCGGCGTGGTCAAGGCGGGATACGAAAAGGTCGATGGCCAGGTGCGGCTGGCCTTCAACTGGGCCGCGCCGTCCGGCGCCGCCGTGTTCCGTCGCGGCGAGGCGGTCTGGGTGGTGTTTGATACCCCCGCTCGCCTGGACATCTCAAAGATTCCGGGCTCCAGCGCCCATTATTCCAGGATCCAGGTCTTCAAAGGCGCCGACTACAGCGCCCTGCGCATCGTCACGCCGGTCGGCACGCCCTATTACGCCGAGGGGCAGGGTGGTCAGTGGTCGATCAGCCTGGGCGCCGGTTCGCAGGCTACGCCCGACTCCATCCGCGTGGCCCGGGATGAGACCGTCACACCCGCTACCCTGACTGCGGCCCTGGCCGGCGTCACCAAGGCCGTCTGGGTCAATGATCCCGCCGTTGGCGACCGCCTTCTTGTCGCGCCGGCCTTGGCGCCGTCCAAGGGCCTGCCGTCGCGCCGTGAATATGTCGAGATGGCGCTGCTGCCCTCCGCCCAGGGTCTGGCCGCGGAAACCTATGCCAGTGACCTGATGGTCTCGATCGATGGCGACCTGTTACGCATCGGTCGGCCCAAGGGGCTGGTGCTCTCGCCGCTGTCTGCCGCCAAGGCTCCGGAAGAGGCCGCCGCCGGCGCCCCGCAACCGATGGCCATGCCGGCGCTGATCGATCTCGACAACTGGCCCAAGACCGGGTCGGGCGGGTTCCTGGCGCGCTATAATGCGCTGCAGGGCGCCATCTCCGCAGCGGGGGAGGGTGAAGACAAGAGCGGCGACATCGGCGCCCGCATGGCTTTGGCGCGGTTCCTGGTCGGCTCCGGGATGTCCTATGAGGCCATAGGGGTTCTCAACGCCGCAGCCCGCAAGCACCAGACGCTGATGGGCGACGCCGAGTTCCGTGGTCTGCGCGGCGTGGCGCGGGTGATGGCCAATCGTTTGGCCGAAGCCGAAACTGATTTTGCGTCGCCCGTCCTGGCTGACGACGCTTCAAGTGCGCAGTGGCGTGGCTATATCGCCGCCCAGCAGGGCGAGTGGGTCGACGCGCGCCAGAAATTCGCCACCGGCGGCCGGGCGCTCGACCTTTTTCCGGCGCTCTGGCGCGCGCGCTTCCAGCATGCCCAGGCCAAGGCAGCGCTGGGGACCGGCGATCTTGTTGGCGCCGCGCGCCTGGTCGCTGACGCTTTGAGCCAGCCCAAGATCCCTGTTGAGGACCAGCTTGATATTCGTCTGACCCAGGCGCGCATCTTTGAGGCCAAAGGCGAGAAGAGCCGCGCCCTGCGCATGTTCCAGGCCATCGCCAAGGCGCCGATAGATCGCATCGCCGCGCCCGCCATGCTGCATGCGACCCAGATCCGGCTTGCCAAGGGCCAGATCGACGCGGCGGCCGCAGCCAGCGAGCTCAATCAGCTTCGCTTCCGCTGGCGCGGCGACGGCGTCGAACTGGAGACCATTCGCGGTCTGGGCAAGCTGTTCATCGACCAGGGCCGCTATCGCGAGGCGCTGGAGGTTCTGCACTCGGCCGGGAACAACCAGCCCGATCACCCGGAGGCGATCGGGCTGCGCAGGGACCTCAATGGTGCGTTCCGGGCGCTGTTCCTCGACGGCCTAGCCGACGGCATGCAGCCGATCCAGGCCGTCGGCCTGTTCTATGATTTCCAGGACCTGACCCCGCTGGGCGCTGACGGCGACCAGATGGTGCGCAATCTCGTGCGCCGCCTGGTGGATGTCGACCTGCTGGATGAAGCCGGCAAGTTGCTGAAATATCAGGTCGACAACCGTCTCGACGGTGTGCCCAAGGCCCAGGTGGCGACGGACCTGGCCTGGATCTATCTGATGAACAAGCAGCCCGAGAGCGCGCTGCAGGCCATCAACGAGAGCCGCACCACGATCCTGCCGCCGGCCTTGAACGCCGAGCGTCGCCTGGCCACGGCGCGGGCCTATATGGGCCTTGGCCGCTATGACGTGGCGCTTGAACTGGTCGAGAACGACAACAGCCGTGATTCCCAGGATATCCGCGCCGAGATCGCCTGGAAGCAGCGCACCTGGCCAGCCGCCGCCAGCCTGTATGAAAAGTCGCTGGGCGACCGGTGGAAGGGTCCGGGGGCTCTGGCCGCAGGTGAGGAAGCCCGACTGTTGCGCGCAGGGGTGGCCTATAGCCTGGCCGACGACGATGTATCACTTGGCCGTCTGCGTCAGCGCTATTCCGGCTTTGTCGAGGGCGCGCGCAATCCCGAGGGGCTGCGTGTCGCCCTGTCGGGCATGAACGTCGAATCGCTGTCGAGCGCTGACTTTGGTCGCGTGACGGCCGACAACGAGGCGTTCGGCGGATGGGTGGCCAAGATGAAAGACCGCTTCCGGGCGGCCCGCCCTGCCGGATCGCCCGCGCGGGGCTAGCCCGCAAGGAAATTTCGCCGGATCTCCGAAATCGCCGCCACTCCGCAACCCGCGTGCCCAACGCGCCGCTGAGCGCGCGACAATCATCCCGTAAAACGCGATTGGTCTTATGGCGAGCTTCGCGCGTTTGGCCTAGTTAGAGCGCCGCCCGACTTCCCGGGCGGAACGTCGGTGACAGCGGCTTGCCAAGCTTGAGCAAGCGTGTCATGACAACGTTGTCATAGGGTGGAAGATCTAGTGAATATGACCAACGACGGCGAAAATGGCCGTGATGTTCTGGTGCTGCTTGGCGGCGCTGGGGATCTGGCGCTGCGCATGCTGCTGCCTTCGCTCTATTTCCTGGAGGTCGACCGCCTTCTGTCGCACGATCTGAGGATCGTCGCCGTCGCGCGTGGCGAGGGAGATGGTGCGAGCTACAAGGCGCTGGTTCGCGAGCAACTGGGCAAGCGCGCCACCGTCGAGGAAGCCGCCTGGAACCGCCTGGCGGCCCGCCTGGACTACCTTTCCGTCGACATGACCAAGGATGAGGGGGCGGCCAAGCTGGCCGAGCGCGTCGGCGAGCACGGCTCGCTGGTGGTGTATTTCGCCCTGTCGCCCAGCCTCTACGGCCCGGTCTGCAATGCGCTCCAATCCGCAGGCCTAACGGGTCCGAAGTCCCGTCTGGTCCTCGAAAAGCCTATCGGCCGCGACCTGGAAAGCTCGCGCAAGACCAACGCTGCGGTCGGCGCCGTGGTCGGCGAAGAGCAGATCTTCCGCATCGATCACTACTTGGGCAAGGAAACGGTCCAGAACCTGACGGCCCTGCGCTTTGCCAACGTGCTGTTCGAGCCGCTCTGGGATCGCAACACGATCGACCACGTCCAGATCACCATCGCCGAGACTGAAAAGGTCGGTGATCGCTGGCCCTATTATGACGAATACGGCGCGCTGCGGGACATGGTGCAGAACCACATGCTGCAGCTCCTCTGCCTAGTCGCCATGGAGGCGCCCTCAGGTTTCGATCCGGACGCCATGCGTGACGAGAAGGTCAAGGTTCTTCGCAGCCTGCGGCCCTTCAACAAGGACACTGTGGCCCATGACACGGTGCGTGGTCAGTATGTGGCCGGCGTCGTCGAAGGCGGCGCGCGCGAGGGCTATCTGCAGGAGGTCGGCAAGGCCACCAAGACCGAGACCTTCGTGGCGATGAAGGTGGCGATCGACAACTGGCGCTGGGACGGCGTGCCGTTCTTCCTGCGCACTGGCAAGAACCTGCCCGACCGCCGCACCCAGATCGTCGTGCAGTTCAAGGCGCTGCCGCACAACATCTTCGGTCAGGCGACGGATGGGGACCTTTTCTCCAACCGCCTGGTCATCGATCTGCAGCCCGACGAGAATATCGTCCTGACCCTGATGAACAAGCGTCCGGGGCTGTCGGAAGAGGGCATGCGTCTGCAATCACTGCCGCTGTCGCTGTCGTTCAGCCAGAGCGGCGGCCGTCGCCGGATCGCTTACGAAAAGCTGTTCCTCGATGTTTTCCGCGGCGACCGCACCCTTTTCGTACGGCGTGACGAGGTTGAGCAGGCCTGGAAGTTCATCGACGGCGTCTCGGCCGCCTGGGCCGCGGCCAATATCGAGCCCGCGCCCTATGCGGCGGGCACCTGGGGACCGCACTCCTCAGCGGGCCTGATTTCGCCCGGCGGCCGAGCCTGGAAGGCCTGATCATGAACCAGCCCCAGATCGAAACCTTCAACACGCGTGAAGACCTCTACGACGCCGCCGCCTCGGTGCTGGCGTCGACCCTGACCATCGCCGTCGCCAAGCGTGGCCAGGCCGGCTTCGCGGCGACGGGCGGCACCACGCCGGCGCCCGTGTACGACCGCCTGGCGACCATGATCGCGCCCTGGGACAAGATCGTGGTGACGCTGAGCGACGACCGCTTCGTGCCGCCGTCTCACGCGGGCAGCAACGAAGGTCTGGTCCGCCGCCATCTGCTGGTCGGCGAAGCGGCCAAGGCCCAGTTCGCCCCGCTCTATTTCGCGGGCGTCAGCCAGGAAGACTCCGCCTTGAAGGCCGAGGCCGGCGTCGCCGCCGCTATGCCGTTCGGGGCGGTGCTGCTCGGCGTCGGGGCCGATGGCCACTTCGCCTCGCTCTTTCCGGGCTCGCCCATGCTGGCTCAGGGGCTGGATCCCGCGTCGGAACGTCTGGTCGTGGCCGCGCCCGCGGGCTCGCCTGCGCCCGATATTCCTCGCCTCAGCCTGACCTTTGCGGCTCTGACCCGCGCCGATCTGATTGTGTTGCTGGTGACTGGCGAGGCCAAGCGCGCCCTGCTGGCAGGGCCCATCGATCCGGCCCTGCCGGTCGCGTCCATCCTCAAACAGGACCGCGCCAGGGTCCGCATCCTGTGGGCGGAGTAGTCGTCATGAGCCTCAATCCCGTCATCGCCAAGGTCACCGCTCGGATCGTCGAGCGCAGCCGCGATAGCCGCGCCGCCTATCTGGCCAATATGGAAGCGGCGATCGCCAATCAGCCGGGGCGGGCCAAGCTGTCCTGCGCCAACTGGGCCCATGCCTTCGCCGCCTCGCCGGGCGTCGACAAGGTACGGGCGCTGGATCCCAACGCGCCCAATATCGGCATTGTCTCGGCCTATAACGACATGCTGTCGGCCCACCAGCCGCTGGAAGAGTATCCGGCGCTGATCAAGGTCGCCGCGCGTGAGGTCGGGGCTACCGCTCAGTTCGCCGGCGGTGTGCCGGCCATGTGCGATGGCGTCACCCAGGGCCGCCCGGGCATGGAGCTGTCGCTGTTCTCGCGCGACGTCATCGCCATGGCCACGGCCATCGCCCTGACCCACGACGCTTTCGACAGCGCGCTGTATCTGGGTGTGTGCGACAAGATCGTACCGGGCCTGGTGATCGGGGCCCTGACGTTCAGCCATCTGCCGGCGCTGTTCGTGCCGGCAGGCCCGATGACCTCGGGCCTGCCCAACACCGAGAAGGCCCGCATTCGCGCCCTCTATGCCGAGGGCAAGGTCGGCCGCGCCGAGCTGCTCGAGGCCGAGAGCGCAAGCTACCACGGCCCCGGCACCTGCACCTTCTACGGCACGGCCAACACCAACCAGATGCTGATGGAGCTAATGGGCTTCCATCTGCCTGGTTCGGCCTTCGTGCATCCCAACACCCCGCTGCGCGAGGCCCTGGTCAAGGAAGCCGCACGCCGCGCCGCCGCTGTCACCAACAAGGGCAATGAGTTCATCCCGGTCGGCCGCATGATCGACGAGAAGTCGGTCGTCAACGGCGTGGTTGGCCTGATGGCCACCGGTGGTTCGACCAATCTGGCCCTGCACCTGGTCGCCATGGCCCATGCTGCCGGCGTGATCCTGACGCTGGAAGACCTGGACGAGATCTCCAAGGCCACGCCGCTGCTTGCCCGCGTCTATCCCAACGGCTCGGCGGACGTGAACCACTTCCAGGCCGCAGGCGGCATGGCCTTGGTGATCCGCGAACTCCTGAAGGCCGGGCTCGCTCACGAAGACGTCCTGACCATCGCGGGCCCAGGCCTGTCGCGTTACACCCAGGAGCCGGCCCTCGAAGATGGCCAGCTGGTGTGGCGCGATGGCGCGGCGGAGTCGCTGGACACCGCCATCGTGCGTCCGGTTTCCGACGCCTTCAGTCCCGAGGGCGGCCTGCGCATGCTGGGCGGCAATATCGGTCGCGGGGTGATGAAGATCTCGGCCGTGAAACCCGAGCATCACACCATCACCGCCCCGGCGGCGGTGTTTCAGGAACAGGAAGACTTCATCGCCGCCTTCAAGCGCGGTGAACTGGACCGCGACGTCGTGGTGGTGATGCGCTTCCAGGGCCCGGCCGCCAACGGCATGCCGGAGCTGCACAATCTGTCGCCGTCGATCTCTGTGCTGCTCGACCGCGGCTTCAAGGTGGCGCTCGTCACCGACGGCCGCATGTCGGGCGCTTCGGGCAAGACCCCAGCGGCGATCCACGTCACGCCGGAAGCCGCCAAGGGCGGTATGCTGGCCTATGTTCAGGACGGCGACGTGATCACGGTCGACGCTGCGAATGGCGAACTGAAAGTGCTGGTGGACGAGGCGATCTTGCTCGCTCGGACTCCAGCAAATGTCCCGGCGTCCAAGCCGGGCTTTGGGCGGGAATTGTTCGGCTGGATGCGTGCGGGGGTCGGCCCTGCCGACCACGGCGCCTCCGTGCTGTTTGCTTGAGGAAGCAGTCTAGATGAACGGCTTGAAGGATGGCGGGCTTGGCCTGGTCGGCGACATCGGCGGAACCAACGCGCGTTTCGCCCTGGTGGAATTCGATGGGCCTGATCCCCGCCTGATCGAACCGACTGCCTATAAGGGCGCGGACTACGCCACGGCCGAAGAGGCCATCGAGGACTATCTGCACAAGGTCGGGGTGAAGCATCCCGATCAGGCCGTGGTCGCCGTGGCGGGTCCCATCGAGCACGGCACGGTCCATATGACCAATCTGGACTGGCGGATCTCGGAAGACAGTCTGCGCCGGGCAGGCGGCTTCCGAAAAGCGACCCTGATCAACGACTTCACGGCCCAGGCCCTGGCCGCGCCGCGCCTGTCGCCCAAGGACCTGCGCCAGATCGGTAGCCTGCCGACGTCCGGTGAAGGGGATCTGGCGATCCTTGGTCCTGGAACAGGATTTGGCGTCGCCGGCATGGCCCGCCGCCATGGGGTCGATACGCCCCTGACGACGGAAGGTGGCCACATCGCCTTCGCGCCGACCGACGAGATTGAAATCGAGATCCTGCGCGCCCTGACCAAGCAGTTCGGCCGGGTGTCGATCGAGCGCATCCTGTCTGGCCCCGGCATGGAGGACCTGCACACGATCCTGGCTGCCGCCGAGGGCCGCAAGGTCGAGTCTCTGCCGGCCAAGCAGATCAGCGAGCGGGCTCTGGACGGTTGCGCCGACAGTCTGGCGACCGTGAACCGGTTCTGCGCCATTCTCGGTTCGACGGCGGGGGACCTGGCCCTGGCCCTGGGGGCCCGAGGCGGCGTGTTCATCGCCGGTGGCATCGGCGCCAAGATTGTCGAATTGCTGGAGACTGGCCCGTTCCGCGCCCGCTTCGAGGCCAAGGGCCGGTTTGTCGACTACATGAAAGCCATACCGACCCATGTGGTCATGCATCCCTATACCGCCTTGATCGGAGCAGCCGTGGCCCTGACGCCGGAAGGATACGCCTCAATCTCCTAGCCCAAGGCTGCCCTTACGCGCGCGCAGGGGCTCGCCATGACAAGGCTGTCATGGCTTATTGCCTGACAAGCCGAATGAATCGGCGAGCGTGGCAGCCGAAAGTGGGCTCCGGTTTCGGCGTCTGCCACGCTCAAAGCATGATTTGGAGCCCCAAAAGGCTCTAGCGCGAGGGGCGGAATTGAGCTCGAAGATCACTATCCATGATGTCGCCCGACAGTCGGGCGTCTCGATCAAGACTGTCTCGCGCGTCCTCAATCGCGAGCCCAACGTCAAGGCTGACACCCGCGATCGGGTGCAGGCGGCGGTGGCGGCGCTGCACTATCGCCCCAATATTTCGGCCCGCAGCCTGGCGGGATCGAAGGCCTATCTGATTGGCGTCTTCTTCGACAACCCCAGCCCCGGCTACATCACCGATGTCCAGCTGGGCGCCATCGCGCGGTGCCGGGAGGAGGGCTATCACCTCATTGTCGAGCCGCTCGATTCCACGGCCGACAATGTCGAGGACCAGGTCGCGCCAATGTTGGCGACCCTGCGGATGGATGGCGTCATCCTCACGGCGCCGGTCTGTGACCATCCTGTCGTGCTGGCGGCGCTGGAGCGGGAGCAGGTGCCGTATGTGCGCATCTCGCCCGGCAGCGACCTGGATCGTTCAGCCCGGGTCGGCATGGACGACCGGCTGGCCGCCTATGAGATGACCAAGCACCTGATCGAACTGGGTCACCGCGACATTGGCTTCATCATCGGCCACCCCGATCACGGCGCTTCGCATCTGCGCCATCAGGGCTTCATGGAGGCGATGGCCGACAGCGGCCTGACGGTTCGGCCTGAGCGGGTGGAGCAGGGCTACTTCTCGTTCCGCTCCGGCTTTGAGGCGGCAGAACGGTTGCTGACCGGCGGCGACCGGCCCACGGCCGTGTTCGCCAGCAATGACGACATGGCGCTGGGCGTCATGGCCGTCGCCAACCGACTGCGGCTGAATGTGCCCGAAACCCTGTCCGTGGCCGGGTTCGACGACACACCGGGCGCCAAGGTCGTTTGGCCGCAGCTGACCACCGTCCGTCAACCGATCGCCGCGATGGCGGGGGCGGCGGCCGACATGCTGCTGAACGGGGTGTCGTGGGACGAAGGGGAGCTTCCGCCCTCGAAGCTGCTGGATTTCGAACTGGTGGTCCGTGAATCCACAGGTCCTGTGGCGGTCTAGTCTCTGCTGGACGCCGGGAGGATATATCACAGTTGACAGCGCTGTCTGATTGCGCTGTCATGGCTCCAACCAAGAACGTCGCTTTCAAGCGGTGTCCGGAGGAGACGTTGATCTCGCCACATATTTCGCCGGACCGCGCTTGTTCGCTGGTCGTCGCCTCGCGTCAGGGCCTCTAGGCGCGTGCTTCTCGACGCGGCGCACCTGCGCGCTGCGTCGAGCCTTTTCTTCATGCCGGCCAGTTTGCGCCGGCTCCGCGCCACCACGGGAAGTTTCATGTTCGCTCGTCGCCGCTCCGCCCACGCCTCGGTTCTCGCTCTTCTGATCGCCGGAAGCCTCGGCGGCGTGGGGATCGCCCAGACGCCGTCGGCCTTGGCGCATCCGGAACTCTGGCCCAAGGCGGCGAGCCCCAAGTCGATCACCGACGCCAGGACCGAGGCCTTCATCACCGACCTGATGTCGCGCATGAGCCTTGAAGAAAAGGTGGGGCAGACCATCATGGCCGACGGCTCCGCGATCACGCCGGACGAGCTACGGAAGTACCCGCTGGGTTCGGTCGAGGCCGGCGGAAACACCGCGCCGGGCGGAGATGACCGCGCCGCGCCGGCAAAATGGGTGGACTGGATCAAGGCCTATCGCGCCGTGGCGCTGGAGAAGCGCGACGGTCACACAGCGATCCCGATCATCTTCGGCATTGACGCTGTGCATGGTCACAACAACATCGTCGGCGCGACGGTATTCCCGCACAATGTTGGCCTGGGGGCCGCGCGCGACCCGGACCTGATCCGCCGGATCGGTGAGGTCACCGCCGCCGAGGTCGCCGCGACCGGCGCCGACTGGACGTTCGGCCCCACTGTGGCCGTGCCGCGCGACGAGCGCTGGGGGCGAGCCTATGAGGGCTATGCCGAGGACCCAGAGGTGGTGAAGGCCTATGCGGGGCCCATGACCCTGGGCCTGCAGGGTGTTCTTAAATCCGGGCAAGCCCTTGCCACGAACCATGTTGTCGGGTCGGCCAAGCACTTCGTTGGCGATGGCGGCACCGAGGGCGGCAAGGACCAGGGCGACGCTCTGATCTCCGAGCAGGACCTGATCCGATTGCACGCCCAGGGCTATCCGCCCGCCATCGACGCCGGGATCCTGACCGTCATGGTCTCGTTCTCGAGCTGGAACGGGGTCAAGCACACCGGCAACAAGAGCCTGCAGACGGGCGTCCTCAAGGAGCGCATGGGCTTCGAAGGCTTCATCGTCGGCGACTGGAACGCCCACGGCCAGGTCGATGGCTGCACCAACACCAACTGTCCGCAGGCCTATATCGCCGGCATGGACATGGTCATGGCGCCCGACAGCTGGAAGGGCCTGTTCGACAACACCCTGGCCCAGGTGAGGGACGGCACGATCCCGATGGCTCGCATCGACGACGCCGTGCGCCGCGTGCTGCGGGTCAAGGTCAAGGCGGGCCTGTTCGACGGCAAGCGCCCCCTGGAAGGCAAGTTCGAACTGCTGGGTGCGCCCGAGCATAGGGCTGTGGCGCGAGAAGCTGTTCGCAAGTCACTGGTGCTGCTGAAGAATCAGGGCGTGCTGCCGATCAAGAGTTCGGCCAGGGTGCTGGTCGCCGGCGACGGCGCCGACGACATCGGCAAACAGGCCGGCGGCTGGACCCTGACCTGGCAGGGCACGGGCAACAAGAACAGCGACTTCCCAGGCGGCCAGTCCATCTATGCCGGTATAGCCGACGCGGTGAAGGCGAGCGGTGGACAGGCTGAACTGGCCCGCGACGGTGTCTTCAAGACCCGTCCCGATGTGGCGGTGGTGGTGTTTGGCGAGAACCCCTATGCCGAGTTCCAGGGCGATGTGACCAATCTGGAATATCAGCCAGGCGACAAGACGGACCTGGCCCTGATCAAGTCGCTCAAGGCCCAGGGTATCCCCGTGGTCGCTGTGTTCCTGACCGGTCGTCCGCTCTGGACCAATCCCGAGATCAATGCTTCGGACGCCTTCGTCGCTGCCTGGCTTCCGGGCAGCGAGGGTGGCGGGGTCGCGGATGTCCTGATCGGCGACAAGGCCGGCAAGCCGCGCCATGACTTCAAGGGCAAGCTGTCCTTCTCCTGGCCCAAGCGCGCCAACCAGGTTCCGCTCAATCGCGGTGATGCCGGTTATGATCCGCAGTTCGCCTATGGCTACGGCCTGAGCTACGCCAAGCCGGGCAAGGTCGCGACCTTGTCGGAAGATCCCGGCGTGGTGTCGGCGGCCATCAATGTCGACCGCTATTTCATTGCCGGCCGCGCGCCAGCCCCCTGGACCCTGAACATCGGCGGAGCGCTGGCGGTCCGGCCGATCGACGCCGGCGCCCAGGAGAATGCGCGCCTCGCCGAATGGAGCGGAGAGGGCAATGGCGCGCTCCAGGTCATGGGCCAACCCGTGGACCTGTCCCGCCAGACCACTGGCGACATGGCTGTGTCGATCCGCTACCGGGTCGATGTCGCGCCGGAGAAACCGGTTTCCCTGGCGATCGCCTGTGGCGAATCCTGCGGCGCGGCGCTAGACGTAACGTCAACTTTCTCCAGCGGGAAAATTGGCGAATGGCGTACGGCCAAGATCAAACTTTCCTGTTTCAAGGCCAAGGGCGCGGACATGGAGCATGTTTCCTCCCCGTTTGCCTTGTCGACGACGGGACGGTTCGCTCTGGCCTTCACCGAAATCCGGCTGGCCTCCAACGAGGGCGACGCCGTCTGCCCCTGACCCCAGCACCCCATGCTTTCCTAGAAGGAGCGGCCGCATGATCCGCGCGCGTCGTTCCCGCATCGTCGCCACCATTGGCCCGGCCTCGAGTTCGCCGGAGATGATCATCACCCTGGCCAGAGCTGGGGCGGACGTGTTCCGTCTGAACTTCAGCCATGGCGCGCATGAGACCCATGCCGCCGTCTATGCCGCGATCCGCGCGGCCGAGCCCATTGTCGGTCGGCCGCTGGGTATTCTGGCCGACCTGCAGGGACCCAAGCTGCGCGTCGGCAAGTTCGCCAACGGGCCGGTGCAGCTGAAGGCCGGCCAGGCGTTCCGTTTCGACGACGACGCTACGCCCGGCGACGAGACGCGCGTTTGCCTGCCGCATCCGGAAATTCTGGTGGCTATGCGCCCTGGCGCGACCCTGCTGCTGGACGACGGAAAGCTGCGGATGACGGTCACCGACGCCGGGCCTGGCTATGCCAACACCAAGGTGGTCAACGGCGGCAAGCTGTCGGAGCGCAAGGGCGTGGCGGTGCCGGATGTCGTCATCCCGATGTCGCCCCTGACGCCGAAGGACCGCGAGGATCTGGCTTTCGCCCTGCGTCTGGGTGTCGACTGGGTCGCCCTGTCGTTTGTGCAGGCTCCGGAAGACATGGCCGAATTGCGCCGCATCGTCGAAGGTCGCGCCGCCGTGCTGGCCAAGATCGAGAAGCCCCAGGCGCTGGAATGCCTCGGCGCGATCATGGACCTCTGTGACGGCGTGATGGTCGCGCGGGGCGACCTTGGCGTCGAGATGGCGCCCGAAGAGGTGCCGGTCGCCCAGAAAATCATCCTGCGGGCGGCGCGCGAGCGCGGCATCCCGGTGATCGTCGCCACCCAGATGCTGGAATCCATGACCAGTTCGCCGACGCCCACGCGGGCCGAGGCGTCGGATGTCGCCAATGCGGTTTACGAGGGCGCGGATGCGGTCATGCTGTCGGCCGAGTCCGCCGCCGGCGACTATCCTGAGGAATCCGTCTCGATGATGAACCGCATCATTGAGCGGGTTGAGCGCGATCCGCGCTGGCCTGAGCTGATGCAGGCCGAGCAGCCGCATCAGGACGACGACGCGGATGTTCTGGTGGTTGCCGCCGCGGGCGCCGCCAAGGCCGGCTCGACCAAGTGCCTGGTGGCGTTCACCACGACCGGCGCCACGGCCCGTCGTCTGGCGCGCGAGCGCCCGCTTCAGCCGGTTCTGGCCTTGTCGCCCGAGATCAACGCCGTGCGCCGCATGACGCTGGTCTGGGGCGTTGAGCCGCGCGTCAGCGCCCAGCCTGACAGCCTTGAGGTCGTCACCACTGACGCGGCCAGCCGAGCGCTGGAACTGGGACTGGTGGCGCCGGGAGAGCGCCTGTTGATCGTGGCGGGCACGCCTTTCGGCGCTCCGGGTGCAGCCAATCTGCTGCGGCTGGCCCACGCGCCAATGCCGATCCGCAAGCGCTAGCGTATCTCTAACCTAGGGGCGTTCTCTCAGGCGCTGATCGCCTTGCCGAGCCGCGTCATAGCATTCTCACGCCATGGCTCTCAGCCGAGCATCGCTCCGCTGTGCCGATCAATGAAATGCGGCCTTGGAGAGGGCCGCCCATCCCCTGTTCAGGGGATGGGCGGGTAAGGTCAAAAGCCTTGAAGGCGTGCGTAACGGTCGCGATGGAACGCCGCGCCGCCAAACAGCGCTTCAGCCACGCGGGCGCGCTTCATGTAGAGTCCGGAATCGTGGGCGTCGGTCATGCCGATCCCGCCATGCATCTGGACCATCTCGTTGGAGGCCAGATGCAGCACTTCGCAGGCCTTGGCCTTGGCGAGCGAGGCCAGGGCGCGGGTGTCGCCGCCGGCATCAAAGGCTTCGAGTGCAGCCTCGACGCATGAACGGGTGGTCTCAAGGTCGGTAAACAGCTTGGCCGCCCGATGTTGCAACGCCTGGAATGTGCCGATGACCTGTCCGAACTGGGTGCGGGTCTTCAGGTAGTCCAGGGTGATGTCGAAGGCGGCGTTGGCGGTGCCCAGCATTTCGGCGGCGATGCCGGCATAGGCGCGATCCAGGGTCGGCTCAAGCACCGCCCAGCCCTTGTCGACTTGGCCCAGCACAGCGTCAGCGCCGACTGACACGTCCTTGAACGTGATCTGCGCCGCGCCGCGCGAGTCCGCCAGGGCCAGGTGCGTTCGGGTCACACCGGCCGCGTCGCCGGGCACGAGGAACAGGGTCAGGCCGTCGGTGTCGCCAGGCTTGCCGCCGGTGCGCGCCACGACGATCAGCAAGTCAGCGGCTTCGCCGTCGATCACGAAGGTCTTGGAGCCGTTGAGGACAAAGCCATCGCCCGCCTTGGTCGCCGCCAGCGCGGTGCGGGCGGGGGCGTGGTGAGAGGTCTCGTCCACGGCCAGGGTGGCGACCGCTTCGCCCAAGGCGATCTTGTCGAGCCAGGCAGTTTTCTGGACGTCGGTTCCCGCCAGGTTCAGGGCCGAGGCGGCGATCAGGGCTGTGGAGAGCAGGGGAGAGGCCACCAGGTTGCGCCCGGTCTCTTCCAGCACCAGACCCAGACCCAGATAGCCGAAGGCCGAGCCGTTGTGCTCTTCGGGAACGATCACCCCGGCCCAGCCCATCTGGCCCATTTCGGACCAGGCGGCGGGGTCGAAGCTTTGGCCCGATTTGCTGTCTCGCAGTTTGCGCAGGGCGCCGACAGGCGCGCTGTCAGTGGTCCAGCCCTTGGCCGCGTCGCGCAGCATGGTCTGTTCTTCGGTCAGGACGGCCATGTCAGGCGTGCTCCCTCGATTGATGATGGACGGCCCATTCCAGGGCCTGTTCTAGACGGTCGTTGCCCCAGAAGAGCTCGCCGTCGGCGGTGACGAAACTTGGCGCGCCGAACACGCCCAGGCGGCGGGCTTCGGCGACGTGATCCTTGAGGCGAGCCTTGACCGGATCGCTCGCGGCGGCGGCCAGAGCATGCTCGGGCCCCGCGCCCACCGCCGCGATCAGCGGGGCGAGAACGGCGGGGTCGCTGATGTCCTGATCGTCGACGAAATTGGCCTGATAGACCGCCTGGCTGAAGGCTGGCGTCCAGCCGTCCTCCAGTCCGACGATGGCGACACGCGCCGCCAGCATGCCGTTGCGCGGAAACTGGCTGGGACGGACCAGTGGCAGACCTTCCCTGTCGCAGACCCGCTGCAGGTCGCGCCACATATAGGCGCCCTTGACCGGGAAGCTGTTGAAGGGGCTGTCGGTCAGGCCCTGCTGCTCGTGAAGCAGCGGTCCAATCAGCAGAGGCCGCCAGGCGACAGCCACCCCCGCCTCGGCGGCCAGTCGCTCGATGCGCATGGCCGCCGGGTAGGAGTAGGTCGAGGCGAACTCGTACCAGAAGGTCAGCATCGGCTACTGGTGATCCAGCAGGCCGAGCACGCGCTTGGCGACGACGTTGAGGTTCACTTCGCTGGTGCCCCCCTCGATCGAATTGCCCTTCGAGCGCAGCATGCCGCGCGTGACGGTCAATTCGTCCTTGCTGAAGCCTTCGCCCTCCCAGCCCAGGCCCTGCAGGCCCATGGCCTCGACCATCAGCTCGTAGCGCTCCTGGTTCATCTTGGCGGCGGCGTATTTGATGATCGAGACGGCGGCGCTGGGGCCGTTGCCGGTCTTGGATTCCTGCTCGGCGCGACGCACCGTGAGGGCGAACGCGTGGGCGTCCATCCGGTGGGCGGCGATGCGCGCCCGCAGGTCGCCGTCAGCCAGACGACCGGTCTCGTCGACGCCGATCTCCTTCTTGGCCACGTCGACCAGGTCCAGACCGCCGCCGCCGCCAAAGCCACTGGCCGAGATGTTCTGGCGTTCGTACTGCAGCAGCCGCTTGGCGATGTCCCAGCCGCCGTTGAGCTTGCCGACCAGCTGGTCCTTGGGAACCTTCACATTGTCGAAGAAGGTCTCGCAGAAGGGCGAGGAGCCGCTGATCAGCTTGATCGGGCGCGGATCGACGCCCGGCGTGGTCATGTCGAACAGCACGAACGAGATGCCTTCGTGCTTCTTGGTGGTGTCGGTCCGCACCAGGCAGAAGATCCAGTCGGCCTGATCGGCATAGCTGGTCCAGACCTTCTGACCGTTGATCAGATAGTGGTCGCCCTTGTCTTCGCACTTGGTCTGCAGGGCTGCGAGGTCGGAGCCCGCGCCGGGTTCGGAATAGCCCTGGCACCAGCGGGTCTCGCCGCGCACGATTCCGGGGATGAACTTCTTCTTCTGTTCCTCGGTGGCGTATTCCAGCAGCACCGGGCCCAGCATCCAGACACCGAAGCTCATCAGGGCCGGGCGCGCCTTGATGCGGCGCAGTTCCTGTTCCAGCACCTTGTTCTGGGCCTTGGAGAGACCGCCGCCGCCGTATTCGGTGGGCCACATCGGCGCGGTCCAGCCGCGTTCGGCCATGCGATCCAGCCAGAGTTTGGCGTCGGGGTTCTTCCAGACCATCTTGCGACCGCCCCACGGGGCGTCGTCCTCACCCATCGGCGCATGCAGCGACGGCGGGTAGTTGGCTTCCAGCCAGGCGCGGGTCTCGGCCCGGAAGGCGTCGAGTTCGGTTGCACCGAAGTCGGCCATGGTCGTCTCTCCCTTGGGATCGTCATCTTTCGGCGTGTCTGGCACGCCGCGCGTCACCAGACTACGCGACCGCGCGCGCCGGGCAAGCCGATTCAAACGATCGTTTATCGCAAGGCGGGCGACCGCGTCACATGTTCCGGCGTATACGAGGGTCACGTGGGGTCCCGTAGGGGATTCGCCGATCCGGGTTCTTGATGTCAGCGCCTGAATTCAGACCGGCGGCCCTGGCGATGGCGCCGACTCTCTCGGCCATCCTCGCCGTCTCGGCCGGGGTTATGCTGTTGACCTCCGGCGCGACGCCGTCCGAGCCGACGCGCTTTGCACTTCTTCTCGCGTTCGCGCCTGACCTGCTGATCGAGATCAGCCACTTCGTCTCGTCGATCCTGGGTCTTGTCTTGCTGCTGCTGGCCTTTGGCCTGCGGTCGCGCCTCGACGGCGCGTGGTGGGCTGCGGTCATCACCCTGGCCGCAGCGGCGGTTCTGGCCATTTTCAAGGGCCTGAACTGGGAAGAGACAGCGCTTCTGACGCTGTGTTGCCTGCTCATCCTGCCGTTCCATGAAGCGTTCCCGCGCAAGGCGGCGCTGTTCCGGATGGAGATCACGCCGGGCTGGCTATTGTCGGCGGCCGCAGCCCTGGGCGGCGCGGCCTTCTGCGGCTGGTGGATCTTCACCCACACCGAATATGCCGACAAGTCGTGGATGCGCCTGATGGGCGACCAGGACGCCGCCCGGGCCCTGCGCTCGTCGGTGGCCGCCGGCATCGTGCTGCTGGCCATCGGTGTGTGGCGGTTGATCGCGACCCCGGCCATGCCGCCTGTCGTCGATGACACCGATCCCGAATTCGACCGGGTTCGCGCCATTCTCGCCAAGGCCGAGGACGCAGAGCCCGGGTCAAATCTGGCGCTGCTGGGGGACAAGCGGTTCCTGTTCTCAGCCTCGGGCGAAAGCTTTCTGATGTTCGGCGTACGCCGTCGCTCCTGGATCGCCCTTGGCCCGCCCGTCGGCCGCCGCGATGAGCGGATGGAGCTGTTCTGGCGCTTCCGGGAACTGGCCGACGCCCATGCGGCGCGCGCAGGCTTCTATGCCTTGGGTCCTGACGACCTGCCTGACACCATTGATCTGGGTCTGGCTATCCAGAAGACAGGGGAAAGCGCCGCCGTGCCGCTGGCGGCATTCTCCCTAGTGGGCCGCCGCCGCGAGGTTCTGCGTCGCAACTGGCGCAAGGCGGGCGAGGGCGGGGCGGCTTTTGAGGTCCTCCCGGCTGGCGAGGCACCGATGGAGGAGTTGAAGACGATTTCGGACGCCTGGCTCGGCCATCACGCTGGTGGCGAGAAGGGTTTCTCCATGGGCGGATTCGATCCGCGCTATGTGGCCGAGTTCCCAGTGGCTCTGGTTCGCTCGGAGGGCAAGATTGTCGCGTTCGCCACATTGTGGACGACAGCGCACAAGTCCGCCTTCTCCATGGACCTGATGCGCTATTCCGACGAAGCGCCCAAGAACGTGATGGACTATCTGTTCGTCGAACTCCTGCAGTGGGGCCGCGACGAAGGTTATCTGGCCTTTGAGTTCGGCATGGCGCCTCTGGCGGGGCTGGAGGACCGTCCGCTGGCGCCGATCATGTCGCGCGTGGGTCGCCTGCTCTATGAGCGCGGAGAAGAGATCTACAATTTCCAAGGCGTGCGCCGATACAAGGACAAGTACGACCCCGTCTGGCAGCCGCGCTATATTGCCGCGCCGCAAAAGTGGGCGATCCCTTTTCTGCTGGCCGACATCGGTCTGTTGTCTTCGGGCGGTGTCAGCGGTCTGACCAAGCGACCAAAGCGGCCCGCGACCTAATAGCGCGTCTGGTTGCCTGTTTGCATGCCCAGGAGGTTCAGAAGGTGGACCAGCAGCAGCATCATCGCCACCACGCAGACCATCATCAGCGGGCGCCAAGGCATCATGCGCGGGCCCTTCAAGATATTGGCCGGGCGCGCGCCACGCCATCCGCAGACCACGGCGAGGATCAGCAGCACAGCCAGGGCGGCGACGGTAAATGGCAGGTCCATGCGCCTTCCATGCCCTGCGACAATCAGCCTGGCAAATGGTTAACCCGCGTTAACCCCCTTGCTTTTTAACCAAGGTAAAGATGGTTAAAGCTGCGTCCCGATTCCTCCACTTGTGAATCGTAAACCTACTAGATTTAGCTATTTGGTCGCGTTTACACCCCAGGAATCGGTGACTAGCGTTGGTCCCCAAGTGCGGGGAGAACGATTCGTATGACGGCCGCAGCGCCATGGAGCGTAAAGGGGATAGACCCCAAGGCACGTGAGGTCGCAAAGGACCTTGCGCGTCGCTCCGGCATGACGTTGGGCGAGTGGCTCAACCGCATGATTATCGAGGGTGAAGGACAGGGCGACGCCGCTGCTGTCGACGCCTTTGTCGGCGGTGCGCAGGACCGTTCCGCCAAGCCTTATCTCCACATCGCGACGGACGGCGACACGCCGCCGCGTATCGAGATCGCCGAACACCCCGCCGACGAAGTCGGTCGCGTCGCCGTTGCGCTCGATCGTCTGACGGACCGCATCGAAGCCGCAGAAGGACGTTCGGCCGCCGCCATCAATGGCATCGATCAGTCGGTGCGCGGCGCGCTCAGCCGTCTGGCCCTGTCCGAACGTGAGCAGATCGCCGTCGCCGCCCGTTTCGAGGGCGCGGTCGATGACATCAAGACCGAGCAGGCCCGTTCGACCGAACGCCTGCGCCGGATGGAAGCCGAGGCGGTCGGACCGCGTTCCGCCGAGGCGCTGCGGGCGCTCGAAGGTGCGCTCGGCAAGGTCGCCGGACATCTCTATGAAGGCGAAGCGCGCACACGCGAAGCCATCTCCGCCCTGGAAGCCCGCCTCGACGCCCAACCGGCCGCCGCGACCAACGACCCGTCATCCGTCGTCGAGGAAGTTGTCGCGCGTCTGGGTCAACGCCTGGAAGCCGCCGAGACCCGCACCGCAGAAGCCTTGCGCGAACTGGGCTCATCCTTCTCCGCCCTGGACGGCCGACTTCAGGCTGTCGAGGGCGCGAACCCGACCTCGGGCGTCCAGGAGCGTCTCGACCAGCTGGCCGGCGACCTGACAAGGCGCATGGAGGCCGCGCGGCTCGAAATGGCGACCAAGCTGGGTGACAGCGCTGATGGTCGCTTCGATCGCATGGACAAGAAGCTCGGCGAGATGGCCGCTCACGTCCAGGCCGCCGAGCAGCGCTCGGCCAGGGCCATCGAGCGCATGGGCCGCGAAGTGGTCGGCGTCGCCGACGCCTTCAATCGTCGGGTCCAGGCGGCAGAGAGCCGCAACGCCGCCGCCATCGAACAGGTCGGCGGCGAGGTGGCCCGCATCGCTGCGACCGTCGAGCACAAGCTGAACCGCGCCGACAGCGTCCAGGCCCAGGCTCTGGAAAAGCTCGGCACGGAAATCGCCCGCATCACCGAGAAGCTCGCGGAGCGTATCGGCAACGCTGAACGCCGCAACGCTCTGGCCATCGACGATGTCGGCGAACAGGTCACTCGCGTGACCGACCGGCTCAATCAGCGCCACGAGCGTTCGTCGCAGGAACTGATCGACCGGATCCGCCAGAGCGAAGAGCGCACTGCGCGCATGCTCGATGAAGCGCGCGAGAAGATCGACACCCGCCTCAGCGACGCCCAGCGCAAGCTGGCCGAGACGCCGGTCCAGGCCGCCGCTATCGCGCCCGCGCCTGTCGTTCGCGCCCCGGCGGTCTCGCCGTTCGCGACCAGCAGCTACTCCTTCGGTGGCGAGCCTGCCGTGGACGAGGACGTGTTCAACGCACCCCCGCCCGTGGCGCGCGCCCCTGTGTTCGAAGTCGCCGCCTTCCCGGCGGTCGATCCCGAGCCACCCAGCTTCGACGACGAGGACTATGAGGCCGCTGACGGCTTTGCCGGTCAGGAGCCCTCCGAAGCCGTTGAACGCGTCGCGCCAGCGTCTGACTTTGGGACCTTCTCCGCGCCCGAGTCCGCCGATCCATCGCGTCCGCTGTCCACCCGCGAAGTGATTGAGCAGGCCCGGGCCGCCGCTCGCGCTGCAGCCGTCGCTGACGTCAAGGCCAAGAAAGACAAGCCGGCCAAGGACAAGCCTGCCCGAACCTCGCTGTTCGCGGGCTTTGGGTCCAAGGCCTCGATCAAGGCGCCCAAGCGCCGGGTCGGCTCCACGGTCGCCACCGCTCTGATGGTGTTCGGCGTCGCTGGCGCCATGGGTGCGGGTGTGGCGGGCCTGTTGCTGCCCGATCGTGGTACGGGCCAGGTTCCTGATCGCGTTGCCGAGTCCATCGCCGGCCGCAAGTCCGAGGTCGAGATCCGCACGGCGGAAGCCGATACGACGCCCGGCATGCCCCGCGCCGCCGTGGCGTTGTCGCCTCAACTGATCACCCCGACCGCGACCGCCGCCACCCCGCCGCCGCCCGCGCCGCCGCAGGAGAACGCCCAGGCGCTGTTTGACGAGGGCGTCCGCAAGATCGAGGCGAAGGATCGCTCCGGCGTCGAGATCATGCGAAAGGCCGCCAATCTCGGCCTGCCGCGCGCCCAGTTCTATCTCGGCAAGATGTACGAGATGGGCGAGGGCGGCGTGAAGAAGGACCTCGTCGAGGCTCGCCGCTGGACTGAACGCGCCGCCACTGCCGGCGACCCGCGCGCCATGCACAACCTGGCCCTGTTCTATTTCAAGGGCGACGGCGGGGCCAAGAACTCCACCACGGCCGCCAGCTGGTTCCGCAAGGCCGCCGATCAGGGTCTGGTCGATAGCCAGTTCAATCTGGCGCAGCTTTACGAAGGCGGTTGGGGTGTCAGTCAGAACCCCGCCGAGGCCTACAAGTGGTACGTGATTGCCGGCCGGGCCGGGGACTCTACCTCCAAGGCTCGCGCCACGGCTCTGCGTCCGCAACTGACCGCCGAGGCCCAGCGCACGGCCGACCGTTCGGCCATGGCCTTCCGCGCCCAGACCAGCAACGCCTCGGTGGCGACCAGCACCGCCACGGCGCCGGCCTCGGCCGGGCTTGGCACGGCTCAGCGCGTGCTATCACAGCTGGGCTATTATCAGGGGCCGCGCGACGGTGTGGCGTCACCCGCCCTGCGCATGGCGATCGCTGCCTATCAGCGCGACCAGGGCCTGCCGTCGTCGGGCGCGCTGGACGGCGAAACCCTGAACCGGCTTTCGGTCTACACGCGCTGACCTGCGCGACGGGACCCTCATTGCGTGGACGCTTGAATCCATTCGGCAAATATCGTCCGTGGACCTCTAGGCGCGTGTGAGTATAGTCGCGCCCGGGGTATGGGAGGTCGCGGGGGCGGCCTTCCGGAGGAGTTGATTCATGAGCGAGCCAGTGGCGGATCGCGTACCGGCGCCGCCGGCGGTGTGGGTGTTCGGGCTCGCGACCCTCATACCCTTTTTCGTGGCCTCCGGCCTCTTCTGCTATGGCCCTCCCGGGGCGCAGAGGGGCGCGCTGATTTCCTTGCTCGCCTATTCCACCGCCATGGTCTCTTATTTTGGCGGCGTGCGAACGGGGCTCGAGATTGAAAACCCCAGTCCGAGATGGCTGGTTCTGGGTCTCTCGCTGCTGTTTCCGCTTGCTGGCTTCGGTCTTCTGCTCGGCGAGCTTCGCTTCGAGCCGGCCTGGCAATTGTCGGGCTTCCTGCTGGTCTTCCTGCTGCAATGGGTCTGGGACGTGACCGACCATGATGGGCCGGCCTGGCGACCCAGGATGCGCACCCTGCTGACCTCCGGCGCGGCCATCTCGCTGGCCTTCGCCCTTGAGCAGGCCCTTCACATGTAGTCCCTAGTCGGGCCGCAGGGAGCGCGGTCCGATCGCGTGAACTTTCTGCTTCCCCAGGGCGGCCGCCAGGACAGGGCCGCCGAACAGGCCTGAAAAGGCCCGATCCAGGACGTTCAGCCCGCCCGTATAGGCGCCAAAGGCCGGCAGGATCAGCCTCGAGCCGTCGGTCACGAAGCAGCGCCGCCTCACACTGCTTCGGCCGCTCGACACCTTGGCCGCTGGATGCAGGTGACCGGCCACTTCACCCGGCTGCAGGCCGCCTCGAGGTTCGTGTCGCAGAACCAGACCCAGGATCAAGGCTTCATCGACAACCTCCCCGGGCAGGGCGCGCGGACCCTCCTCATCGTGATTGCCCACGGCCCAGACCAGGTCCCGCCCGCGCGCCAGGCTGCGCAACCGCTCGGCGTCATCGGCCGCCAGACGGCCTTCGGCCTGGCCGTCATGGAAGCTGTCGCCCAGGAAGATCAGGCGAGCGGGCGAAAGCGCGGCGATCTCGCGATCCAGTCGATCCAGCGTCTCGCGGGTGTCGTACGGGGGCAGCATCTGCCCAAAGCGGGCGGCATAGCTGCTGCCCTTCTCGAAATGCAGGTCCGCCACTACCAGGGTGCGTTCGGTTTCCAGCCACAGCGCGCCAGAGCCGCGCAGCATCACGCTGGCGCCGGCCAGTTCGATGCGCAGCCCGCCACAGGCGCTGGCTTCAAACCGCGTCAAGCCATGGCCTCTGCGATCAGGTCTTCCTCGGCCTCGGCCAGGATCATCTCGTCAGCCGCATCCCCGGGCGCGCGCTCGCGTCCGATCTCCAGCATCAGCGGTACGGCGAAGGGCGAGACGCGATCCAGTCTGACATTGCGGATGTTTCCTTTCACCCGCGCCAGCATGTCGCCCAGACGGGCCACGTCCAGCAGGCCGGTGGCGGCGTCCTGCCGCGCGCAGCGCAGCAGCAGGTGGTCGGGCTGGTGGCGACGCAGGACGTCGTAGATCAGGTCGGTCGAGAACGTCACCTGCCGGCCGGACTTCTCCTCGCCAGGATAGCGACGCTCGATCAGGCCGGCGATCAGCGCGCAGGCCTTGAAGGACCGCTTCATCATGAAGCTTTCCTCCAGCCAGGCCTCCAGATCGTCGCCCAGCATGTCCTGGTCGAACAGGTCGTCGAGATCCAGATCGTCCATCGGCTTCAGCGACCAGATGTTCAGGGCGTAATCGTTGCAGACGAAGCCCAGCGGCCCGACGCCCAGCCGATCCAGCCGCCGCGTCAGCAGCATGGCCAGTGTCGTGTGGGCTATGCGCCCGTCGAAAGGATAGCAGACCATGTGGAACCGCTTCCCGCGCGGGAAGGTCTCCAGCAGCATCTCGTGCTCGCCCGGCAGGGCTGAGCGCACCTTCTGCCACGCCAGCCATTCCTGGACGTCCGGGGGCAGGGCGGTCCACTCGCGCTCGTCGTGCATCATCGTGCGGACGCGGCTGGCGAGGTAGGTTGAAAGGGGGAACTTCGAGCCGCCCCAGCTGGGCATCTTGGGATCGTCGTTCGGGGCGGGGCTGACGAAGGCATCGGCGCCCACGATGGCGTTGAACCGCCAGACCTGTCCGGCGAAGACGAAGGTGTCGCCGGGCGTCAGTTGCTCGAAATAGCCTTCCTCTGCCTCGCCGATCTTGCGGCCGCCGACCGGCTTTCGCCCCCCGCCGACCCGGACATTGACCGTGGCCGCCGTGACGATCGTGCCCACGTTCATGCGGTGGCGCTGCACGGTCTGGGCGTTGCGAGCGCGCCAGAGACCGTCCTGGCCCTGCACGATGCGGCGGAACTTGTCGTAGGTCTTGAGGGCGTAGCCGCCGGTCGAGACAAAATCGACGACGGTCTCGAAGTCTTCCCACGAGAGGGCGGCATATGGGCCCGCCGTGCGGATCTCGTCGTGTAGCGCCACCAGATCGAAGGGCTCCGAACAGGCGCACCCCATCACGTGCTGGGCCAGAACGTCGAGGGCGCCGATCCGCTCGGGCTCGCCGTCCAGGTGGTTTTCCAGGATGGCGTCGGCGGCGGCGCGGCATTCCAGCATCTCGAAACGGCTGGCCGGCACGAAGATCGCGCGGCTGGGTTCGTCCAGGCGGTGGTTGGCCCGGCCGATCCGCTGGACCATGCGCGAGGCGCCCTTGGGCGCGGCCAGCTGGATGACCAGGTCCACGTCGCCCCAGTCGATGCCCATGTCCAGGGTCGAGGTGCAGACTACGGCCCGAAGTTCGCCCCGGGCCATGGCGGCCTCGACCTTGCGCCGCTGCTCGGCCGACAGGCTGCCGTGATGCAGGGCGATGGGCAGGCCCTCGTCATTCAGCTCCCACAGCTTCTGAAAGGCGAACTCGGCCTGGAAGCGGGTGTTGACGAAGACGAGCGCGGTCTTCGAGCTCTTGATGATCTCATAGACCTCGGCCATCGCATGTTCGGCAGTGTGGCCCGCCCACGGCACGCGGCCGCCCGAGACCAACACCTCGACGACGGGTTGGGCGCCGCCAGAGCCGAGCACGAGGTCTACGCTGTCCTCGCCGCCGGGACCCAGCCATCGTCGCACCAGCCCTGGATCATCGACCGTCGCCGACAGGCCCACCCGTCGCAGGTTCGGCGCGAACTGCTGCAGGCGCGCCAGATGCAGCGCCAGCAGGTCGCCGCGTTTGGAGGGCCAGATGGCGTGGGCCTCGTCGATGATCACGCAGGACAGGTCGGCGAAATACTCGCGCGCGCCTTCCCAGGCGCAGAACAGGGCCAACTGCTCGGGAGTGGTCAGCAGGATGTCCGGCGGCCTGATCCTCTGGCGGGCCTTGCGGCTTTCACCGGTGTCGCCTGTGCGGCTCTCGGCGACGATCTTGAGGCCCATTTCGCGGATGGGCGTCATCAGGTTGCGTTCGACGTCAACCGCCAAGGCCTTGAGCGGCGAGATGTAAAGGGTGTGAACTCCGGCCGGTGTATTGCGCGGAGCCCGTTCGGACAGTTCGATCAGGCTGGGCAGGAAGCCCGCGAGGGTCTTGCCGCCGCCGGTCGGGGCGATCAGCAGGGCGCTTTTGCCCTCACGCGCCTTGGCCAGCATCTCCAACTGATGAGCACGCGCGGTCCAGCCACGCGCGGCGAACCAGTCCTGGAAGCGGGGAGGGAGGGCGGCGGCCGCTGACATTGCTCGCCGATATAGCATGTTCCCGTTCCGTTTCCAGACGGCGCACACACAGCGCGGCGCAACTCGCCTGTCAGGCTGCAAAGCTTGACGCCCGCCGCCTGGCGGCAACAATCGCGGGCGTTGTCTGGGGTGGTCATGATTTCGAAGGCGCTCGTGGTCCTGTTGGGACTGGTTGCCCTGGGAGGCGCAACGCACGCCCAGGCGCGCCAGGTCACAGCGCCGCCTGCCGTCGCGCCTGTCGCCGATCCGGCCCTCACCGCCTTGCTGAAGCGCGCCCAGGGGGGCGACACGACGGCCTATGTGGATCTGGCGTTCGAGTATCTCGACGAGGACTCTGCGCACTTCGACGTCCAGGCGGCCCAGCACTGGCTCGCCCAGGGCGTGGCGGCTGGGGCGCCCGAGGCCATGATCGAGTTGGGCAATCTCTATTTCGACGGTGAGCAGGTTGCGCAGGATCGCCGCAAGGCCTTGGGCTTCTACAAACAGGCCGCCGCCCTGGGCGATCTGGACGGGCTCTACAATGTCGGCATCGTCCATGAGGGCGGCGGCGGCATAGAGGAGAACCTGGCCGAGGCCCTGCGCTGGTATCGACGGGCGGCCGATGGGGGCTCGGAGATCGGCATGTTCCAGGTGGCCAACGCCTATCATCATGGACGTGGCGTGCGCGCCGACATGGGCCGGGCCGTCTTCTGGCTCAACAAGGCGGTGGCGGCGGGATCGTCGGCCGCCATGAACGACCTGGGCGCGCTCTATTCCGATGGCGACGGCGTGCCCCAGGACGAGGCCGAGGCGCTGAAGCTGTTCACCGCCGCCGCGCGCAACGGCTCGGCCATCGCCATGGCCAATGTCGCGGTGATGCACCACAACGGCGAAGGCGTGCCGGTCGACTATGTCGAGGCGATCCGTTGGTATCAGCTGGCGGCGGACCATGGCTATCTGCCGGCCTACTATCGACTGGGCGCGATGTGCGAGGCGGGCGAAGGCGTGCGATTCGATCTGGAAACCGCCTTGAGCATGTATCGCCGGGCGGCCGAGAGCGACGATCCCGTCGTGCGTCAGCAGGCCCAGAAGGCCATCGACCGGCTCGAACGCGGCGACGACGAAGACCCGCGCGTGGTGTGACGCCGTTCGCATTCTGTTTCCGTCGCCAAGGTGCTAACAGACTCGCGTGACTGCTTCGCCGCCGACTCTCGACCTTGCTCCCGCGCTTGTCGTTCTGCCCGGGCCGCGCGCCGGCTATGCGGATGGCGACGGCGAGGGCCGGATGCTGCGCGCACCGGATGCGCGCGACCTGCTGGAGCATGGCCCGGTCCTGGTCGCCCACGCGGCGATGACGGCCAAGCGGCTCAATCTTCATGCTCCCGCGCGCAGCGGCCGACTGTTCGACGTGCTCGAGCTCTATGCTTTCACCCGGCCGGCGACCTTCTGCGCGCCGTCGGCGGTGGGCCTGTCGATGGCTCTGGGTCTGGCCGAGCCGAAGGGCGCGGCCGAGCAGGCGGCCAGCCTGAGGGTCTCGGCCGACGCCCTGCTGGCTGAGCTTCGCCTGACGCCCCAGCCATCGCGGGAGGAGGCCCTGGCGGTCGCCGAGACCCTGGCCAAGGCCGGCTGGGCCTGGGGGCCGGCGGTGATCGGCGCCTTGCGCTCTGCGCCGGTGGGCAATCAGTTCCGCAGCTCGGGCCTGGATGCCTGGGCGCGCATCGTCGAGTGGGAAGACCAGGCCCCGCTAGGCGAGTCCGGCACGCGGCCGATCGATCCGGAGCGGGCGGGCGAGCGTCTGACAGAGCTGCTGCAACGCGCGGGCCTGGACGAGGTGCGCGAGGCCCAGGCGACCTATGCCCGGGAAGCGGCCTTCGTCTTCCAGCCCCGCGATCGCGAGGGCGAGCCGAACATGATGCTGGCCGAGGCCGGCACCGGCGTCGGCAAGACCCTGGGCTATCTGGCCCCGGCCTCGCTGTGGGCCGAGGCCAATGGCCCGTCGGTCTGGATCAGCACCTATACGCGGGCGCTGCAGCGTCAGATCGAGCGGGAGAGCCAGTCGATCTATCCCGATCCGGCCGTGCGGGCCCGCAAGGCGGTGGTGCGCAAGGGGCGAGAAAACTACGTCTGCCTGTTGAACTTCCAGGAGCAGGTCAACGGCGCCCAGCTGGGCAATGGCGACCTGATCGGCCTGGCCCTGACGGCGCGCTGGGCCAGAGCCACGCGAGACGGCGACATGACCGGCGGCGACTTCCCGGCCTGGCTGCCGACGCTGTTCTCGATCGCGCCGATGCAGCAGGCCAGCCCCGCCAACCTTGTGGACCGGCGCGGCGAGTGCGTTCACGCCGGCTGCCAGCACTATCGCATCTGCTTCATCGAGAAGGCGGTGCGGGCCTCCAAGCGGGCCGACATCGTCATCGCCAACCACGCTCTGGTGCTGACCCAAGCGGCGTTCGACGGCGCGCGGGCGGCGCGGGGGCTGAAGGGCGACAACGAGACCACGGCGGTCAAGCGCGTGGTGTTCGACGAAGGCCACCACCTGTTCGACGCGGCCGACAGCGCCTTTTCGGCGGCCCTGTCCGGGGCTGAGGCGGCTGAGCTGCGTCGCTGGATCCGAGGACCCGAGGGTCGGGGGCGGCGGGGCAGGGGCCTGGAGGCCCGGCTGCTGGACATCTTGGGCGACCGCGAAGGGGCGCGTCAGGCTCTGACGGCGGTGCTGCACGCGGCCGCGGCCTTGCCGGGCGAGGGCTGGTCTGGCCGGGTCGCGCCGCCGGACGGCCAGGTCAATCCGATCGGGCCGATCGAGAGCTATCTGGTGGCGGTGATCGAGCAACTGCGGGCTCGCAGCAGCGAGCGCGGCGGAATCGAGCAGGGGCTGCAATGCGCCGCCCGGCCGGCGGTGGATCTGGTGCGCGAGCGGGCGGGTGAGGCGGCCCGGGCCCTGGCCGGGGTCGAGGCTCCGCTGCTGGCCCTGGCCCGCCAGCTGGAAGACGTGCTGGACGAGGACGCCGAGCACCTGGGCGCGTCGGAGCGGGCGCGTATCGAGGGCGCCCTGCGCGGTCTGGACCGCCGGGCGCGAATGACCCTGCCGGCCTGGCGTTCGATCCTCAAGGCGATCGACGAGGACGCCGAGGACGATCCGGAGTTCGTGGACTGGTTCGAGGCGACGTTCCTTTACGGGCGGGTGGTCGACGCCGCGTGCCGCCGGCACTGGGTGGATCCGACCGAGCCGCTGCGGGCGGCGGTGCTGAGCCCCGCGCACGGGGTGCTGGTGACCAGCGCCACCCTGACCGATCCGGCGCTGGAGGATCCGTTCGCCCTGGCCGAGATGCGGACCGGCGCGGCGCGGATGCCGCAGTCGCCCAAGGTGCTGCGGCTGGTCTCGCCCTTCGACTATGAAAAGAACGCCCGGGCCATCGTGGTCACCGACGTCAACAAGGAAGACGCCCGGCAGGTTTCGGCGGCGATGCGCGAGCTGTTCCTGGCGGCCGGCGGCGGCGGGCTGGGGCTGTTCACGGCCATCCGGCGGCTGAAGGCCGTGCACGAGATGATCGCCGCGCCCTTGGCCGACCGGGGTCTGGCCCTGTACGCCCAGCACGTCGACCCGCTGGAGGCCGGGGCCCTGGTCGACATCTTCAGGGCCGAGCAGGACGCCTGCCTGCTGGGTACAGACGCCATCCGGGACGGTATCGACGTACCGGGCCGGTCCCTGCGTTTGCTGGTTTTTGATAGGGTGCCGTGGCCCAGACCCGATATTCTGCACAAGGCGCGACGCGCACGCTTTGGTGGCAAGGGCTATGATGACTCTACCGCAAGGGCCCGTATCAGCCAAGCTTTTGGCCGTTTGATCCGCCGGGCGGACGATCGCGGGATGTTCGTGATGCTGGACGCCGCCGCCCCGACGCGGTTGTTTTCCGGCCTGCCCGAAGGGGTCACGGTCGAGCGCATGAGCCTGGTCGAGGCCATCGAGGCCACCGCCGCATTTCTGAGCGAGACATAAGCGTCATCTTGGGCCGGTAGAAGCCTGGGCATAGGCTAAGGCCTTGGAGGCGCAGATGATTCGAGCCTGGGTCGCAGCCCTCGCGATGCTGCTTGTCGCCGGCGAAGCCGGGGCGCAGGAATTCGTCCGCCATGATTGCCGCACGACCGTGCAGGCGACCGGCCGGCTGCAGTTCGAGAATGACCTGCACGCGCGCTGGTATAAGCGGTTCTGGACCGGCGCGTGCCAGGACCTCAGCCTGTGCCTGCCGGGCTCGCCCAACTGGAACGACGTCGTTGACAAGCTGCTGACCCGGGGCGGGCCTTCCCAGCAGCCGGTCCTGCTGCCAAAGGCCTGCCGGCTGGGTCAGCTGATTGGCATGGAATGGGCGCGCGACCGTCGCATCAAGCGCATCAAGACCGGCGACCTGAAGGTTTTCAACACCATGCTGGAAGCCTCGGGCGACCCCCTGCGCGGCGTCGATCAGGTGGAGCGCAAGGCCCGCACCCTGATCACCCCGCCCTGACCGCAGTTTGACTCAAAGTCGTCGAATTTCTGCAATCGACAGGGTCTAGGAGGAGGGCAGTACAGGAGCGTTCCCCATGACCCCCCACGCCCATTCGACCGATCCGGCGATCGACGAGGCCGCCGCCCCGGCCCAGGCCTATTCGGCACGCGCCCTGGTGCGGGCAGTGCGCTGGCGCAGCGGCCTTTCGGCGGCCCAGTTCGCCCGCGCCTTCCATATCGATCCGGATCTGCTGGAGGCGCTGGAACATGGCGGCGCCCGGCCCGACGCGGCCCTGACGGCCTATCTGCGCGTCATCGACCATGCCCCCGAGGTGGTGCGCGAAGCGATCGCGCGCGCCGGCCACTGAGCGGTTGTCACGGCTTTGATCGCCGGTTTCAGGCGACGCCAGCCGACTGGACGCTCAGCACCACGCCGATGGACGCCTTGAAGGTCTGCCTATCGACCGGACGCCGAATGCTGCTTTCGACCCGCATGAGTGGTTCGCGACGTCTGCTATCGGGGCAGGGCCGGATTGCCCATGCGAAGGACTGTTCGGCGCCAGCTGCGAATTCCAGCCCACCGGCGGGAAGCGGACGATTCGGGCAGCGCGCATCTTGCGTTCGAAGCCGGTGTCGCTCCGGCCGGGGTTGCCCGGGCAGGACCCACTCGTTAGTTGACCTCAGAACACAAGCCGTCCGAGCTCCTCCGATGTCGAACGCAAGTCGCCTGAACATCGCCGCATTCTTGGCGGCCGCCTCCGTAGCGTTCGCGCCGGCCGCCCACGCTCACTCGCCGACGGCGCCATGGAGCGCGCCAGCGTCGGTTGAGACAATCGCCGAGGACATCGAATTCCGCAGTGGCGATGCTGCGCTGAGCGGGACACTCTATCTGCCGAAGGGGGCCAGCGCTGCGGGGGCAGTCGTTGTAACCCATGGTGCGTCCTCGCCGCTCCGCAGCTCCCCGCTCTACCGGCATCTGCTTGAGATGCTGCCGCCCCTGGGAATCGCCGTCTTCGTCTATGATCGTCGCGGCTCCGGTCGCTCGGGCGGGGATCTGAAGACCAGCGACTACGCCATGCTGGCCGATGATGCGATCGCGGCGCTGCGGCGGGTCAAGACGGACCCCCGCATCGACGCTCGCCGGGTGGGCCTGTGGGGCCTGAGTCAGGGTGGCTGGGTATCGCTCTTGGCGGCTGCACGCGCGCCGGCGGAGCCCGCGTTCGTGGTCTCCATCTCTGCTCCCGTGGTGACAGCTGACGTTCAGATGAACTTCTTCTCCGCCAATGCCTTGCGCGTGAATGGATACCCTCAATCAGAGATCGACGAGATGCTCGCGGCGCGGAAGGCTGTGGACGACTACATGCGCGGGACCGGCGATCGCGCGGACGCTCAGCGCAGGGTCGACGCGATCAAGACGCGCCCATGGTTCAACCTCATCTACATGGGGAAGACGGTCGGCCCGCGGGAGACATCACGCTGGCGCAAGGAGATCGAGAATGATCCGCTGAAGAGCCTCGAGGGCGGGAAGGCCCCGACGCTGATGCTCTTCGGCGCCGCCGATCCCGGCGTGCCTGTCGCGGCCTCTATCGCAAGCCTCCGAGAGAGGCAGGCGCAATTGTCGAACGTGGAGGCGGCGGTCGTCGCCCGGGCCGATCACAGCATGCAACTGTCGGTGTCCCCGAAGGACCAGATGGATCCCGCCCGCGCCGACGACGGCGCACCTGAGTCCCCGGAGTATTTCGGGCGTCTCGCTGCGTGGCTGACCAAGCAGGGCATAACGCGCGGCAGATAGTGGAACGGCTGAGCCGTTCGCCACAGCGCCTTCCGACGGCCCTGCGCCGGGGTGACGCCAGGGGCGAGATGCGCCCTTCTCGGAAGTCGCCAACGTCCGCTTGCGGGCGTCCATCGGCGTGGCGCTCACGGACCAGATGTCTGGCGCTGGCCGTCCAGGGTGATGGCGTCCTCCAGTTTCCCGCTCTCCCCAGCGAAAGCCGGGGAGAGCGGTGTTTTTGGGGTCCGCCCAGCCTGGGTTCGTCCGGCCATCACGGGGATACAGCCGATTCAATCCCCTGCTGGCCGCCGAGCACTATCTGAAACTGCGCCACCGGCTGGAGGATGTGAACGCCCCGCGCGCTGCGCAGCAGGCGCAGATGAGCCCCGAGGCGGTCTGGACCCAGATCGCAGACAAGGCCCTCGCCATCGCCCGCGCCCTGGTCGGCCCCCAGGGCGGCGGACCCGCCTTCATGGGCCGAAAGACCTTCGCCTGGCGCGCCAGGGCCCTGGGACCCGAGGTCGCCGCCGCAGACTTCGAGCGGGGCCGCGATGGCGGCTGGGGCGGCCACTACTGGAACCCCGACGGCACGCTGAAGGGTCCGGACGGCGAAGGCTGGACCGAGGAGGAGCTCAAGGAAATGAGGCGTTGAGGGGTAGGGTGTGAAGGCGGCGCTTCTGCGCCACGCCCCTTGAAAAGTGATATCAACTAGCGCATTTTGATAGCATTGCTGTCAGTCTGCAGAAGGCGATATCATGGCTGCCGTCACCATTCGCAACCTCTCCGACGCGGCGCATCGCGCGCTGAAGGTCCGCGCGGCCCAGCATAATCGCAGCGCTGAGGCCGAGATGCGCGCCATTCTGGAGGCCGCCGTGCGCCCCGAGGGCCGGTTGCGGCTTGGCACGGCGCTGTCGGAGATGAGCCGCAAGATCGGTCTCACCAACGCCGATGTCGCGGCGCTGGAAGCGACCCGAGATACGCGGCCTGCCGAGCCGATGCGTTTCGAATGATCGTGCTCGACACCAATGTCATCTCCGAGGCGATGAAGCCCGAGCCGCAGGCATCGGTGCGCGACTGGCTGGACGCCCAGGCGGCCGAAACACTGTTTCTCTCCAGCGTCACGATCGCCGAGCTGCTGTTCGGCATCGGCGTGCTGCCCCAGGGCAGGCGCAGGGACAATCTGACGGCGGCGCTCGACGGCGTGCTGGACCTGTTCGAGGGCCGCATCCTGCCCTTCGATACCGTGGCGGCGCAGCGCTATGCGGATCTCGCCGTCAAGGTGCGGGCGGCCGGAAAGGGCTTCCCGACGCCTGACGGCTACATCGCCGCGATCGCGGCCGCGCACGGGTTCGCCGTGGCGTCGCGCGACACCAGCGCCTTCCATGCCGCTGGTCTGAAGGTGATCGATCCCTGGACCGCGACGGTCTGACAGGCCTCAGGCCGCCTTGCTGATCGCCGAGGCGATGTCGTCGGTCGAGTGACCGGTCAGGTCCTTGGCGATCTCGCCCACCAGTCTGGCCTGAAGATCCTTGTGCCAGTGCTTCCGCAGTTCGCCCAGGGTTCGGGGCGCGGCGATCACCAGCAGGTCGGTCAGCTTGCCGGTCAGGGCCCAGTTATTGAGCGTCTGGGCGACACCCATGGCGAAACCATCTTCGGCCTGGGTGTCATTGTCGGGGTTGGCGCCGCTGGAGGGATGGCCGGGCGAACCGGAGGCGCGCTCCGTCATTTCGGGGTTTTCGACAGCCGACAGCTTGATGTCGGTATGTCCGCTGTTCCTGAAGAGGACGAGCTTTTCGCCGTCGACCACCGCCACCAGGGCGCCATTGGGAAGGATCATGCTCTGCTCTCCACGGGATTGGTCACCGTAACGAACGGCGTGGAGCGCAGTTGCGTCGGGCCATGTCGAGAGGTGGCGGCTCCCGCCTGATCCGCCTTGTCTGTCAGGCTGACCCCTCAAGTCGCAGAGCAGTCTAGGCGGAGGGGTCCTTCTGAAGCTTCACGCGCGCCAGCAAAGCGCCAGCGACCCCCAGAAGGGCGCCGCCAATGCCCAGAAACGGCGCGCCGCCACCAAGATCATGTGCCAGGATGCAAATCCCGTATCCAATATTTCCGCCGGCCAAGGCTATGAGTAACAGTCCAGCGATCAATGCGACTTTGCTCTTGATCATCGTGGCTTGTCCTTTCTGATCAGCCTTGCCCGGCGGAATTTTTGACTAGCCGAACTTGTAGCCGCACAGCTTGTTGCCATCCAGGTCGCGGAAATAGGCGAAATAGGCGCCCGGCATGCGCTCGCCCGGACCGCCTTCATCGGCGGCCCCCAGCTCGATCGCCTTGGCGTGGAAGGCGGCGACCTCTTCTGCGGTGTCAAAGCTGAACCCGCCCATGGTGCCATTGCCGATACAGGCGGGGGCGCCGTCATAGGGACCCAGCACGCCGAACAGGCCCGTGCCCTTGCCGCGATAGAGACGTCCGCCCGAGGCGTGCTCATGCACCGGCGACATGCCGATCGAGCCCAGCAGGGCGTCGTAGAAGGCCTTGGCCTCTTCCAGCTTGTTGGACCCCACTGTGAAATAGGCGACCTTGGCCATGTGACTTCTCCCGTTTGTGTTTGAGGGACGCTAGCATGAGGCGGCCGTCGGGCAACGCTGACGCGGGGTCAGGCGTCGGGTGCCGGGTCGGCCAGGCCTTCGGCGACCCGGCTCTCGGCGATTTGGGCCAGCAGGGTGAACAGAGCCGGCACGTCGATGGGCTTGCGCAGCACGCCGTCGGCCCCGGTTTGCAGATAGCGGGCGATGTCGTCGTCGAAGACGTTGGCGGTCAGCATCCAGATCGGCGTGCGGGCGCCGGGCGGCTCGGACCTGCGGATTTCCCGTACGGCCTCCA
This sequence comes from Caulobacter sp. ErkDOM-E, assembly GCF_048541895.1. Classification (GTDB taxonomy): domain Bacteria; phylum Pseudomonadota; class Alphaproteobacteria; order Caulobacterales; family Caulobacteraceae; genus Caulobacter. The sequence continues at coordinate 2,813,504 of NZ_CP183331.1, read as the reverse complement.
GGCCGCTCAGGACCGGCATGTTGACGTCCATCAGGATCAGGTCGAACGGCTGGGCCCGCCAGGCGTCCAGCGCCTGGGCGCCGTCCTCGGCGAAGGTCAGCGACACCGGGGTGTCCTTCAGCAGCAGCGCCAGCACCCTGCGGTTGGCGGAGTTGTCCTCGGCGGCCAGCAGGCGAACCTGACCCAGGTCGCGGCGGGGAGGGGGCGGAGCGGCCAGGTGCGGGGTGTGGACGGGCGCGTCGAAGGCGAACCAGAACAGCGCGCCGTCGGGCGCAGCCCTTGAGGTCACAGAGGCAGCCGGGGCCTCGATCCCGAGGGCGCCGCCCATCAGGGCCATATTGCGGGCGCAGATCGCCAGGCTCAGCCCGCTGCTACCCTGCTGGCGGCCCCGGGCGGTCTGGTCGAAGGCCTCGAACAGGCGGGGCCGGTCTTCGGGCGGCACGGCGGGGCCGGTATCGCTGACCTCGATCAGGACGCTGAGGGTTTCGCCCTTCAGCGTGCCGGCCAGACGCACGGCGACCCAGCCGCCGGCCGACACCGCGCCCATGGCGTGGGAGATCAGGTTGATCAGTGTCTGTTCAACCCGCACCGCGTCGGCGCGCACATGGAAGGACAGGGTGGGGTCGGCGTCGTCGAAGGTGAACGCCACGCCGATGCCGCGCGCATGGGCGCCCCATACGCGCATGACCGCATGGATCATGGCGCGAAGATCGACCGGGACGGGGTTGAGGCGCGTCTGGCCGCCCTCGACATGGGCCAGGTCGAGGATGCCGTCCAGCAGCCGGGTCAGCTGCTCGCCGCCCTCCAGCACGCCGCCGATCAGTTCGGCCTGATCGGGGGTGAGGTCCTTGTCGCGCAGGATCTGGGCGAAGCCCAGCACGGCGTTCAGCGGGGTGCGGATCTCGTGGCTGGCCACGGCCAGGATGTCGGTCTTGGCGCGACTGGCGGCCTTGGCCTCGTCGATGGCCTCGGTCAGGGCGGCGTTCTTGCGGGTCAGGTCGCGCAGGGCCTGGGTCAGGGTTCGGTCGGTGGCCTGCTGTCGCGAGGTGACCATCAGCACGGCGGCGACGAACAGGACCATCGCCAGGGCATAGTGGTTGAAGGCCAGGGGCGCGGTCCAGTCGATGGCGCTCCAGATCAGGGTCAGGGCCGGGGGAACGACGCCAATGACATAGCTGATGGGGGTGATGTGGACCCGCAGGGCGACGAACAGCAGCACGCAGATCGCCAATAACCCCGTCTCGACCTGGGCGATCGGGCCGCCATAGAGGCGGATCTGGACGGCCAGCCAGCAGGCATTGACCACCAGCAGGACCATCAGGACGTCCGATTGCCAGCGCAGCCGTTTGAACGCCTTGCCCGGGTCAGGATCGCGGGCGGCGATTTCCGCAGCGGCGAACAGGGCCAGGTACAGGACAAATTCGAGAACCCCCAGCATGGCCATGCGCGAGGGGGTGAAGAACGCCAGCAGGACGACGAAACAGGCGACGAGAACGAGCCGGGTCAATGCGACCTGGCGGGAGTACTGGATGTACCCTTCCAGCTGGGTGACATCGGCTATTCGTCCTGGCATCCAAGCCCCCGCCTAACGTCATCCGCCTTGGTCGTCGCGCCGACCTTCATCCATGGCAAGGCGCAACGGACACACGACATAGACCGACGATTCGCGCTTTCCGGCTCGTCTTCCGCGCGAGTGGATTTCAGCGGTCCGAAGGTCGAACAGGTCTGCGGCAGTCCGCTGACTGCTCAGGGGCGCGCCCAGGGGGATCGGCGAGACCCTGCGCAGGCGGCCGGGGGCAGTCTGCGCAGGGCCTGTGAGCCCTAGACCGTGCCGATATATTTGATCAGGGCGGTCATGTTTTCGATATAGCCGCCGGTCGAGATGCCGATCTTGGGCGTCTCGGTGATGAACGGCGAGGTGTCGGTGGCGTCGCCTACCCGGGTCCGGCTGAAGTCGCCGGGCGCGGGGGTGGGCGAGCCGTCGCCGATATAGGGATTGCTGGTCGCCTTCAGCTCGGCCGGCCACCAGCCTTCGCTGTTGAGCGCAGCCATCAGGGCGGCGGCCTTGTCGGGTGAGGTCTGACCGGTGTCGGCCTTCAGGGTGTCGACATTCAGGTCGGACACCGAGATGTCGCCGGTGGTGAAATAGCGGGGCAGGGCCTTGCGACCGCCCTTCAGCGGCGAGTCCTGGCTGGCGATTTCCGGCGGCGTCGCCTGCAGCTTGGCCAGGCGCTTGCGCAGGCCTTCCACATTGACCGCGCGGGTCGAGCCATAGTGGATGACGACGTTTTCGGGATTGTGGTCGGCATAGTAGCGGCCATTGACCACATTGCTGCCGGTGCGGTGGATGAACAGCGGCTTGCCTTCGCCGATCGAGATGAAGGTGGGATAGGCGCGGCCGCCCTTGATCTGCTCGGCGGGCAGTTTCACGCTGTCCAGCCAGTCCAGCGCCTCGCCCAGGCGGGCCAGGAACTTGGGATCGCCGGTCAGTTCGTAGAAGTCCATGCACGAGGCGATGTTGCCGCCGGTGGTGTGGGTGGCGAAGGCTTCGGGCTCATAGGTGCGGGCCCCGGCCGGCTTCAGGTCGGAAACCCTGTGCTGCAGGCCCCAGGCCGGTTGCGGCATCGGCTGCTGGCAGGCGAGGAAGCAGTCCATGGCCTTGCGGATCACCGGCAGCACGCGGTCGTCGCCCAGGGCCTGCCAGACCATGATCAGGAACTTGAGGTTTTCCCCGGCCACATCGTCGTTGAAGGTGATGTAGCCGGTATAGTCGGCCTTGCCGTGGTGGTGGAACTCGTCCTTCAGCGGGAAGCGCTGGGGCCAGCCGCCGATCGGGTACTGGCTGTCCAGAACGAAGGCCAGGGCCTTGTCCAGGGCGGGCTTGAAGGCCTTGTCCTGCTTCTCGACATACAGGCGCAGCAGGAACTGCGAGGCCTCGGCCGTGCCGGCGTCATCGAAGGTGGCGTTGCCGTAATAGTGCTGGAATTCCTCGAGCCGCCAGCCGTTCTTGCCGATGGTGTCGTACCACTTTTTCAGCGAGGCCTCGCCGGCCAGGTCGCCCAGATAGTTCCAGCCGCCGGCCGGATGCTGGATGGCGATCAGGGCCTGGGCGGCCTTGACGGCGGCCTCGTAGTAATAGGCGTCGCCGGTGGCGTGGAAGGCGTCCAGGAACAGGTGGCCCATGGTGGCCGTGCCGGGCGGCTGCACCCAGATCATGGTCGGGAACGCTTCCATCTCGCCCCAGCGGCGCGAGAAGTCGGGCAGGTAGCTCCAGACATAGCCGCCATTATAGGCCGCCTTCTCGACCATGAAGCGGGTGGCCTTCTTCATGGTCTCAAGGGCCTGGGCCTTGGTCGGGCCCTCGCCGGCCAGGGCCTTGAGCGGCGAGACGCAGCCTGCAGCCGCGAAGGCGGCGGCCGAGCTCGCCATCAGGCGGCGGCGGGAGATGGGGCTGAGAGGCATTCGGCGCTCCGGCTGGCGTTTATCTCGACCGGCTCGGTGGGGCGTCGGGCCGTGGGACGCGGCGACGTCGCCGAGCGCCCGTGGCGGTTCCGTTGCGTCCTCCCGGACCAGACAAGCCGATCCCACCACCTTAAGGCGGCGAAGTCTTGACCTTGTTGTGACACCGGTGTCACGGCTTGGCTAGAGGCTTTCCGCGCAACAGCGGTCAGCACAGTTGGGTGGTGCGAATGGGCGCCGTCTTGCGCGGGGGCGTTTTCAATGGCGCTTTGAAGCCCTGACGAGCGGCGTGCGTCCAGCGGTCGCATGGCGAGAAAATTTACATTCTGTAAACATTTGTCGCATGCCAACACGCACAGAACATCTGCATGAAGCCGAGCGGCTGGAACGTCAGGCGGAGATCGCCGACAACGCCCATGCTCGCGCCGCCCTGCGCCGCATGGCCCAGGCCTCGCGCGGCGCCGCGGCTCTGGTCGGCATGATCGAAGCCAGCGACGAGAAGTTCGGCGGCGCGCGCGTTTGAGCGCGGGCGGTCAGGATAGGGCTTCTTCTTCCGCCGCATCGGCGTTCTGAGGTTCCAGGACCAGGGCGTGGGCGTTCTTTTCGCGGATTTTCGCGGATTCCTCATCATACAGAAACGGCAGGAACGCGTAGCGCAGGCCGCGGGTCACGGGCGTCGCCTCATGCAGCAAACCGCAGCCAAACACCGTGGCGCCGCCGGTCGGCGGCTTGTAGGTGCGCGGGCCGAACTCTGGAAACCTCAAGGCCCCGCCGTCGTAGTCGTCGGCATTGAGGTTGATCGACACCGCGAACTTCCTGTGAATGGTCGCCGCAGTGGTGTTGTCACGGTGCGCCGTGAAAAAACCCTGCTCGTCAGCGTCGTAGCACGCGATGATATAGCGCTCGATCCGTGTGCCCCGCCAACTGAACGCGCGCTCGATGGCCGGCAGCAGACGGCGACGAATCCGGCTCAGCACGGCTTCTCTCAGAGGATCGCTCTCTTCGATCGTCACGTCCTTGCGACGTTTCATGGTGGAGTCATGCATCACGACCGTCTTGTCGCCGACCTGCCGCATGAAGCCTGAAGATGCGCCGCCCTTCTGATTGTAGTAGTCGATCAGGGTCTTGCAGAACTCGGGCTCGAAAATGCGAGGCACGGTCAGGACCGGAGCCGTGGTGTCGAGGCGGGTCGGTGGCTCCGCCTTGATGTAGCGCTCCATGAGATCCAGAATTTCAGCGGTCTTCCGCAGCGGCTCTGCCGCCACCACGCGCAAGGTCGGATCGAGCAGGATGGTCATCGGCATGTATCCACCCTCGATCTTGAGGCCGAAAATGCGCGTGATCCGTTCGTCGACGTCGTTGAAGTAGCGACGACCGGGCAGGCTGGTGCGGGGGCCTTGGGCAAGGTCGGACGCATTGACGATGACACCGAAATAGCTGGCGTTGACATCGTCGAACAGCTCGGCGCGATCGAGAATGACCTGGTGAGCGTCGCGAACAAGGTCAGAGGACATCCGCATCAAGAACTGCAGGATGACCCACCGACCGCCGCCCTTGCTGATGTTACAGCCAGTGCCGTCATCAAGGTCGCCGCCGAAGAGTGGTACGGCCTCACCGTAACCGGGCAGCTTGGCGCGAGTTTTTCCAGTCATCTCTACCTACTTCAGGCTCCGGCGCCGGCCCCCTGCGGCCAAGGCCCAAGTCGCCCCAACTCATCCTGTGGTGTCGTCTGTGGCGACGCTCACCCGTTTACGACAGACTATTGGCGTTCCGCGTTCCCGACAACGCTTGCGCCACCCTTAGGCGTTCGTCTCCGCGCACGCCGCGACGCAGGCGCGGGCCAGGGCCTCGGTGGCGTCGATGAACGGTACGGCCAGATCCGCCGCGCCCAGCACCAGCGGAACTTCGGTGCAGCCGGCGATGATGGCCTGGGCGCCCTTGCCGATCAGGCGGTGGGCCAGGGCGGCCGTGGTCTCGCGGGAGTCCGGCCCCAGGTCGCCCAGCTTGATCCGATAGAGCAGGGCCATGAACTCGACCTGCTCGTGGTCGTCCAGGGTGATGACTTCCAGACCCTGATGCGAAAGCGTGTCGCGGTAGAGGCCCAGCGCCAGCCCGGTGCCCAGCACACCCACGCGCGCGGCGCCGGCCGCCCGGGCCGCCTGGCCGGCGACCTCCAGCATGTTGACCAGCGGCAGGCCGCAGGCGCGGACCTCATCGGCGAAGGCGTGGGCGGTGTTGCAGGCGATGGCCAGCACCTGGGCGCCGCCGTCTCTCAGGCCCGCCGCCATGGCCGCCAGCACCGGGCCGGGATCGTCCTGGCTGGTGTTGCGGTCCGGGACCTTGGGATTGATGTCCACCAGCACCCGCAGATGGTCCTGCTCGCGCTGGACAGGGGTGGCGGCCTGCAGCTTGGCCAGGAAGTCCAGGGTGGCGGCCGGGCCCATGCCGCCCAGAACGCCGAGGGTCTTGGTCTTGGTCATGGTCAGGCTCCTAGAGAAGCGCCGCTTCCATCTGGGTATGGTAGCCGAACAGGCCCTGGGCGCCGCCGGTGTGCAGGAACACAACGCGCTCGCCCTTGAACGCGCCCTTGCGGGCCTGGTCGATCAGACCCTTCATCGCCTTGCCCGAATAGACGGGATCCAGCAGCAGGCCCTCGGTGCGGGCCGCCAGGGTCAGGGCGTCGATTACGCCCTGGTCGATCAGGCCATAGCCTTCGCCGACATAGTCGCAGTCGGCGACTACCATCTCGCGGGTCACCCGCCCCGCCGCGCCGATGGTCTCGGCGGTAGCGACGGCCAGGTTGAAGACGTTCTCTTCCTGCTTGGCCTTGGGCGCGCGGACGCCAAAGCCCAGGATCGGCACGTCGACCGACAGGGCGGCAAAGCCCGCCACCAGGCCCGCATGGGTGCCGGCGCTGCCGGTGGCGGTGACCAGGCGGTCGATCTTCAGGTCGCGTTCGTCGGCCTGGACGATCAGCTCGCGAGCGCAGTCGACATAGCCCAGGGCGCCGACCGTGTTGGAGCCGCCGCCGGGGATCACATAGGGCTTGCCGCCGCGCTGGCGGACGGCCTGGGCCGAAGCTTCCAGCTCGGCGACCATGTCGGTCCCGCCCGGAACGAAGCGGATCGCGGCGCCCATCAGCCGGTCCAGCAGCACATTGCCATTGCCGACATAGTCGTGGGCCTTGGACCCCGTGCGCTCTTCCAGGATGATCTCGCAGGCCAGGCCGAGGCGCGCGCCGGCGGCGATGGTCTGGCGCACATGGTTGGACTGGACGGCGCCCTGGGTCACCAGGGTGTCGGCGCCCTGGGCCAGGGCCTCGCCGAGCAGGAACTCCAGCTTGCGGGTCTTGTTGCCGCCGCCGGCCAGGCCGGTGCAGTCGTCGCGCTTGACCCACAGGTCGATGCCGAGCGCGGCGCCCAGGCGGGGCAGGGGCTCCAGCGGCGTGGGCAGGTGGGCGAAACGGGCGCGGGGGAAGCGGGCGAGGTGCATCGAAGCGGTCCCTGAAATGACTCGCGGTTCTGTTAGCACGCGGCGGCAGAGGGGCGTATTATCCATATCGACGATGGGGCTTGGCCGGAGCATGCTGATCCCATCGTGAAGCGCGGCCTCGCGCGCCCCGGCGGACCGAAAGGTCATTTCCGCCGGGCGCCGTGACAAGGACCGTGATCTCAGGGAGGAAGACATGACGCCAAGAAACCTTCTGGTTGCGGGTGTGTTGACCGCGACCTTTTTCGCAAGCGGCGGGGCGCTGGCCTCGACCCTGGTGCTGGGCGGCGGCGCCGCCAAGGACTGTTCGATCGCCGCCATCGACGGCCGCTCTGACCAGAGGTCGGTGCTGACCTGCACCGTCGCGCTGGAAACCGAGACCCTGAGCTTCCGGGACCGGGCTCGCACCTTCGTGAACCGGGGCGTGCTGCAGATGCGCCAGCGCGATTTTCCGACCGCGCGCGCCGACTTCGACGCCGCGTCGAAGATCGATCCCGACCTGGGTGAAGCCTGGGTCAATCGCGGGGCCGCCTATGTCGGCGAAGAGCGCTACAGCGACGCCCTGGGCCAGATCGACAAGGGTCTGTCGCTCGGCGTCAAGGATCCCGAAAAGGCCTGGTTCAACCGCGCCCTGGCCAATGAAGGCCTGGGCGATCTGAAATCGGCCTATCAGGACTATTCCCGCGCGGCCGAACTGGATCCCGAATGGGAGGCCCCGAAACGGGAACTGACGCGTTTCACTGTCAAACGACCCTGAGCGTCGCGGGCGCTCCGGGCCGGATCTGAGTGAGACACCCGCCTTGAGACAAGGAGCGCCGATGGGCAGGATCAGATGGATCGCCGGGGCCGGCCTGGCGGCTCTCGCCGCCGCCGGCGGCGCGTCGGCCCAGGACACTCTGCCTGAGCTGCGCGCCCTGAACGCCGCCCAGCAGGGCGCCGAGATCGCGCGTCAGGATGCGCTGGCCGCCCAGCGCGAGATCACCGCCCGTCAGGACCAGTTGCAAACCGCCCTGGTGCTGCGCGAGCTGGACGCCGCGCGGACAGCGCCGCCGGGCTCGAACGGCCTGATCATTCCGCCGCCCGCGCCCGCGCCGCCGCCCGCCAGTGGGCCGGAGTCCTTTCAGGGCCAGATGGATCGCCTGGAGCGTCTGACCCAGGATGCGCTGGCGCGCAGCAATGCGCGTGTCCTGGCCGTGCGTCCTGCCAGCGACCGCTGATCAAAACACCGCTGAACACAAGGATACGGCATGGAATGGAGAGGCGCGCGCCGCTCGGGCAATATCGAGGACCGGCGGGGCATGGGCGGGGTCGGCATCGCCGGCGGCGGCGTCGGGGCGTTGGTCCTGGCGGCCATCGGCTATTTCGTGTTCGGCATCGATCCGCAGACCACCCTGCAGGCCACCCAGCAGCTGCAGGACCAGACCCAGCAGCAGGTCGCTGAAGGTCCGGTCAAGGATGAGAACGGCCAGTTCGTCGACGCCATCGAGACCTCGAACACCGACGTCTGGGGGCCGATCTTCGCCCGGCAGGGCGCGCGCTATACGCCGCCGGCGGCGGTGGTGCTGTACGATAACGCCACGCCCACCGGCTGCGGAACCGGCCAGTCAGCCATGGGGCCGTTCTATTGCCCGGCCGATCGCAAGGTCTATCTGGACCTGACCTTCTGGAATGAGCTCGAGACCAAGTTCGGGGCCAGGGGCGAGTTCGCCCGCGCCTATGTGATCAGCCACGAGGTCGGCCACCATGTGCAGACCCTGCTGGGGGCCTCCGACGCCGCCCGGCGGATGGGCGCGCGCGGGGCCGAAAGCGGCTCGGTGCGGCTGGAACTGCAGGCCGACTGCTATGCCGGCGTTTGGGCCGCCCATGCCGGCGAGACCTCGAACGGCCAGATCGTCATCAACAGCGCCGACATCGAGGACGGCCTGGGCGCGGCTGCGGCGGTCGGGGACGACACCATCCAGTCGCGTGGTCAGGGCCAGGTGGTGCCCGACAGCTTCACCCACGGCACCAGCGCCCAGCGCGTGCGGTGGTTCACGCGCGGCTATGAGCGCGGCGATCCGGCGGTGTGCGATACGTTTGGGGCGTCGCGGCTCTAAAAAGTCGGAGGCGTTCACGGTCCGTAAGGCGTGTGTCCCTACACCTCAGATTGAACTCTGAGTGTCGGGCTTCTGATGACCCAATCGCCTGTCTTTGGCCGGCGCGCCGCTCCGCCGGTGCCGCTGCGCCTCGCGCCGACCCCGCCTGTAAAGGTGCGGCCGCGCTGGGAGCCGCCCGTCGTTGCGGCCGAGGCGGATGTCACCGTCGAGCCGGCCGCGCCCGACAAGGCTCCGTATCTTACCATCGCCCTGCTGACCCTGCTGGCGATGGTCTTCGTCTTCGAGCAGAGCGGTGGTCTGCCGTCCGGGCCGGGCCTGTCATTCAGTTTCTCGACGCTGGTCGCGACCGGAGGGTTAAGCCGTGACTTGCTGGAGAAGGGCGAGTGGTGGCGGATCTTTACCGCCCCTCTGCTGCACGGCGATCTTGCCCACATCATCGGCAATTCGGTGGTCATGGTCCTTGCGGCCGTGACCCTTGAGAGGCTGATCGGACGCGCCTGGCTAGCGGCGACCTTCGTGGTCTCGGCCTTGGGCGGCGCGGCGGCGTCGGTGCTGCTGAATTCGCCCGACGTCGTCACCGTAGGTGCGTCCGGCGCGATCATGGGTCTGCTGGCCATGGTGCTGGCCTCCAGCCTGCACTTCGCGGCGCGGGACCATGCCAAGCGGCTGCGCTGGGTGGCGTTCCGTTTGCTGATCCCGTCCCTGATCCCGTTCGGCGCGGCCTCGGGTTCGGCCATCGACTACAACGCTCACATGGGCGGTGCGGCGGCGGGTGGGCTGATGGGCTTCATTCTGCTGGTGGCCTGGCCGGAAGAGGAGGATCAGCCGCGCCTCGGCGCTGTTGCAGCCGGGATCGGATGGCTGGGCCTGATCGCCGCGATCGCCGCCTTCGCGCTGGTGACCACCCGCCACGAGTCCTACATCGCTCGCGGACGCGTATTGGCCCCGGACCATCTGCTGCCGCGCAAGGGCTGGGGAAGCGAGGCGCAGGCCCGCGATCTGGTAACCCGCTATCCGCACGATCCGCGCGTGCGACTGATCACCGGCCGTAACTATCTGGAAGCGCGCAATCCCTTGAACGCCGAGCGCGAACTGCGCCAAGGGCTGAGTGAAACCGAGATCCTGGCGCGCGACATGCCCGATTCCGTCGAGGAAATGCTGCGCTATTTCCTGGTCAGCGCCCTGGTCGAGCAGGGGCGCATCAGCGCCGCCGCCGTCGAGGCCAAACCCTTGTGCCACCTTCCGTTGCGGCCGCCGAGCAAGGGCCAGCGCGAGGCCATGGTCCAGGCCGGGTTCTGTCCCGCGCTCACGCGCCCTTGACCCAAACGTCAACACGCCTAGTGTCCCCCTGTTCACCGGGGGGTCGCTTGTGCGGCTGAGATTGGGCTTTTCGCCCTGACCCGTCGAACCTGATCCGGGTCATGCCGGCGAAGGGAGGGAACGCGGTCGGGGCTTACGGTCCGTCCGTTAGAACCGACTTAGCACGCACGTCCGGGTCTCCTTATCGCTTGAGGAGCGCCCGAAGAATGAACGTCCAGACCACCATCAAGTCCGTCGCCGAGACCATCTCGACCGGCTCCATTCCCGGTTCGCGCAAGGTCTATCAGGCCGGCGAACTGTTCCCCGACATCCGCGTGCCGTTCCGCGAGGTGGCCGTCCACCCGTCGGCCAACGAGCCGCCGGTGACGGTCTATGACCCGTCCGGCCCCTATACCGACACGACTGTGACCATCGACATCGAAAAGGGTCTGGAGCGCACGCGCGAGCCCTTCGTCGTGGCGCGTGGCGATGTGGACGTGGTGGCGCAGCCCCGCGCCGTGAAGCCCGAGGACAACGGCTTTGCCCAGGGCAAGCACCTGGCCCCGCAGTTCCCCGCCATCGGCCGCACCATCTATCGCGGCAAGCCGGGCCACCTGATCACCCAGTACGAATACGCCAACGCCGGCAAGATCACCGCCGAGATGGAATATGTGGCCATTCGCGAGAACCTGCGCCGCGAGCAGGACCGCCCCTGCGTGCGCGACGGCGACGACTTCGGCGCCAGCATCCCCGACTTCGTGACCCCCGAATTCGTGCGCCAGGAAGTGGCCCGCGGCCGCGCCATTATCCCGGCCAATATCAACCACGGCGAGCTGGAGCCGATGGCGATCGGCCGCAACTTCCTGGTCAAGATCAACGCCAATATCGGCAATTCGGCGGTGCTCTCCACCGTCGCCGACGAGGTCGACAAGCTGGTCTGGGCCACCCGCTGGGGCGCCGACACGGTCATGGACCTGTCGACCGGCCGCAACATCCACAACATCCGCGACTGGATCATCCGCAACAGCAGCGTCCCGATCGGCACCGTGCCGATCTACCAGGCGCTGGAGAAGGTCAACGGCGTGGCCGAGGACCTGAACTGGGAAGTCTTCCGCGACACCCTGATCGAGCAGGCCGAGCAGGGCGTGGACTATTTCACCATCCACGCCGGGGTGCGTCTGCCGTTCATCCCGATGACCGCCAAGCGCGTCACCGGTATCGTTTCGCGCGGCGGTTCGATCATGGCCAAGTGGTGCCTGGCGCACCACAAGGAGAACTTCCTCTATGAGCGCTTCGACGAGATCTGCGACATCATGCGAGAGTATGACGTGTCGTTCTCGCTGGGCGACGGCCTGCGTCCCGGCTCGACCGCCGACGCCAATGACGAGGCCCAGTTCTCGGAACTGCGCACCCTGGGCGAACTGACCAAGGTGGCCTGGAGCAAGGGCGTTCAGGTGATGATCGAAGGGCCGGGCCACGTGGCCATGCACAAGATCAAGGCCAACATGGATGAGCAGCTGAAGCATTGCCACGAGGCCCCCTTCTACACCTTGGGCCCGTTGACCACCGACATCGCGCCTGGCTACGACCACATCACCTCGGCGATCGGCGCGGCGATGATCGGCTGGTTCGGCACCGCCATGCTCTGCTATGTCACGCCCAAGGAGCACCTGGGTCTGCCCGACCGTGACGACGTGAAAACCGGCGTCATCACTTACAAGCTGGCCGCCCACGCCGCCGACCTGGCCAAGGGTCACCCGGGCGCGGCCATGTGGGACGACGCCATCAGCCGGGCGCGGTTCGAGTTCCGCTGGGAAGACCAGTTCAACCTGGCGCTCGATCCGGAAACCGCCCGCAAGTTCCACGACGAGACCCTGCCCAAGGAGGCGCACAAGACCGCGCACTTCTGCTCGATGTGCGGCCCCAAGTTCTGCTCGATGAAGATCAGCCATGAGGTGCGGGAATTTGCAGCGGCTCAGGCCCCGAACGAAGCGGCGGCCCTGGGCATGGCCGAGATGAGCGAGAAGTTCCGCGAGCAGGGCTCTGAGATCTATCTGAAAACAGAATAGTTGCGGCTGGCCCGGCCTTGAGGCGCCTCAAGGCCGGGCTGAAGCGTTGACGTTATCATTGGACCTCTCAAGGAGCCCTCTGATGACCACCCGACGCGCCCTGCTGTCCGCGCTTCCCCTGATTGGCGTCGCCAGTTGCGGGGAGGGCGGCGACGCCTACGCCCAGGCCGTGGCTGCTACCTGGGTCCTGCCGCCGACTTCGGCGGCGGCGGGGCTGCCCGTCCAGGCGCTGGTCCATGCCGCCACCCTGGCGGCCAGCGGCCATAACACCCAGCCCTGGCGCTTCGCGTCGCGGGGGCGCGACCTGCTCATCCAGCCGGACCTGTCGCGCCGCACGCCGGTGGTCGATCCGGACGATCATCACCTGTTCGTCAGCCTGGGCTGCGCCGCCGAGACGCTTTTGCAGGCCGCCGCCGGCTATGGCTGGGCGGGAGAGGCTCGCTTTCTGGGGCCCTCTCAGGGCGTGGCCGTCAGCCTGACGCCGCAACGGGCCGCCGCGGGGCCGCTGTTCGCGGCCATACCGCGCCGGGCTTCGACGCGCGGCGACTATGATCCGCGTTCCCTTCCGGGCGAGACCCTGCGGGCCTTGGCGGCCAGCGCCGGACCCGAGGTCGCCATCAGCCTGATCACCGATCGCCGGCCCCTGGACGAGCTGACGGCCCTGATCCTGGACGGTGACGGCGCGCAACTGAACAGTCCGGCCTTCCGACGTGAACTGGCGTCCTGGATCCGCTTCGACGCCGCCGAGGCCCTGGCGCGGCGCGACGGGTTGTTCACCGGCGCCTCGGGCAATCCGAGCAGTCCTCGATGGATGGGTTCGCGCCTGTTCGACACGCTGTTCACGGCCAAGGGTTCGGCCGACAAGATCGTTGCTCAGATGGCGCACACCGCCGGCGCGGCGGTGTTCAGCGGTCCTTCCAACGATCCCGCCGGCTGGGTCGCCGTCGGTCGCGCCTTTACGCGCTTCGCCCTGACCGCGACGGCTCGGGGCCGGAAGCTGGCGTTCCTGAACCAGCCGGTCGAGGACAGCGCGGCGCGAGGTCGCCTGGCCGCCTGGCTCGGCGCCCCCGATCACCGACCTGACCTCGTCGTTCGCTTTGGCGAGGGCCCCGACATGCCCAGGTCCTTGCGGCGGCCGGTTTCCGCAGTACTTGCGGCCTGAGCGTCACGACCTCTCGAGACTTCCCGCGACCGTTTGCCGGACCATCTCCCCCCGCGCGTCCTGAGTGTCGTCAACAACGATGAGGAGGATCCCCATGGCCTATGTCGATGGCTTCATACTCGCCATCCCCAAGGACAAGCTCGACGCCTACAAGGACATGGCCCGCCTGGGCGGCACGGTCTGGATGGAGCATGGCGCCCTGTCCTATGTCGAATGCCTCGGCGACGACGTGCCCTATGGCCAGCTGACCTCGTTCCCGCGCGCCGTTCACGCCACGGACGACGAGATCGTCGTCTTCTCGTGGATCACCTATACGGACCGCGCCCACCGCGACGCCGTCAACGCCAAGATCATGGCTGACGAGCGCATGAAATCCGGCATGGAGACCATGCCCTTCGACGGCAAGCGCATGATCTTCGGCGGCTTCGAGGCGTTCCTGGAGTTGTAGGGGTTTCAAGAAAATATCGCTATGCGATAGTGCTCGCGCAGCTTTCAGGAGCGCGCAGTGCTGAATATGCTGATCATCGCCGGCCCTAACGGAGCGGGAAAGACCACCTTCGCGACGCGCTGGATCAATGACAGCGCGCCCAACTACGTCTTTGCAAATGCCGACGAGATCGCTCGGCGGCTGACCGAACCGGCGCTGTCGGCGGCCGAGCGTGACATGCGCGCCGGACGTCTGATGCTCGCCCAGCTAGACGCTCATGTCGCCAATGGCGCGGACATCGTCCTGGAAACAACCCTGTCCAGCCGCCTCTATGCGCGGCGCCTGCCGCAGTGGCGGGCGGCCGGTTACAGCATCACGCTGATCTATGTCGGTCTGCCCAATGTGCAGGCGTCGATATCGCGCGTCGCTCATCGGGTCGACATGGGTGGGCACCCTGTCCCGCAAGCCGATCTTCGTCGCCGCTTCGAGCGCAGCCGCGCGAACCTCGAAATCTACAAGCCATTGGTCGATCGGTGGGAAGTCTGGGAAAGTCGCGATGGAGCCGCTATCTTGGTGGAGAGGAGCCCGTCATGACCAAGACGCCAGATCCCGAAAGCATCGCCAAGGCCATGAGCGACGCCGCGTGGGTCGCGACCCACGGCACGCGCGAAGAGCGCTCCGGGAAGTTCATCGCGCCCACGCCAGCGACCAAGGACACTGCGCCTTCAAAGAAGAGCGCGGTCGCTCAGCGTTGAGCGCCCGCTGACCGTGCCCCCGTCCGCTAGTAGAAGAACCGCTCCTCGACGATCTTGCCGTCCTTGATCGTGTAGAGCCCGACCTCATCCATCGTGATGCGCTCGCCGCTGGCTTTGGGCGTGACGTCCATCCTGAAGCCGACCGCGAACTGGTCGCCGTTGATATAGGGACCGGTCACCTCGGCGCTGTGGACCTCGTGGTTGGCGGCCCACCATTCGCCCTTGCCGCGCACGGCGGCCTTGCCCTGGATGCGGGCCATGTCGCCCGGGGCGGCCTCGATACTGACAACGTCGTCAGCCCAGTATTTTTCGCCAGGGGTGGTGAAGTCTCCAGCCTTGCAGAGCGCGACGAGATCGGCGGCGATGTCCTGGATGGTCATGGGAGGTGTCCTTTGAGGGGTTTCGAGGCGGCGACCATCGGCCCGGTTCCGGCGGCGTACAAGTCCATTTGTTCCCACTATGTTCCGTTCAGCGCGGGTTGCTGACAGTCCCTGGCAGCAGGGACGGGCGATGACGATCCACGCTAGGATCGCCCCATGACTCACGCTCCGTTTCCCGGTTTCGCCGCCGCCGATCTCGCCTTCCTCACCGGGCTGGCGGTCAACAACGACCGCGAGTGGTTCGCCGCCCACCGTGCGCCCTTTGACGAGGGCCTCAAGCCCACGCTGGTGGCGCTGATCCTGGCCCTGAACGAAGCGCTCGAGGCCCGGGGCCTGCCGCTGGCGGGGCATCCCAAAAACACGGTGTTCCGCATTCATCGCGACGTGCGGTTCTCGAAGGACAAGAAGCCCTACAAGACCCACGTCTCGGCCACCCTGACCCGCGACGGCCAGAAGATGTCGCCGGGCATGCTGTATGTGCACATCGAACCGCAGGGTGGCAGCAAGCCGGCCTTTGACCCCCAGACCATCGATCCGATGGATCCCAGCACCTTCCCGTCAGGCGATGACAGCGACGCGGGCTATTCCGGCAACGGCCCTTTCGCAGCGGCGGGCTTCTATCTGTCGGAGCGGCCGCACATCGACGCCTTCCGGCGCGCCATCGTCGCCGATCCCAAGGGCTGGGCGGCGGTCGAGACGGCGCTGGCGTCCAAGGGCCTGCCGCTGGAGCCGGGCGAGCCGACCAAGCGCATGCCCAAGGGCTTCGAAGGCGAGGCCGGAGGCCCGCTGGAGGCGGCGCTCAAGCGCACCCGCTGGCTGGTGCGCCGCGACCTGACCGGCGCCGAGATCGGCGGGACGGATCTGCCGGGGATCATCACCGGCTTCGCCGCCGACGCGCGGCCGCTGTTGGACTTCGGCTGGAAGGCGCTGCGGCCTTAGCGCGTCCTCACTCTTGACCAGGAGCGGGCTGGCGCTCCACCGCGCCTGCGTCAACCTGGCGCGGGCCGTTTGGCAATAACCTCTTAAGTTGTCGGGCGCAGGCTGTTTTCTGAACCCGGCTCTTCTCGCATCTTCTGGCCGGGCGGGAGGACGCCATGTCGTCGACCGTCACATCCAGTTCTCGTCGTCGAGGCGTCGATCATTTCGAGCCCGAGGATGTCGATCCCCAGATCCAGCGCCGCCTGCGCGGAATCCTTGAGCAGATTGACTACACAGCCTTCGCCTCGAACAAGGCGCTGATCGGTCAGGCGCTTGGCCATGTCGACGCCAGCCACTTCCAGCACATGGCCGTCGCCGCCGCCCAGGCCCGCGCCCAATGGGTGGCCGCTGCGGTGGCCATGACCGAGACATCCCACGCACCCTCGCCCGAGCAGATCCAGAAGCTGGCCCAGATGCGCACGGCCTATGACGAACTGGCCGAGGCGTATGAGGCCATGCGGCGGATGGTCGAGCGGGGCTATGTGGTGTTCCGCGCCGCTCCGGGATCTGCCTAGACGCTTTCAAATATATATACCCGGGTAATATTGACTTTATATTCCATCCGGGTAAAAAGCGCACCGCAGGAGGGTCCCATGAACGGACGCAAGGCGCTGGTGCGCGACTATCGTGACCGCAAGGTCGAGGCCGGGATCTATGCCGTGCGCTGCGCGGCCAGCGGCGAAGCCTGGGTCGGCGCCACGCCCGATCTGGCGACCCGTCAGAACGGGATCTGGTTTTCCCTGCGACACGGAGGGCATTCGGAGGCCTCGCTCCAGGCTGCGTGGGCGACCCATGGCGAGGCGGCGTTCAGCTTCGAGGCCCTGGAAGCCATCGACGACGAAAACCTCGGCCCTCTGGGCAAGTCCTCCCTGCTGAAGGAACGCCGCGCCGCCTGGATCGAGACCCTGAACGCCCGGGGGCTGAACCGATGAGCCATGTGGTCTTCAGGGGCGCCGAGCGCGTCGCGGCGGGGGCGTCCCTTGAGGCGGCCCTGGCCGCCCAGCGCCTGGCGGCCGAGCCGTCGGATGCCGGGGTGCTGATCTTTGACGACCAGGGCCGGCAGGTGGATTTCGACCTCAGCGGCGGGCCCGCTGACCTGACCGCGCGGCTCGCGCCTGTCGGGGAGGCCGCCGCGCCACGCGGCCGCGGCCGGCCCAGGCTGGGCGTCACGCCGCGCGAGGTTACGCTGCTGCCCCGTCACTGGGACTGGCTGGCCAGCCAGCCGGGCGGCGCTTCGGTGGCGCTGCGCAAGCTGGTCGAGGCGGCGCGACGCGAAAGCGAAGGCCCCGACCGCATCCGTCGCTCCCGCGAGGCGGCCTATCGCTTCGCTACGGTGATGGCCGGCGATCGGGAGGGCTTCGAAGCGGCGATGCGCGCCCTGTTCGCGGGGGACGACGCGGCGTTCGCGGAACGGATACAGGCCTGGCCGGCCGACATTGCCGCCCAGCTTCGCACCTTCGCGGCCGAGGCGTTCGGCGCGGACGCGGGGCCGGTCTAGGTCGTTGCGACCTTGCGGCGAGGCGTCAGGCCTTGGGCTCCAGCAGATCCCAGCGGTTGCCGTACAGGTCTTCGAACACCGCGACGCTGCCATAGGCTTCGTGACGTGGCGCTTCGAGGAAGCGGATCCCGGCGGCGCTCATCCGGGCGTGGTCGCCGGCGAAGTCGTCGGTGTGCAGGAACAGCCAGACCCGGCCGCCGCCCTGGTCGCCGATCCGGGCGGCCTGATGCGCGTCGGCGGCCTTGGCCAGCACCAAGCGCGAGCCGCCGGGGCCGGGCGAGACGACGACCCAGCGCTTGCCCGCGCCCATGTCGGTGTCCTCGATCAGGTCGAAGCCCAGCTTGCCGACATAGAAGCCCAACGCCTCGTCATAGTCGGCGACGAGCAGGGAGATCAGGGCGAGATGGCGGGCCATGGGCGACTCCTTGAAGCGGCGCTGTCATAGCATCGGCGATCCAGCCTTAGCATCGCTGACTCTCGACCCCTCGGTTATGCTGGTCGCGACCCGCTGGAGATTGTCATGCCGACCCGCATCATCCTTCCCTCGACCCTGGCCCTGATCCTGACTCTCGCTGGCTCGGCCGCGATGGCCGGCGCGTCGGAAACCAGGATCACGCCCGTCGCGGCGGCTGACCTGCCGCCCGCCGTTCTGGCCGTGGTGATCAAGGCCGCGCCGGGGCTGAAGGTCGTCGAGGCCGAACTGAAGGAGCGCGAGGATCGCCGCTATTTCGACGTCGAGGGCGTGCTGCCCAATGGCGCCGAGATCGAGTTCGACCTGCTGGAAAAGAACGGCGCCTGGGAGATCGTCGAGACCCAGCGCGACATCGCCTGGGCCGATGCGCCCGCCGCCGTGCGGACCGCCGCCGGCAAGGCCCAGCCCGTGCGCGTGATCGAGAGCACCCAGAACGACGGCATGGTGATCTACGAACTGTTCGCCGCCGGCCAGCCCAAGACGCCGGCCCTCGAGGTCAGCCTGAAGGATGGCGTGGTCAAGGTGCTGGCCGAGACTTGGCCACACTAAAGATCGGGCCCAGTTTGGCCGCCCCCCGGATTGTCATCCCGGCCGGAAGGTCGCGTAGCGGCCTGTAGAGCCGGGACCGACCCGAAGCGCGGCGCTCAGGCGTCGATCCCGGATCTGCGCGCTACGCGCTTGTCCGGGATGACAGCGAATTTGTGTTCCGAGCCCTGGGCCCTGCTACCTGCCGAACAGGGTCAGCAGGTACGAGGTTCCGGAATTGGCGATGGCCAGCGACTTGATGGCCAGTTGCTGCTTGATCTGCAGCGCCTGAAGCTTGGTCGACTCCCGGGCCATGTCGGCGTCGACCAGGCGGCCGACCGAGGTGTCCAGCGTGTCCTGCAGCTTGTCGATGAAGGTCTGGTGGCTTTCCAGGGCGAAGGAGCCGGTGCCCAGGCGGGCGAGGGCGGAGGTGACGGTCTCCATCGCCGTGCTCATGGCCTTGATCTCGACGCCGGTGATCGGTGCGGCCAGCAGGTCGGCGGGCATGCCCGACAGCGCCGCGCCCGTGGTCGACAGGTCAACGTGATCGATATCGACCGTGTCACTCCCGTCAGCATTGGCCAGGGCGCGGACCTGGCCGACCGTTCCCGACGCGATCAGGTTCACGCCGCCGAACTCGGCATTGCCCACGGTGCGGTCGATCTGGCGCTTGAGCGTCAGGTAGTCGTTGTTGAGAGCGACGCGGCTGGATGTCGACAGGCTGGTGTCGGCCGCCGCCAACATCTTTTCCTTCATCTTGCCCATCAGGTCGACGACGGTCTCGCCGGCCGACAGGGCCACGTCGGTGATCGAGCGGCCGCGCAGCAGGGAATCGCGCACGGAGTCCAGCGAGCGCGACTCGGCGCGCTGGGTCTGGGCGATGGCCCAGACGGCGGGATCATCCTTGGCGCTGGAGACGGCCAGACCGGTCGAGATGCGGCGCAGCGTGCCCGACATCTCGCGGTTGATCGCCGACAGCGACTGCAGGGCGATCATGGCGCCGGTATTGGTGTTGACGCTGTTGAGCGACATGGTCGGTGCTTCTTCCGGGGCCCGGCCGCGAGGGCCGAAGACGCGTTTTGCGCTCGGGCGACAGGAATACAGCAACAGCGTTAGCGCGCCGTTCGCATCGGCCCGAAAATCCTGGCGATGGTCGCCTTGTCCGCCGCCGTCCCGGCCTGAGCGCTGCGACCCGAAAACCACTGGCGGAAGGGATGTTCCCGGCCGGTTACAAGCGGCCTTGCCCCAGGGGGTGCCTTGAGCCACCTTGCCGGCCCCTTCGAAAGGCCCTGCCCATGCCCCGCCCAGCGGCTGCTCCGGCGCCGCGCGGCGCGCTGATATCCGATCTGATCGAGCTGATGCGCCTGTCGGGGCCGGTGGTGCTGTCGCGCCTGGGCATCATGGTCATGGGCCTGACCGACGCCATCGTGGTCGGGCGCTTTTCCGCCGAGCAGCTGGGCTTCCACGCCATGGCCTGGGCGCCGTCCTCGATCTTTGTGACCATGACCGTCGGCCTGCTGGTCGGGGCCCAGGTGATGACCTCGCGGGCGATCGGGGCGGGCCGGCTGCACGATACCGGCGCGGTGCTGCGCCGGGGCCTGGTCTATGGCTTCTGGATCGGCATGGCCTCGGCCGTGTCCCTGGCCTTGCTGGGGCCGCCCCTGCTGCACGCCGTGCATCTGCCCAAGGCCCTGGCCGATGGCGCCACGGCGCCGATGATCGTCTTCTCGCTGTCCCTGCCGCTCTACGCCCTGACCGTGGTGCTGAGCTTCTGGCTGGAGGGCCTGTCGCGGCCCGGGCCGGTGACCATCGCCATGTGGGTGGCCAATGGCGTCAACCTGGCGATCAACCTGCTGCTGGTGCCAGGGACCTGGGGCTTGCCGGCCATGGGCGCCGTGGGCGGGGCCTGGGCCACCTTCGTGGCGCGGCTGGCCCTGCTGATCATGCTGGCGATCTATGTGTTGCGCCTGAAGGATGCGCGGGCGCTGGGCGTGTTCGACAAGCCGGCGCTCGATCGTCCGGCCTCGATCGAGCAGCGCCGGATCGGCTATGGCGCGGGCGCGTCCAACTTCTTCGAGGTGGCCGCCTTTGCCGCCATGAGCCTGGTTGCCGGCTGGATCGGCGGGTTGTCCATCGCGGCGTGGGCGGTGGTGATCAATGTCGCCGCGGTGATCTTCATGCTGCCGCTGGGCATTTCGACGGCCACTTCGGTGCAGGTGGGCCGGGCCTTCGGATCGCGTGATCCGGCCGGCATGACCCGCGCCGGCTGGGTGGCCTTTGCCTTCACGGCGGCGGTGGGGCTGGTGGCGGCGCTGCTGCTGTTCCCGCTGCGCGAATGGGTCGCGTCGGCCTATACGGCCGACCAGGAGGCCATCGCCCTGATCGCCCCGGCCCTGGCCCTGACCTGCCTGTTCCTGGCGCCCGACGCCGTGCAGGTGGTGGCGGCCCAGGCGCTGCGGGCGCGCGGCGAGGTGTGGATTCCGACCATCACCCACCTGATCAGCTACGGCGTGATCATGGGGCCGCTGGCCTGGTGGCTGGCCATTCCGCTCGGCATGGGCGTCAACGGCATCGTCTGGTCGGTGATCGTGACCAGCTTTGTCTCGATGGCGTTCCTGCTGGCGCGGTTTCGGATGCTGGATGTGAGGGATGCGCGCGGGTAGTTCCGCGACCACTTGCCCCCTACGGATCGCTTCGCGATCGTCTTCCCCCGTAGGGGGAAGATGAAAAGCGCCGACCTCATCTTCCCCCTACGGGGGAGGAGCGCCGCAGGCGCGGAGGGGGCAAGTGCTCGACGCTAGGCCCCCAGAATCCAGCCTTCTTCAGTAGCGGCCGCTTCAAGCACCTCGTCGCTCGCCTTGGGGCCGGCGAACAGCGCCGCCAGCTTGCCGGCTTCGTCCAGCTTGGCGAAGTGTTCGGCCTGGGCCCGCACCTGGGCCAGGTCCTTGACCTCGCCGGCGGCCGGTACGGCCTTGAGCAGCGAGGGATAGACCTCGGTGATCACCACCAGCACGCCTTCCAGATCAGCCTCGGTCAGGGCCTTGAAGCCGGTCTCGAACGGCCAGACCCGGGCGGCGTCGCCGCGCGCGTCCTTCAGACGGCGGGCGGCGGGGATGCCGACGATCGCCTGACCGCCGACCGAGCCGTTATAATAGAGCTTCCAGA